>CAZGWV010000028.1:0-22623 GCA_964529555.1 uncultured Rhizobium sp.
TCGCGCACGGCGCGCAGGACGAGATGGCCTTCCTCGTGGATGAGGGCGGGCGCCATCGACTCCATCGTCTTGCCGACGATCTGTTGCCAGAGCTTGGTGAGGTATTCGAAGTCGCGGCGGACTTCGTTCTTGGTGCGCTTGGCGCCCGCAGTGCGGACGATGAGGCCGGCGCCGGCGGGGATGTCGAACTCGGCGGTGATCGATTTGAGGCGCTTGCGGTCGGTGACGTTGGTGATCTTGCGGGAGATGCCGCCGCCGCGCGATGTGTTGGGCATCAGGACGCAGTAACGGCCGGCGAGCGAGAGATAGGTGGTGATGGCGGCGCCCTTGTTGCCGCGCTCTTCCTTGACGACCTGGACCAGCATCACCTGACGGCGGCGAATGACTTCCTGGATCTTGTACTTGCGCTGGAAGAGGGCGGTGCGGCGCGCCTTCTTGCGCTCCTCCACATCGTCGGCCTCTTCCTCCTCCTCGGCGCCGCCATTTTCGAGCGCGCCGGTTGCGTCCTCTTCGTCATCCTCGCCGGCGTCGTCTTCGACTTCACCGTCGGCTTCGGCGAGCAGGGCTTCGCGATCCTCCTTGGGGATCTGGTAGTAGTCGGGGTGGATTTCGGAGAAAGCGAGGAAGCCGTGGCGGTTGCCGCCGTAATCGACGAACGCCGCCTGCAGGGACGGTTCGACACGGGTTACCTTGGCGAGATAGATGTTTCCGCGAAGCTGACGCTTGTTGCGGGCCTCGAAATCAAAGTCTTCGATCTGGCCGTTGTTGACGACGGCCACCCGAGTCTCCTCCGGGTGGGTCGCGTCGATCAGCATGAGTTTGCTCATGTCGTAGAACCTCTTCTGGGAGGCGGGCGGCGCGCGTAAGCGCGGCCAGAGCCCGCAAGTGTATGGATTGGACGGGTGACGAGAGGGCTCGGCGTCCGGTCGGGCTGACTGAATCTCGCGTGATCGCGTTCATAATTGCCCTGGCCAAAGAGGCTGCAAGATCGCAGGCCTCATTACGCACGTTACCTCTAGCGCCCTGAGCATTCAGGCTTTTTTCGGAAGGCCGTCAGCTGGGCGACAAGGCGGAGCATAGCGGCTCACCTCGTGACTCACCTATGCACCGATTGTGTCCAAAGGGAAAGGGCGGAGAGAGGGAACGTTCCGTTCCTTCTGTTAACCAACACATCGGGCGACGCGATGTATAGTTGGCCGCCGATCTGCGATCACAATGGCAAAAAGGACGGATTCTCAAAGGAGTAATAAAATGGCAAAATTTCAAGTTCTTATGCGTGTAGACGCATTCGTGGACTTCGTTGCTGAGGTTGAGGCGGGCTCGGCCGACGAGGCTAGCGCACTTGCCGAGGCCAATGAGGGCAAAATTCGCTGGAATTCCGCAGGGGTAAGTCATTTCGATGCGCGGCAGTTCGTGGCGCTGGATGCGGGCGGCAACGAGATCGAGCAGACTTCGCGGGGCGATTTCTAGTGTCTTCCGGTTTCTGAATGAGTGACCGGCGCTGGATGAATGTCGGATTCCGCGAAGGCGCAACTCGCTATGAGAGTGGTTCGCAGACGGCCCGTGTCTGGTCAGAGGGGTGGGTCCAAGACAATCTGTTCTGCCCGAACTGCGGCTCGGTCAGCCTTGAGAAATTCCGCAACAACCAACCGGTCGCTGATTTCGGATGCCGCGACTGCAACGAGCAATTTGAGCTGAAGGCGCAGAAGACGGCATTCGGACAGAAGGTCGTGGATGGGGCCTTCCGAACGATGATTGAACGCCTTGCCGCCGCCGACAATCCGAACCTTCTGCTCATGCGTTACGACGGTGCGTCGCGGGCGGTAAGGGACCTGTTCGTCGTACCGAAGCACTTCTTCACGTCGAACATCATCGAACCGAGAAAGCCTCTTGGCCCCAACGCGCGACGGGCAGGCTGGCAAGGCTGCAATATCCTATTATCGCAAGTTCCGCAGGCGGGTCGCATTTGGCTGGTTCGCGATAGTTTGCTCCTGTCCCGACAGGCCATCCTCGATGACTGGCGAAACACATTGTTCTTGAGAGAGCAGGCTCCGGGCAGCCGTGGCTGGGCGATCGAAGTTCTCAAATGCGTTGAGGCGGTCGGGCGCGCTGAATTCTCGCTCGACGAAGTCTATGCGTTCGAAGGCGTTCTCCGCAGGCTTTATCCTGGGAACTCCAACATTCGACCGAAGATACGGCAGCAGCTTCAAGTCCTGCGGGACCATCGGATGCTCGAATTCCTTGGCGGAGGTCGTTACCGACGTACATACGGCGGCAATGCCACGCCGCTGAAGGGCGGGTAGGCGACTAACCCCCACACTTCCTTTCCTGTCCCACGACGCCGACGCGGGTGACGCGGCCGGTGGCGTTGGCGACGTCGAAATAGAGGCCGCCATAGTCGTAGAGCGTTGTCGTGTCGCGGGTTTCGACGCAGCGGGGTTTGCCGAGGGAGGCGCGGGCGTGGATCTGCTCCGTGCCGGGGCGGACGCCGGTTTCGGTGTGGAAGCGGGCATCCTCGGCGATGATCCAGTAGATTTCGTCATGGGCGCCGACCGTCAGACCTTCGGGGAAGGTGTAGGTGGTGGCGTTGGAGTCCGGGATCGGGGTCGTGCTGAGGGGTGTGCCCTTCACGGCAAGCAGGGTGGCCAGAGGCATGCCGATCTGGACCTCGCCGACGCGATGGCCGGGCACGATCAGATCGTCGTCGAGGGTCAGGGGTCCGGTGACGCAGCCGGCGGCGAGAAGCATGGCGGCCAAAGCGGCGGGGCGGGCAAAGGGCATGGCGGGGAACTCACTCGATGCGCCCCGCCAGCGGCCCATGCACCTCAATACACCGGAACCGCCTTGTCGAGGGCGATCAGCGTTCCCAACGAACAGTTAACGACGTGCGGGTAAGGGTCTGGAAGGGATCAGAAGGTCCTGTGAGCTGTCCTGAAGGGGCGAACCTGCGTGCGTGCGTTTGTTGCGAAATTCGCGCTGCTGCTTGGCGTGCTGTTTCTGACGGCGTCGAGCGCGGTGGCCGATCCGCCGGCCGGGCGGGTGACGTCGGTGCGGTTCGGCGGCGAGGGGCAGGCCACGCGCATCGTCATCGAGAGCGACAGCGCCCTGCAATATCACGTATTCCTGCTGGCGACCGGCACGAACCGCGTCGTCGTCGATCTGCCGCGTGTGCGCTGGTCGATTGGCGGGCTGACGACCGAGGCCGGGTCGGGGGCGGGGCTGGGAGTCGTGGCGGGCTATCGCTACGCCCACAATACGGCGACGACGTCGCGGCTGGTGCTGGATCTGGCGCAGCCGGCGACGGTCGTTCGCGAGTTCGTGCTGGCGGGCAAGGGCAAGGACGAGCCGCATCGCATCGTGATCGATCTCGATCCGGCGACGCCGCAGGCTTTTGCTGATGCGGCGACGGGCGACATGGGCGGGCCGCAGCCGGTGGCGCTGCAGGTTTCGCGCAAGCCCCTCATCGTCATCGATCCGGGGCATGGCGGCAAACACCCCGGAGCGGTTTCGCGCGGCGGCGTCCTCGAGAAGGATATTACGCTGGCGGCCGCATTGCAGATGCGCGATGCGCTGGTTTCGACCGGCCGGTACGATGTGGCGCTGACGCGCTCGACCGACGTTTTCATGGAGCTGGACGACCGCGTGACCAAGGCCAGAAACCTGGGCGCGGACCTTTTCATATCGCTTCACGCGGACGCAGGGCCCAAGCCAGCGACGCGCGGAGCGTCCGTGTACACCCTGTCTCCCGATGGCGAGAAGCGCATTGGCGGGGCGAGCCGGGAGCACGACTGGATTCTCGATGTCGAGATCGACTCCAACCGGCCGGACGAGGTGAACCAGATCCTGCGCGACCTGGTGCAGCGGGAGACCAAGAACCAGTCCGCCCGGTTTGCGCAGGGGCTTACCGAATCGCTGACCGTGTCGGGCTGGCCGACGCTTGCGAATACCCATCGCCGCAAGAGCCTATACGTGCTGCTGAGCCCGGATACGCCTGCGGCCCTGCTGGAGATGGGGTTTATGACGAATGACGAGGACGTCACGGCGCTGCAGTCGGAAGCCAAGCGGCGGAAGCTGGTGGCGGCGGTCAGTCACGGCATTGACGCCTATTTCGACAGCCAGACCATGATGACGGCGCATCGCTAGGCTGGGCGAGCGCCGTTCCGCCTCCAGAACGGGCGGCGGCCTGCCGAAGGGGATGCGGCGAAAGTGGGCTGTTTTTAACGCTGATTGGGCCTGTCGCCGGACGTTTCCGCGCCTTAAAGTCACCTCAAACCTCGGTGATTCCGAAGAGTGGTGAATTGCGATTGCGATCGGGGCGGCGACACTGTGCGCCGCAGGGGTCGCGCTGAGCTTCGACTTGTTCCAGCCTGGTGAGATATGCAGCTGACTATGTCCCGTTGGAACTGGAAGGTGATCCTGCTGTCGATCGCGGGCGTGATCGCAGCGGTCTGCATTGCGGCGGCGATCTGGTTCTTCATGGTCACGCAGGACCTGCCGTCCGAAGAGCAGCTGGCGAACTACGAGCCGCCGATTATGAGCCGCGTCCATGCGGGCGACGGGGCGCTGGTCGCCGAGTTCGCGACGCAGCACCGCGTCTACGTCCCGTCGGAGGATCTGCCTGACCTTCTGATCCAGGCTTTCATCTCGGCCGAAGACAAGGACTTCTTCAACCATTCGGGCATCGACCTGTGGGGCATGTTCCGCGGCGCGGTTCTCAATCCGCTGACGGGCAAGCGCGCGACGGGCGGCTCGACCATCACGCAGCAGGTCGTGAAGAATATGCTGGTGGGCGACGAGCGCTCGATCGACCGCAAGGTGCGCGAGGCCGTGCTGGCCATGCGGATCGAGAACATGCTCACGAAGGAAGAGATCCTCGAACTCTACATGAATGAGATCTACCTTGGCGGGCGTTCCTATGGCGTGGGCGCGGCGGCGCTGAACTATTTCGGCAAATCGCTGAGCCAGCTGACCATTGCGGAGTGCGCGATGCTGGCGGGACTGCCGCAGGCGCCGGGGCGCGTGAACCCGTATCTCAATCCCGAAGCGGCCATCGAGCGCCGCAACTATGTGATCGGGCGGATGCTGGCGAACAATCACATCTCGCAGGCCGACGCCGACAAGGCGATGGCGGAACAGCTGACGGTCGTCGATCGCCTGAACACCGCCGAGAACCAGGCGTCGGGCTATTATGTCGAGCAGCTGCGCCGCGAACTGCTGATCATGGAGATCACGCGCCTCGCCGCCGAAGCCGGGCGGATGCCGAAGGACGCAACGCAGGCGACCTTCCGCGCGCTGTCGGCCAACGAGCAGAAGTCGCTGCGCGAGCAGTTCGAAGCTGAGGCGATGAAGACCTTCTATGAAGGCGGCCTGTCGATCCGTTCGACGCTCGACTCCAACCTGCAGCTGATCGCCCAGACCGCGCTGCGGGCCGGTCTGGAGAGCTATGATCGCCGTCATGGCTGGCGCGGGCCGATCGATACGATCGCGGTGACCGAGGAGTTCGGCAAGGCGCTTACCGATTATGCCAACGCCAAGGACAACCGGCCGAAGATTTCGGTCGGGGGCAATGACTGGCAGATCGCTGTCGTGCGGACGGTCAGCAAGGAAGCGGTGCGGCTTGGTCTTTCCAGCGGCGACACGGGCACGCTGCATGCGGACGACGTGAAATGGGCGGCGCCGTTCAAGCGCGAGGGCGCAACCGGCCTCAAGGTTGGCGACATCATCTTCGTGTCGCGGCAGGCCACGCCGGATATCACGAGCCAGTTGATCACCGACTATGGCGTGCCGAAGAAGACGGCGGCCAATGCGCCGTGGCGTCTGCGCCAGGTTCCGGCCGTGCAGGGCGGGCTGATCGCGATGGACCCGCACACGGGCCGCGTGCTGGCCATGTCGGGCGGATATTCGTTCCAGCGGAGCTCTTACAACCGCGTGATCCAGGCGCGGCGCCAGCCGGGCTCGGCGTTCAAGCCGTTCGTGTATGCGGCGGCGTTCGAGTCGATCGATCCGCAGACGCTGGCCGAGCGGCCTGAAACCAAGGGCTATAAATGGACGCCGGGCTCGCGGCTGCCGGACATTCCCTACGTGTCCTGTACGGTGCTTGCGGGCAAGGAGACCTGCTACAAGCCGGCCAACTATTCCGAGAAGTTCTACGGCCTTACGCCGCTGCGGATCGGCGTGGAGAAATCGTACAACGCCATCACGGTGCGCCTCGCCAGCGAGATCGGCTTCGAGAAAGTCTCGGAGATCGGCGAGCGGATGGGCATCTACGACAAGCTGCCGGCTTATGAAGCCATGTCGCTGGGGGCGGGCGAGACGACGCCGATGCGGATGGCGCTCGCTTATGCCGAGGTGGTGAATGGCGGTAAGCAGGTTGCGCCGATCATGTTCGACCGCATCCAGAACCGCTATGGCGAGACCATCTACAAGACCGACGAACGCGAATGCGCGGGATGCTCGGCGGAATGGACGCGCGGCCTGACGCCGCCGACGCTGGCTGACCAGCGCAAGCAGGTGATGGACCCGGTGACGGCCTATCAGGTCGTCTCGATCCTCGAGGGCGCGGTGCAGCGCGGCACGGGCGGGACGATCCGTTCGGTCGGCAAGTCGGTGGCGGCCAAGACGGGAACGACCAACGACCAGTTCGATGCGTGGACGGTCGGTTTCAGTCCGAACCTTGTGGTTGCGGTGTGGGTCGGTTTCGACCAGCCGCGCGACATGGGCAATGGCGAGTCCGGCGGGCGTGTTGCTGCGCCGATCTTCCGCGACTTCATGCTGGCCGCGCTGAAGGACAAGCCGGATGTGAGCTTCCGCATTCCCGATGGCGTCGAGCTTGTCGAGGTCGATGCGGACACGGGCTGCCTGCCCGATTCCAGCACGCGGTTGGTGATCCTCGAAGCCTTCCGGCCGGGGTCCGGGCCAATGTCGACCTGCGAGCCATCGGTTGGCGCGGACGGCTATCGCGTCGATTTCAGCAGCATGGCTGCCGGTGACGAGGTCGCGACGTCCACGCGCGACGGCCAGACGGTGTCGCAGCCCGATGGCCAGCAGCCGGTCCTGCCGGTCGATCCGAACGTTCCGGTCGATCCTTCGGCGCCGCTGACGCCGGTTCCGCCGCGCGATGACGACCTGACATTCGACGACGGCACTTTCTGAGCCTGTTCGGGACCTGACGGAAGGCTGCCCCTTCCGCCGCGCGCTGGAGTGCTCTAGGAGCCTTCGCTTCCACGCCGTCCAGACGCGACCGCTCTACACGAGACCGCCCAAACGAGGCTGCCATGACGCCCGAACTTGAATCCATGATCGACACCATCCGGCAGTCGGTGGCTCTTCTGCGGAGGCGTCTTTGACTGGGGTGTCGCGGAAAAACGCCTCGCCGAACTGAACGCACTCTCGGAACGCCCTGATTTCTGGAACGATCCGCAGAAGGCCCAGCCAATGATGCGCGAGCGCACGCGCATCGAATCCGCGATGAGCGACATCCGCATGCTGGAGCGCGAAGCCGACGATGCGGTCGAGCTTTGGGACATGGCGCTGGCCGAGGGCGACAAGAGCGCGCTGGCCGAGGTTGAAGCCGGCATCCGCGCGGCGCTGGGCAAGGCGAAGGACGCCGAACTGAAGGCGCTGCTGTCGGGCGAGGTGGACGCCAACGACTGCTATATCGAAATCAACGCAGGCGCGGGCGGCACGGAGAGCCAGGACTGGGCTTCGATGCTGAGGCGCATGTATGTGCGTTACGCCAACTCGAAGGGCTACAAGATCGAGGAGATCGACGATCACCCCGGCGAGGCGGCGGGGATCAAGTCGGCCACCATGCTGATCAAGGGCGAGTACGCCTATGGCTGGCTGAAGAGCGAGAGCGGCGTGCATCGCCTTGTGCGCATCTCGCCGTATGACTCGAACGCGCGCCGGCATACGAGCTTTGCCTCGGTGTGGGTCTATCCGGTGATCGACGACACGATCGTCGTCGATATCAAGGAAAGCGACGTGCGGACGGACACTTATCGTGCCTCGGGCTCGGGCGGTCAGCACATCAACAAGACGGACTCGGCTGTGCGCCTGACGCACGCGCCCACGGGCATCGTCGTGGCGGTGCAGGCCGAACGCTCGCAGCACAAGAACCGCGCGAAGGCGTGGGACATGCTGCGCGCCCGTATCTACGAGATGGAACTGAAGAAGCGGGAAGCTGCGGCGCAGGCCGAGGCGGACTCCAAGACGGAGATCGGCTGGGGACGGCAAATCCGCTCCTACGTGCTGCAGCCCTATCAGATGGTCAAAGACCTGCGGACGGGCGTCGAGACGTCCGATACCGGCGGCGTGCTGGATGGCGATCTCGACGCATTCCTGCAGGCGTCCCTCAGCCACAAGCTGGGGCCGGAAACGGTGGTGGAGGATCTGGACTAGCCGCCGGGACGGGCCGCCAGGGCAAATCGAAATGCCCCGAAAATGCCCTGATTGAGCCGTTGCCGACCGTGTGTTTATCGTTTATCGATAAAACAGGGCCGAGCGGATATGATTCCGCCGAGTGAGCGGAAAAGTTCCATGCAGAACTACTATAACTTTAGTTTGGCGGCAATCCTGCTGGCGTCCACGGCTGTCCCGGCGTTTGCGCAGGACGTCCAGAGCGTGCCGGTTGCGGCGGATGCGACCAGCCAGCAGGCCGTTATCAGCTACACGCCGGCGGACTTTGCAGCGGCCCGTCCGAACACGGCGCTGGAGATGATCAGCCGCATCCCCGGCTTCAGCTTCGATGGCGGGGACAGCGTGCGGGGCTTTGCCGGGGCGGCGGGCAACGCGCTGATCGATGGCGCGCGCCCGACAAGCAAGACGGACGGCCTCGGCGACACGCTGGCGCGCATACCGATCGACCAGGTGGAGCGGATCGACATCATCCGGGGCGGTGCGCCCGGCATCGACATGCAGGGCCAGACTGTCGTGGCCAATGTCGTGCGCAAGAAGGCGGACACCTTCCAGCAGGTGCTCACGGCGCGCGGCTTCCTGTTCGCCGACACGGGCAAGACGATTCCCGGCTGGAACTATCAGGCGACGCGGCGGGTGGGCGAGCACCAGTTCGACGTATCGGCGGGGCGCGGCGTTTCGATGGATGACTCCGTCGGCCACGGCTGGCGCACGACGGTCGATCCGGCGACGGGCGATCTGCTGCTGTTCGAGAATGCGCGCACCGAGGGCGATGGTTCCTCGCACACCCTGCGCGGCAGCTATAAGGGGCCCCAATTCGGCGGCACGCTCAGCCTCAACGCGCTGATCGGCACTGACGAGTTCAAGAACGAGTCCAACTTCTTCACGCCGAGCGCGGCTGAGCAATTCGTGAGCCGGTCCGCCAACGACCGGGGGGAGGTCGGCGTCAACTACACGACCGACCTGACGCCGGAGCTGGAGTGGGAGACGCTTGGCCTGATCAAGTTGGCGGTCGGGGCGCTGGACGCCACGGGCGTTACGCCCGGAGGGGCGCAGCTGTTCGAGGTCGAGGCGGAAGCGGGCGAGCGGATCGGACGTTCCGTGCTGCGCTATGCGTATGCACCGGAGCTGACATTCGAGGGCGGCGGTGAGATCGCCTACAACTATCGCGAGCAGCAGGTTGGGCTGACGGTCAATGGTGCGCCTGTGCCGCTGCCGGCGTCTGACGTGAAGGTCGAGGAATTGCGCGGCGAAGTGTTCGCACTCGTCAACTGGCGGCCATCGCCGGAGTGGACGCTCGAAGGCGGCGTTCGTGTCGAGCGGTCGACGATGACGCAGTCGGGCGATACCGACAAGGAGCGCTCGTTCACCTATCCCAAGCCGCGTGTTGTCGCGACGTGGTCGCCGACGAAGGAAGACCAGCTGCGTGTGCGCGTGGAGCGCGAGGTGGGCCAGTTGAACCTTCAGGACTTTGCGTCCGAGGTGAACCTGAATTCGGGCCAGCAGAGCACCGGCAATTCCGATCTCGAACCCAACAAGACGTGGGTTTACGAGGCCACCTACGAGAAGCGCTTCTGGGACGGGGCGGCTGCGGTTCTCACCTATCGGCATGAAGACATCACCGATGTGGTCGATCTCTATCCGCGCGATGTGATGGTCGACACAGACAATGACGGCATTCCCGATACGAACGTGCTGATGGTCGGCCCCGGCAATATCGGCGACGCGAAGAACGACCTGCTGATCTTCAACCTGACGCTGCCGCTGGCGAATGTGGGGCTCAAGGGCGGCGAGTTGAAGCTGCAGACGCAGTGGCAGGACAGCGAGGTCACCGATCCGCTCACCGGCGACAGGCGCCGGATTTCGGGGCAGCGGCCGGAGAACATCACCGTGAACTTCCGGCAGGACTTGCCCGACCACAAGCTGACGTTCGGCTTCGGCTGGTTTCAAGGCTGGCGCGAGAGCTACTATCAGATCGAGAGCGTCGAGAACCTGCGGCTCAAGGACTTCTACAGCTCCTTCATCGAGTGGAAGCCGGATCCGGGCTTCACCCTGCGCGCCGAACTGAACAATTTCGATCCGTACAGCTTCAACATCGAGCGCCGGATTTATGCCGGACGGCGCGACCAGAATCCGCTGACGGCGATCGAGACGGAGCGGCGGAATTCCCAGGTGATTGGCATGTTGAGCGCGCGGTGGGCGTTCAACTGAGCGACTGAGGCCAGGGTCTCCGGTGTGTTCCGGGCCGGCGGCGCGGCGCGGCAGGTCTGGTCCGGCTCGTTTACACGGGCCTCGGACATGCCTTTCCGGGGGATTTCCGGCCCGCGTTTGCACCCAGCGGAGCGGAGGCTTGGGCGGCCTCGGCGGGCCAATCGGCGATGGGCCGAAAAAGTCCCTGAATTCAATAACTCAGGGCTGTGGATCAAACGGCATAATCGTTTGTGTCGCGGCGCACAATCGGGCTAGAAGAACGTCTCGAATCCCGGCGGCCGGACCGCCCTTTCTTCGGACGAATTCTGCTTGACCGACACGCCTGATCAAACTGCTTCGGATGATGACTCCGGCGCGGGCGATATTGCGCCCATTTCCATCACCGCCGAACTGAAGAAGTCGTATCTCGACTATGCGATGAGCGTCATCGTCAGCCGCGCGCTGCCGGATGTGCGCGACGGCCTCAAGCCTGTTCACCGCCGCATTCTGTATGCTGCGTACGAAGGCGGCTATACGCACGACAAGGTGTTTCGGAAGTCGGCCAACATCGTCGGCGACGTGATCGGCCGCTATCACCCGCACGGCGACCAGTCGATCTATGACGCGCTGGTGCGCATGGCGCAGCCCTTTGCGATGAGCGCGATGCTGATCGACGGGCAGGGCAATTTCGGCTCCATCGACGGCGATCCGCCTGCGGCCATGCGTTACACCGAAAGCCGCATGGCCAAGATCACCGTGAACCTGCTCGACGATATCGAGAAGGACACGGTCAACTTCGAAGACAACTATGACGGACAGCGGCAGGAGCCGACTGTCCTTCCCGCGAAGTTCCCGAATCTGCTGGTCAATGGCGCGGGCGGCATCGCGGTCGGCATGGCGACCAACGTTCCGCCGCACAACCTGACCGAGATCGTCGACGCCACGATTGCGCTGATCGACAATCCCGCCATCGACGACATGGCGCTGCTCGACATCGTGCCAGGGCCGGACTTCCCGACGGGGGGGCTGATCATTGGCCGGGCGGGCTCGCGCAACGGCCTGATGACGGGGCGCGGTTCTGTCATCATGCGCGCCAAGACCGATATCGAGACGATGAAGGGTGGGCGTGAGGCGATCGTCGTCACCGAGGTTCCCTATCAGGTGAACAAGGCCTCGATGGTCGAGAAGATCGCCGAACTGGTGCGCGACAAACGGATCGAGGGCATCTCCGATCTGCGCGACGAAAGCGACCGCAACGGCATTCGCGTGGTCATCGAGATCAAGCGGGATTCCTCCGCCGATATCGTGCTGAACAACCTGTTCCGCCTGACGCCGATGCAGACATCGTTCGGCGTCAACATGCTGGCGCTGAATGGCGGGCGGCCGGAACTGATGACGCTGCGCGGGATGCTGCAGGCGTTTATCCGGTTCCGCGAAGAGGTTGTGGCGCGACGGACGAAGTTCGAGCTGAACAAGGCGCGCGACCGTGCGCACGTCCTGATCGGCCTGGCGCTGGCTGTCGCCAACATCGACGAGATCATCCGCATAATCCGCTTCTCGGCGGACCCTGAATCGGCGCGCGTGGCGTTGCTGGAGCGGGCCTGGCCGGCGATGGACATGGCGCCGCTGATCGGGCTGATCGCGGACCGCCGGACGGTGTTCAACGACAAGGGCGAGATCAAGCTTTCGGACGAACAGGCGCGGGCCATCCTGGCGCTGCAATTGTCGCGCCTGACCAATCTGGGCCGTGACGAGATCGGCAAGGAGGCTTCGGGCCTTGCCGAGAAGATCAAGGACCTGCTGGCGATCCTGGCGTCGCGCGCGCGTGTGCTGGAGATCATCAAGGGCGAGCTGTCGGACGTGCGCGAGAAGTTCGGCGTGCCGCGCCGGTCCGTGTTCGTGGAGGCCGATCTCGATCTTGAGGATGAGGCGTTCATTGAGCGCGAAGACATGGTCGTCATGGTCACCCATGGCGGCTATGTGAAGCGCACGGCGCTGTCGGCCTATCGCACCCAGAACCGGGGCGGGAAGGGCCGCGGCGGCATGGAGACGAAGGAGGACGATTTCGTCGTCCGCATGTTCGCCGCCGATACGCATACCGAGTTGCTGTTCTTCTCGTCGACGGGGATGGCGTACAAGCACAAGGTCTGGCGCCTGCCGCTTGGCGCGCCCAATGCGCGCGGCAAGGCTCTGATCAACATCCTGCCGCTGAAGGAAGGCGAGCGGATCACATCCGTCATGCCGTTGCCGCAGGACGAGGAAGAACGCGCCAAGCTCAACATCCTGTTCGCGACGAAGTCGGGCGGCGTGCGCCGCAACCTGCTGACGGACTTCCTGTCGGTGAACCGCGCCGGCAAGATCGCCATGAAGCTGGAAGACGACAGCGACGCCATCGTGGATGTCCAGCTGTGCGCGCCGGAAGACGATGTGTTGCTGACGACGGCGCTGGGCCAGTGCATCCGCTTCTCGGTTGACGATGTGCGGGTGTTCTCGGGGCGGACGTCCACGGGCGTGCGCGGTATCCGGCTGGGCGCGGGCGATGCTCTGATCGCGATGAGCGTGCTTGGGCAGATCGATGTGACGCCGGCCGAGGCGCGCGCCTATCTGAAGCGCGCGAACGCTGCGCGCCGGGCCGAAGGCGAGGAAGCCGTTGAGGCGACCGAAGAAGATACGTCGTCGCCCGATGGCGAGGAGACGGCCGCGGCAGCCGACAATGGCGAGGTCGAGCTGACCGATGAACGCTTCGCGCAGCTGCAGGCTGCCGAGCAATTCATCCTTACGCTGACAGAAGAAGGCATGGGCAAGCGCGCTTCCGCCTTCGATTATCGGCGCACCGGCCGGGGCGGCAAGGGCCTGATCGGCCATCGTCTGCCCAAGGACGGAAAGCTGGTTGCGTCCTTCCCGGTGGGCGAGGCCGACGAAATCATGGTGGTGACAGATGCGGGGCAGTTGATACGCTGCGCCGTGGATCAGATCCGCATTGCGGGTCGGGCGACGCAGGGAGTTCGCGTGCTGAGGGTGGCGGCGGGCGAGCGAGTCGTTTCCGTGGAGAGGCTGGAGGACCAGAACGGTGACGAGACGGCCGGAAAGACGGGCGGCGGGTGAACCGCGCCCGGTGCGTGGCGCCGCCGCTAGCCGGGCCCCAGCCGCAAGGCGGGGCCTGAAGCGTATCGGGCTTTATCCCGGCACGTTCGACCCCATCACCAACGGGCACCTGGACATCATCGGCCGCGCTGTGAAGCTGGTCGACAAGCTGATCATTGGCGTGGCCATCAATGAGGGGAAGGGACCGCTCTTCTCGCTCGATGAGCGCACCGAGATGGTGCTGGCCGAGGCGCGCAAGCTCGCCGGCAGCACGGAGATCGAAGCGCGGCCGTTCGACACGCTGCTGATGCATTTTGCCGAGGAATGTGGGGCGCAGATGATCGTCCGCGGCCTGCGCGCCGTGTCGGATTTCGAGTACGAGTTCCAGATGGTCGCCATGAACCAGCGCATGAACAACGAGATCGAAACCGTGTTCCTGATGGCTGACCCGCATCATCAGGCCGTGTCGTCGCGACTGGTAAAAGAGATTGCGCGGCTGGGCGGAAGCGCCGATCTTTTCGTTCCCGAGGCAGTGCATGCGAAACTGCTGAGCAAATACGGGATGAAGAAGGGCAAATAGTATGCTGCGAGCGTTGATGATGGCAGCGGCGGGTGCGGTCCTGCTGGCGGCGAGCCCGGCTGCGTTGGCGGGGCCTGCGGACGATCCCGCGAACTGGCGCAAGGTGGACGCCGAGAACCTTCTGCAATTCACGGTGAACGGCAAGGAAATCCTGATCGAGCTGCGGCCCGACATTGCGCCCGTCCATGTGGCGCAGGTGCGCAAGATCGTGCGCGACGGCAATTACGACAAGACGGCGTTCCATCGCGTGATCGACAACTTCATGGCGCAGGGCGGCGACGTCTATGCGACCTATCAGATCTATCCGCGCTATCCGAACATGCCGGGCGAGTTCACCTGGGCGCGCAATCCGGCCGAGCAGAAAGTGCAGTGGTTCAACTCGATGCCGGATGACGGCAATCGCATCGGTTATCTCGATGGCTTCATCGTGCAGGGCCAGCCGGATGGCGTGGCGATGATTTCCGATCCGCCGGTGGCGCGGACGTGGGCGATCCACTGCCAGGGCATCGCCTCCATGGCGCGCTCGCGTTCGCCTGACAGCGCATCGACCGAGTTCTACCTGATGCGCGCGGCGCGCGTGGGGGCGAATTCGCCGCTCGACAAGAACTACACTGTGTGGGGCCGCGCGCTGACGGGGCTCGATGTGGTGCAGGGCATCAAGCTGGGGCCGCCGGAGAGTGATGGGCGCTTCGCCAATCCGAACCAGGCCGACAAGCTGACCAAGGCGACGATCGTCGCCGATATTCCCGAGGCCAAGCGCCCGGTTGTTTATGTGCAACGGACAGACGGCCCGGCGTTCGCTGAAACGCTGGCCGGTATCAGCATCGGCGATCCCAAGCTCGCCTGTGAGCTTCCCCCTGTAGACGTCATCGTGGAAAGGCCGAGCTGATGAGCTCCGACAACGAAAATACCCTGACCCTGAACCTCGACACGGGCGCCGTGACGATCCAGCTGCTGCCGGAGAAAGCGCCGGGCCATGTCGCGCATATCAAGGAGCTTGTACGCGAAGGCTTCTATGACGGCGTGGTGTTCCACCGTGTCATCGACGGCTTCATGGCGCAGGGCGGCGATCCCACGGGGACCGGCATGGGCGGCTCGAAGAAGCCGAACCTGCGCGCGGAGTTCAACGATGTGAGCCACCAGCGCGGCATCTGCTCGATGGCGCGTTCGAGCGACCCGAACTCGGCCAACAGCCAGTTCTTCATCTGCCTCGACGATGCGTCCTTCCTCGATCGGAAATACACGGTGTGGGGCAAGGTGGTGAGCGGCATGGAGGCGGTGGATGCGCTGCCGAAGGGCGAGCCGCCGAAAGCGCCGGGCAAGATCGTGTCGGCGAAAATCAGCGCCTAGCGCCTGAAAGCCGCGGACCGCTGAAACTGGCCCTGCCTGCGATTGTGCGCTAACGCAGGCTTGGGTTGCGATTCAGCGACAGGTTGCCGATGCCCGAGCGTCCCATCGAAACGCCCGTCGGGAGCCGCCCCAGGGCCGGCCCCATGACAGCGTTGCGCAACTGGTTCTTCGCGGGACTGGTTGTCGCGGCGCCCGTGGGCATCACGTTCTGGCTGGTGTGGAGCTTTGTCGTCTTCGTCGATCAGGCGGTGACGCCGTGGTTGCCGGCTGCATGGGACCCGGAGAACTGGCTGGGCTTCCCTCTGCCGGGGCTCGGGATCATCATCGTCGTGGTCGGGCTGACCCTGCTGGGCGCGATCGTTGCGAACCTGTTCGGACGGACGATGGTGCGCGTGGGCGAGCTGATCCTCGCGCGCGTGCCGCTGGTGCGGTCGATCTACTCCGTGATCAAGCAGGTCGTGGAGACGCTGGCCTCGAATGACAGCTCGTCGTTCAAGGAAGCGGTGCTGGTCGAGTATCCCGGCAAGGGCCTGTGGGTGCTGGGCTTTGTGACCAGCCGCAATCCCGACCCGGAGATTGCGAGGGGCTTGCCTGATCTTGTCGGCGTGCTTGTGCCGAGTTCGCCGAACCCGGCGATGGGGCAGCTGGTGTTCGTGACGCCCGAGCGCATTCGGCCGCTCGATATGTCGGTCGAGAAGGCCGCGAAGCTGGTGATCTCGTTCGGCATCCGCAGCGCCGACCAGATCGAGCCCGGCAAGTAGGTCTACTCGCTGGTGTCGTTGATGACGGAGGCGATGCGCGGAGCGAAGAGGTCTCGCGCGCGCAGGACGGCCTTGCCGCGTGGGCCAGCGAGCGTGGGATCGCCAGCGAGGACGGATTTGGAGTCCGTGCGCGCGATCTCGATGAGGTTGGCGTCTTTCGTGAGGTCGAGCACGCGGAAGGTCGGCAGGCCGGACTGGCGTAGGCCGAGTACATCGCCGGGGCCGCGCAGGCGGTAGTCGGCCTCGGCGATCTCGAAGCCATCGGTTGTCTTGCGCAGCGTGTCGAGGCGTTCCTTGCCGCCTTCGGTGAGCGGGGCCTGGTAGAGAAGCAGGCAGCTTGACGCCTTCTCTCCGCGACCGACGCGGCCGCGCAGCTGGTGAAGCTGGGCGAGGCCGAAGCGTTCGGCGTGTTCGATGACGATGATGGTGGCTTCGGGAACATCGACGCCGACTTCGATAACGGTGGTGGCGACGAGAACGCGGGCCTCGCCATTGCGCAGTTTTTCCAGCGCGGCGTCGCGGTCGGGGCCGGGCATACGGCCGTGAACGAGTTCGACGGGGGCCTTCACGAAGCCTGCGAGGATTTCACGGCGGGCGATGGCGGAGGCGTCGCCTGCGTCCTCTGAATCCACGGCAGGGCAGATCCAGAAGGCGCGCTCGCCGCGATCGACGGCGCGGGAGACGGCGTTGATGACTTCGTCGATGCGGGTGTCGGGGACGGCGGCGGTGACGACTTCCTGCCGGTTGGCCGGCTTCTCCCGGATGATCGAGATATCGAGATCGCCGTGGACGGCGAGGGCCATTGTGCGCGGAATGGGCGTGGCGCTCATCACCAGCATGTGGGGGCTCGCGCCTTTGGAGGTGAGGCGAAGGCGGTCGGCGACGCCGAAGCGGTGCTGCTCGTCGATGACCACGAGGGCGAGATCGGGCATGTCGACGTCTGACTGGTAGAGCGCCTGCGTGCCGGAGATGACCTGCACCTTGCCGTCGCGCACGTCAGCGAGGATGGCTTCGCGTGCGGCGCCCTTGTCGCGGCCGGTGAGCGCTGCGACGCGGATGCCGGCGGGGGCGAGGAAGCGGCCGATGGCGTCGGCCTGCTGGCGCGCGAGGACTTCGGTGGGCGACATCAGCGCGGTGACGCCGCCGGCGGCAGCGGCCTGAGCAGCGGCGAGCGCGGCCACCAGCGTCTTTCCCGAGCCGACATCGCCCTGAATCATGCGGCGCATCGGGGCGGGGCGGCCCATGTCGATGGCGACGTCCTTGCAGGCGTCGAGCTGGCCGCGCGTGGGGGTGAAGGGCAGCGCGTCGACGATGGTTTTCTCGACGCCGATTGCGCGGGGGATGGGCCAGGCGTGACGGCGCTCGCGGGCCAGTCGGGCTTGCCCCATCGCGAGTTCGCGGGCGAGGGCTTCGTCATAGGCGAGGCGCTGGCGCGCGACTTCGAATCCATCGGGGTCGTAGACCTTGGGCTGATGGAGGCGCAGCAGCGCCTGCTTGAAGGCGGGCCAGTGATTTTTGGCGAGCAGGTGGGGATCAATCCACTCGTCCAGGTCCGGGATGCCATCGAGGGCGGCGGCGATGAATTTGCGGATCTGCTTTGGCGTGATGTTCGCCGTCATCGGATAGACAGGTTCGACTTCGGGCAGTTCGTCGTCCTTGTCGGGCGTGACGACGTGGTCGGGGTGAACGATCTGGCGGCCGCCCTGATAGTCGCCGATCTTGCCGGAGGCGATGATGGTCTCGCCGACCTTGAAGGTCTTCTCGAGCCACTGCCGGTTGGCGTGGAAGTAGGACAGCGTGATGAAGCCCGTGTCGTCGCGCAGGCGGACGCGGGCGGGGAATTTCATGCGGGCGTGTTCGAGCTTGTCGACCGTGCCGGTGATGGTGGCGATCTCGCCGACTTCCACGCTGTCGATGGTCGCGCGGTTGCGGCGGTCGATCCAGCTGGTGGGCAGGTGGAAGAGGAGGTCGAGCCAGGTCTCGCCGTCGATGAGACGGGCAAGCGCCGGGCGCACTTTCGGGCCGACGCCGGGAAGGCTGTCCAGGTCGGCATAGAAGGGATAGAGGGCCGGGTCGCGCATGTGCCGGCGATGTTAGCGAGTCTGGGCGCGGGGGGACAGTCGCTACAGCCATATGCCAGTTTGAGCGCCTCATCCTGAGCCTGTCGAAGGACGAGGCGCGGCGGGCGCAGGTGAGGCTGGTGAGCGCTGCCTCGTGGTTCGACAGGCTCACCATGAGGCCTATCCTGATGCGGCGGCTGGAGGTAGGAATCTGCCATGACCGACAGCGAAATCGATATCAGGCGGCGCAAGCTGAAATTCCGGTCGGACCGGCGGGGTTTTCGCGAGCTTGATCTTTACATGCAGCAGTTCACGGACGCGCATCTGAGCGCGTTCGACGCACGCCAGCTCGACCAGTTCGAGGCGGTTCTCGATATCCCCGACCAGTTCGTGTTCGACTGGATCATGGGACGGGGAGAGCCGGCGGCGGAACAGCGGTCGGAAGTTCTCGACCTGCTGCTTGCCTTCCGGTATGCCGCGCCCAGATAGGTAGCCCGCGCGGGAAAGCGCCGGATTACCGTGGGTCGGAGTTTGCGAACCTGACGCTCAATGAGGCGTCCGGGCTGTCGAGCTATTTGTGTGCGAGTGACCGATGCGCGTCTGGGATACCCTTGCGGGCCAGAAACAACCAGTGCGGGTCTATGAGACGCCGTTCATCGCGGACGTGCGGCTGACGGCGGAAGCGGCGCAGAAGCGGGGTGGGGTCTCGCTTTATATCGCGAAGGATGACCGGCATGCGATGATGGCGCTGGCGGCGGCGCGGTTTTTTGCGCCGTTGCTGGATGTGCTGCACCTGCCGGCATGGGACTGCCTGCCTTATGACCGGGTGAGCCCGAGCCCGGCGATTGCGGCGGCGCGGTGTGCGGCGCTGGCGCGGCTGGCGGGGCGCAACGCGAAGGCGGGGCCGATGTTGGTGGTGACGACGGCGTCGTCGCTGGTGCAGCGTGTGCCGCCGAGGTCGCACATGGGCGTGGCGGCGTTTGTTGCGCGCGTGGGCGAGGAGGTCGCGCCGGACAAGGTGCGGGCCTATCTCGACATCAATGGCTATTCGCGGGCCTCGACCGTGCGCGAGGCGGGCGAATATTCGATCCGTGGCGGGATCGTGGATATCTTTCCTGCCGGGATGATCGAGCCGGTGCGGCTGGACTTCTTCGGCGATGAGCTGGAGGCGGCCAAGTATTTCGACCCCGAGACGCAGCGGTCTACGGTGGAGCTGAAAGAGATCGTGCTTGCGCCGGTGAGCGAGATCGATTTCTCGGACGAGGCGCTGTCGCTGTTGCGGCGGAATTTTCTCGGGGAGTTCGGTTCGCCCGGAGGCGATCCGACTTACGAGGCGGCGCGGGAGCGCATTCGGCGGCAGGGCGTCGAGCAGTGGTTGCCGCTGTTCTATGAGAAGCTGGAGACGCTGTTCGACTATGTCGGGCCGGATGCGCTGATCGTGCTGGATACGGCGGCGGCGGAAGCGACGAGCGAGAGGCTGGCGCAGGCGCAGGACTATTTCGAGGCGCGCAAGCAGGCGGCGGTTGCGAGCGGGACGACGCAGCATGTGTTGCTGCCGGACCGGCTGTACCTCACGCCGAAAGAGTTGGGCGAGGCGCTGAACGGGCGGGCGACGGCGACGTTCACTTCGCAGAACGCACCGGAAAAATCCGAGGGCCTGATCGGGCGGGCGAAGCCAGGGCGGAGCTTTGTGCTGGAGCGCGCAAATCCTGATACAAACCTGTTCGATGCGGTCGTTCGGCATGTTCGCGAGCGGCAGGCGGCGAACAAGAAGGTGATCGTTGCGGCGTGGAGCCCAGGGTCGGCCAGCCGGCTTGCGGGAATTCTGGAAGACCACGGGATTCCCAATGCGAAGCCCGTTCGGTCTTGGCCCGAAGTAGCCAAGGGACAGGTTGCGGTTGCGGAGATTGCGGTCGAGACGGGGTTCGAGGACGACGATCTCGTCATCATCTCCGAACAGGACATGCTCGGCGACAAGCTGGCGCGGCCGCGCAAGCGGAAGTCGTCGGCGGCAGTCATTGCGGAGGCTGCGGCGCTGTCGGCGGGCGACCTGATCGTTCACGTCGAGCATGGCGTGGGGCGGTATGACGGACTGCGGACTGTCACCGTGAACGAGGCGCCGCATGATTGCCTCGAACTGATCTATGCGGGCGGAGACAAGATCCTGCTGCCGGTCGAGAACGTGGAGCTGATCTCGCGCTATGGCGCGGAGAGCGGCGAAGGCGCGCTCGACAAGCTGGGCGGAGCGGGCTGGCAGACGCGCAAGGCGCGGGCCAAGAAGAAGATCATGGACATGGCGGACGAACTGATCCGCCTCGCCGCCGAGCGCGAGATGAAGACGGCGCCGAAGACAGATTCCGCCGATGGGGTGTTCCGCGAGTTCTCGGCGCGCTTCCCGTATGAAGAGACAGACGACCAGCTTTCGGCCATCGAGGATGTCATCAAGGACCTGACATCGGGCAAGCCGATGGATCGCCTGATCTGCGGCGATGTCGGCTTTGGCAAGACGGAAGTGGCGCTGCGGGCGGCGTTCCTGGTGGCGATGAGCGGGATGCAGGTGGCGGTGATCGCGCCGACGACGCTTCTGGCGCGGCAGCACTTCCAGACATTCACCGAGCGGCTTTCGGGATGGCCGATCAAGGTGCGGCATCTGTCGCGATTTGTGACGGCGAAGGAAGCCGCCGAGACGAAGGACATGATCGCCAACGGCGAATGCGACGTTGTGATCGGCACGCATGCGCTGCTGGGCAAGGGCATCAACTTCAGGCGACTGGGGATGATCGTCGTGGACGAGGAGCAGCGCTTCGGTGTGAAGCACAAGGAGCGGCTGAAGGAACTGAAGGCGGATGTGCATGTGCTGACGCTGTCGGCGACGCCGATTCCGCGCACGCTGCAGATGGCGCTGACGGGCATTCGCGATCTGTCGATCATTGCGACGCCGCCGGTGGATCGTCTGGCGGTGCGGACCTATGTGGTCGAGTTCGATCCGGTGACGATACGCGAGGCGCTGCTGCGCGAGCGCTATCGTGGGGGGCAGAGCTATTTCGTGGCGCCGCGCGTGGCGGACCTGCCGTTCCTGGAGCGGTATCTGCGCGAGCAGGTGCCGGAGGTGTCGTTCCTCTCCGCGCACGGGCAGATGGCGGCGACGGAACTCGAAGACCGGATGGTGGCATTCTACGAGGGCAAGGCGGACGTGCTGCTTTCGACCACCATTGTGGAGTCGGGGATCGACATTCCGCGCGCGAACACGCTGGTGATCCACCGCGCGGACATGTTTGGATTGGCGCAACTCTATCAGCTGCGCGGGCGCGTGGGGCGGGCGAAGATGCGGGCCTATGCGTATCTGACGACGCCGACGGAAGAGAAGTTGACGGATGGGGCGGACAAGCGGCTGAAGGTTCTGCAGTCGCTCGATAGCCTGGGCGCGGGCTTCATGCTGGCGAGCCACGATCTCGACATGCGCGGCGGCGGCAATCTGCTGGGCGAAGAACAGTCTGGCCATGTGCGCGAGGTGGGCGTCGAGCTTTACCAGCAGATGCTGGAGGATGCGGTGAAGGCGCTGCGCTCGGGCGAGAGCCTCGATACGCATGAGGTGGCGGATGAGTGGTCACCGCAGATCGACATTGGCGCGGCGGTGTTGATACCGGGAGGCTATGTCGAGGACCTGTCGACGCGGCTGTCGCTCTATCGGAGGCTTGCGGACCTGCAGACGGATCAGGAACGCGAGGCGTTCGCGGCTGAGTTGATCGACCGATTTGGGCCGCTGCCGGATGAAACGAAGCAGTTGCTGGAGATCACGGCGGTGAAGATCCTGTGCAAGCGGCTGGGCGTGGCGAAAGTGTCGGCGGGGCCGAAGGGGGCGCTGCTGGCGTTCCGCGACAATGCTCCGCTGGATGGCATGAAGCTGATCCAGCATGTGCAGAAGCAGCCGAACCGCCTGAAGCTGCGGCCGGACATGAAGCTGGTGCTGAGCGGGGCGTGGGTCGATGCGCCGGCAAGACTGGCGGGCGTGAAGAGCCTGCTGCGGGATATGAGCGGGTTGTTGTAAACTTCGTGAATCCCTTTGTGTCTTCGTGTTGAAGACTTAGATACGAAGACACAAAGGGATTCACGAAGAACACCAAGGGAGCCGAACGATGGCTGGTAGAGTTGCGGGACGTGTGGCGCTGGTGACGGGGGCTTC
>CAZGWV010000028.1:22723-35521 GCA_964529555.1 uncultured Rhizobium sp.
GCGCAGCACCTTCTCCATCGCCTTGCCCTTGGCGATCTCGTCGACGAGTTTGTCGAGATAGCGGATGTCCTGCATCAGCGGCTGTTCAATCTCTTCGACGCGGACGCCGCAGATCACGCCGGTGATCTGCTTGCGCGCGGGGTTGAGTTTGGGAGCCTTGGTGAAGAAGGCTTCGAATGAGGTTTTCTTCGCGATGTGGCTGTCGAGCGTCTTCTGGGTGTAACCCGTAAGCCAGCGGATGGCCTGATCGACTTCTGCTTTCGTGCGGCCCTTCTTCTCGGCCTTGGCGATATACATCGGATAGACGCTGGCGAAGCTCATCTCATAGACGCGCCGCCAGTTGGCTTCAGTCCTTGCGGTCGTCTTCATCGGCTCGTTCCGACTTTGGGGCGAATGGCGACGCTCGCGACTTTCGCTTTGCGTGTCAGGAAATCAAGCCTTACCGTTCGTACGTGGATCGAGGGGGGCATTCTGATTAAACTGACGCAATTGCTGGCGGCCGCCGGGCTGGGCGCACTGTTGTCCGCGTGCCAACCGGAGGCGGTTGTCGAGGATACAACGCCTGGGACGCCTTCGGGATCGCCTTTCCTGTTCGTGTGGTCGGCAGACAAGGACAAGGTCGAGAGCGACTTCATGTCGGTCGTGCACCTGCGTGATACGAGCCTGCCGGACGGGATCAATTTAGATCAGGCGAACTGGCCGCATGGCGAGAGCGGGCCGGCGAAAGTGCATGGCGCGCTGTTCGGGGGATAGCTGGAGATGGGACCTGGAGTGAAGGCAAGGCTGCCAATTTCGCTTGTTGCGGTTCTCCCGTTCATTCTGTCCTGTCAGGGACCCTCTGACCCGTTCGTGACAGAATGCGTGAAAGAGACGGGGCTGCCGCGCGAGCTTTGCGAATGCTTGGCCAAGATGGAGCCAGCCGCTCGCTCGCGCTCTGATGGCGACGCTACTGCGAGAGACGTACCTACCCTTGTTCTAAAAGGTGATCAGGAATGCGGTGGTCGACTGTTGGAGTATTTCAGCAGCCAACAGTGAGGGCGCAAGCATTGCCCCCACGACACGCTTGACGCGAAGGTCAACTATCGCGTCTCGTTGTACGCAAATCGGAGAAGCGTGATGGCGTCTGGGCCGCTTGTTGGCGTGAAGATCGTGGAGTTCGCGGGGATCGGGCCGGGACCGTTCTGCGGGATGTTGCTCGCGGATATGGGCGCGGACGTGGTGCGCATCGACCGGGCGGAGAGCGCCGGGCGGGGGCGCCCGGATCTGGCGAACCGGGGCAAGCGGTCGGTCGCCATCGACCTCAAGAAGCCGGAAGGCGTCGAGGCCGCGCTGAGCCTGATCGGCAAGGCGGACGGGCTGATCGAGGGCTTCCGGCCGGGCGTGATGGAGCGGCTGGGCGTGGGGCCGGACGTGGCGCTGAAGCGCAATCCAAAGCTGGTCTATGGACGCATGACGGGCTGGGGACAGACGGGGCCGTGGGCGGGCATGGCGGGGCACGATATCGATTATATCGCGCTGACGGGTGCGCTGCACACGATGGGCCGGAAAGATGAGCCGCCGGCGCCGCCGCTGAACCTGGTGGGCGATTTTGGCGGCGGGGCGCTTTATCTGGCTATGGGATTGTTGGCGGGCGTGATCGAGGCGCGCACGACGGGCAGGGGGCAGGTGATCGATTGCGCGATGATCGACGGCGCCGCGTCGCTGATGACGATGTTCTTCAACATGAAGGCGGCTGGTATGTGGACGACGGAGCGGGAGTCCAACCTGCTCGATGGCGGGGCGCATTTCTACGACACGTATGAATGCGCGGACGGGAAGTGGCTGGCGGTCGGGTCTATTGAGCCGCAATTCCATGCGGAGATGGTGAAAGGGCTGGGCCTGCCGGCGGATGTGTTCGGCATGTACATGGATCGGGCGAAGTGGCCGGAATATTCGCGCCGCGTGGCGGAGGTGATCCGCACGAAACCGCGCGACGCGTGGATGGAGGTGTTCGACGGCACGGATGCGTGCGTGGCGCCCGTGCTGAGCCTGGAGGAGGCGCCGGAACATCCTCACAATGTCGAGCGCGGGACGTTCGTGGAGGCGTTTGGCGTGATGCAGCCGGGGCCGGTGCCGCGCTTTTCGCGTACGACGGGAGCGATCAACGGGGCGCCGCCGCTGGCGGGCGAGCAGTCGAGGGACGTGCTGGCAAGCTGGGGGATCGAGTCTGAACGGGCGGGGCGGTTCCTTGCCGCCGGCGCCGTTGTGCAAGCGTGAAGGAGACGCCGGCTAACGGCGAATGTTTTCATAAATATAACATAAAATCAGATACTTACTGATATCTGCTTCACCTGAATTGAGGACAACAACCGCCTCAATCTCCGTTCAGACTCACCCATCTATACCGAACACATGCCGCCGGGGCGCCTTGATGTCCCTCGATGGTTCCCGACGGTTCTGTTCCTGTGCAACTGGCCCGGCGCCCCAAGCGCCGGGTCTTTCCTTTCCGGGCCCGGTTTCGCCCATCCAGGGATTTGACCTCGGGGGTTAGAGTCGCGGTGACATTTCATCGATAGTCGCTAAGACCAGCTGAAACGTTCGGGAGCGAGAAGCGATGCGGGTCTGGTTTGCTGCACTGATGGCGGTTTTCGTTGTCGTCGCTCCGGCGGGGGCGGAGGATGCGAACAAGCAGACCAAGGGCAATTGGGACGACAAGTTCAAGCAACTCGAGGTCGACTTGCCGACCCCGAATACATATCGGACGGCTTCTGGCGCGCCCGGCGAATCCTACTGGCAGCAGCAGGCCGACTATGTGATCAGCGCGACGCTGGACGAGGCGGCCAAGCGGATCACCGCGTCGGGCACGATCACCTATCGCAACAACTCGCCGCATGCCCTGAACTATATCTGGCTGCAGCTGGACCAGAATATCTTCAACCAGAACTCCATGGCGCGCAGGACGCAGACGGTCAGCACGTCGTCGGCGCCCGTGGCCGATACGCTGAGCATCGGTACGCTGAGGCAGCTGCAGTCCTACGCCGACAAGCCGCACGGGTTCGAGATCCAGTCGGTGACGGACGGGAATGGCAGGCAGCTTCCGTATGCGATCGTCGATACGATGATGCGGATCGACCTGCCGCGCGCGATCGATCCGAAGCAGACGGCGACGGTGAAGCTGAGCTGGGCGTTCAACATCACCGATCACGGGCTGTTCGGCGGCCGGACGGGCTATGAATATTTCCGCGAGAACGACACCTATCTGTTCTTCCAGGCACAGTGGTTCCCGCGTCTGGCCGCTTACACGGACTACACGGGCTGGCAGCACAAGCAGTTCCTGGGCTCGGGCGAGTTCACGCTGGAGTTCGGCAATTACGATGTGTCGATCACCGTGCCGTCGGATCACATCGTGACGGCGACAGGCGTGCTGCAGAACCCGAACGACGTGCTGACGGCCGAGCAGCGCAACCGGCTCGCGCAGGCGCGGCGCGTGTACGACAAGCCGATGTATATCGTGACGCCGGACGAAGCGCTGGCGAACGAGAAGGAAGGCGTCTCGACCACGCGGACATGGCGCTGGAAGGCCCAGAACGTAAGGGATTTTGCGTGGGCATCCTCACGCAAGTTCATCTGGGATGCGATGGCGGTCGATCAGCCCGATGGCGACGATGTGCTGGCGCAATCCTTCTTCCCGCCCGAGGCCGACCCTCTGTGGTCGCTGTATTCGACGCGGGCGATTGCGCACACGATCGACGTCTATTCGGAGTTCTCCTTCCCGTATCCGTACCCGACCGCGATCTCGGTCAATACGTGGGTTGGCGGGGGGATGGAGTATCCCATGATCTCCTTCAACGGCGGGCGCCCGGTGAAGGACCCGGCGACGGGTGTGAAGACATACACGCGGCAGGCGCGCGACGGGATGATCGGCGTGATCATCCATGAGATCGGGCACAACTATGTGCCGATGATCATCAACACGGACGAGCGCCAGTGGACATGGATGGACGAGGGCATGAACTCGTTCCTCGACTACATGACCAAGAAGCGCTGGGACGAGAATTTCTCCGGCCGCAACGGCGCGTCGAATATTCTCGACGGGATGACAGCCTACATGATGAGCGAGGACCAGGTTCCGATCATGACGCAGTCTGACTCGGTCCTTCAGTTCGGCAACAATGCCTATGGCAAGCCGACTGCGGCGCTGACCGTGCTACGCGAGACGGTGATGGGACGCGAACTGTTCGATTTTGCGTTCCGCGAGTTCTCGCGGCGCTGGAAGTTCAAGCGCCCGACGCCGGCGGATTTCTTTCGCACGATGGAAGATGCATCGGGCGTCGATCTCGATTGGTTCTGGCGCGGATGGTTCTACACGACGGATCACGTCGATATCGCGCTGAAGGATGTGCGCGAGTATCGGCTTTCGACCAAGGACCCGGATATTGAGGGCGAATTGCAGCGTCAGCGGTTGAGCGACGTGAATCCGCCGTCGGTCACCGTGCAGCAGAACCGCGACGCGGGCATCCAGACCTATATGGACAAGCACCCGGACGCGCGGGACTTCTATAGCGACAACGATCAGTTCGAGCCGACGAACAAGGATCGCAACGACTATCAGTCGTTTGTCGCCGGACTGAAGGAGCCGGAAAAGTCGGCATTCGAGCGTGCGCTGCGCGAGAACCCGTACATCTATTTCATGGATTTCGAGAATGTGGGCGGGCTCGTCTCGCCGCTGCCGCTGCGCTTCACGTTCGAGGACGGCACGACGAAGGACATCATTATCCCCGCCGAGATCTGGCGCTATAACAGCCAGCGGGTGAGCAAGGTGTTTGTGGAGACCAGGAAGGTGGTGTCGGTCGAGCTGGATGCGATGCACCAGATCGCGGATGCGGTGCGCACGAATAACGCCTTCCCGCAGAGGGCCGCGCCCAATCGTATCGACGTGTTCCGCAGCGGAGCTGCCGGGATGCGCAACCAGATGGCGGATGCGATGGTGGAGTTGCGCGCGAAGGATCCGCAGCCTGCAGGGGCGACCGCGCCGCTGACGCCGACGTCGCCGGCTGCAGCGCCGCCGCCCGCGCAATGAAACAGACCCGCGCCGGCATGACGCGCCGCATGGCCCTGCGGGCCGGCGGCGTGCTGGGCGTGGGGCTGATGTGGGCGCCGCCGGCGCTGGCGCATCGTGCGCAGACAGTGTTGTCGACTGTGATGTGGAATGAGGCGCAGACGTCGCTGGACGTGATGCACCGGCTGCATGGGCATGATGCGGAGATTTGTCTCGCCATGAAGTCCGGCGCGGCGCAGGCGGACATCACGATGCTGCAGACTCAGGCGCAGCTGATGATCTACATCGAAGAGACGTTTCGCCTGACCGATGGCGGGCGGGCGATCGCGCTGTCGCCGCTGGGGGCCGAGATGGAGGGCGAGAGCGTGATGCTCTACCAGGAGGGCAAGCTGGCTGCGCCGCCGCGCAATCTCGCCATCGACAACCGCATCCTGCGCGATGTGTTCGAGAACCAGACCAATCTCGTCAATGTGAGGCTGGCGCAGCGCACACGAACGCTGCTGTTCTCCGGCGGCGATGGCGTCAAGAAAGCCGAGGGGCTGCTGTAGCAGTCTTGCTGCAAGTCCATGCTGGCTAAGGGCGGCCCGCGCGCTGTACAACCGTGGCTCGGGGTTCGGATGCCAAGGGGACAGCCATGTTGCGCATCGTGATTTTCGTCGTGCTTGGCGTCGTGGCGCTTGTCGCGGGCGTGGTTGCGTTCTTTCCCATGTCGCTCGCGGCGGACATGGCTTCCAAACAGATGCCGGGATTCAAGTATTCCGAAGCGTCGGGCAGCGTGTGGGACGGCAAGCTCAGCAATGTCTCGTTCTCCGATCAGCCGATTGGCGATCTGTCGGTGAAGGCGAACCTGTTCGACTTGCTGACGGGCAAGGCGACGGGCGCGCTCGGGCTGGTGCGCCAGGGATTCACGGGGCAGGCGGATCTCGCCTATGGCCTTACGGATGGCGCGCTCAATATCAGGAACCTGGAGATCGACGGCACGACAGGCATGGTGCCGGGAATGCCTTCGGCGCCTGCGGAGGCGAACGGGAAGTTCACGCTGCGGATCGGCGAACTGAAGTTCCGCAATTCGATGTGCGAGGCGGCGACGGGCGAAGTGTGGACCGATGCGCTGACGCGGGTGAATTTCGAGGACTGGGTGGGGCCTGAACTGCGCGGGCCTGTCACCTGTCAGGGTGGCAAGTTGGTGGTGCAGGCGGCGGGCAAGGCGGCGACGGGCGAGGATGTGCTCGCCGTGCTGAACGTTTCGAGCCGTCTGGACATGGACATGACGGCGACTGTCACCGGCGCGAGCCCCACGGCGGAGGAGGCGCTGGTGGCGCTGGGGTTCGTGGCGGATGGGGAGGCGTTGACGCTTCGTCAGGGGCTGGGCGCGCAATAGAGGCAAATCGGCAGGTTTGCTGCTTGACCCGGCGGGCGAGCGCGCATAAACGCTCCATCCTTCGACACCGGCGGATGCGGGTGTAGCTCAGTTGGTTAGAGTGCCGGCCTGTCACGCCGGAGGTCGCGGGTTCGAGCCCCGTCACTCGCGCCAGTGTCGAATGTTGCGGGTGGCCGCTGATGGGCGCTAGCCCCAAGTTTCCAGATGAATTTATAGCGGCGGCGCCGGACACGAGGGTGTCTGCGGCGTGCGCCGTTCTGGTCGGAGGTCAGGGCCGGGCGAGCGATCCTGCGCGGGCGATTCCGATGTTGCTGGACGCCATGGCGGCTGGCTCAGGCGCGGCGGCAGAGCGACTCGCCGTTCTGGCGGCGATAGGCGTGGCGCGGCCCTCCGACTGGATCGAGGCGGTAAACCTGCTGGTTCGGGCGGCGGAGCTGGGCCATCGGCCGGCTCAGGGGCAGCTTGGCGCGCTGGCTGGGGCGGGCGGCTCGGACCTGGGGGCGGGCGGGGCTGAGCTGTGGAAAACTCTGGCGCGGCGGATCGATCTCAAGGGGCTCCTGAAAGCGCCGCAGCTTGTGCAGGCGCGGCGTGAGCCAGCGATTGCGTTCCTGAGCGGGCTGGCGACACCGGGCATGTGTGGATGGCTGATCGCCAAGGGCGCGTCCAAGGTCGTGCGGGCCAAGGTGGGCGATTACCAGAGCGGCGAATGGGTCGAGGATCCGATCCGAACCGGGGAGGCGGCGGGTTTCGGGCTGGCCGACACTGACCTGATCCTGGCGCTGACGCAGAAGCGGCTGGAGCTGGCCTCGGGGCTTCATGTGCATCAGCAGGAAGCGCCGCATGTGCTGAGCTATCGGCCGGGGCAGGAATACAAGGCGCACTTCGACTTCCTAACGCCGGGCGAGCCTGCATTCCAGCACCTGCTGGACACCATCGGGCAGCGGGTGGCGACATGCCTGACCTGGCTCAATGACGATTATGAGGGCGGCGAGACGGCGTTTCTGAAGATCGACTGGAAGCACAAGGGGAAGCCGGGCGATGCCATGCTGTTCCTCAATGTCCGCACGTCCGACCGCCGGCCTGACCCAATGACGCTTCACGCGGGGCTGCCGGTGCGAGCGGGTCGCAAGTGGCTGCTGTCGCAATGGGTGCGCGACCGGATGCAGCCCATCGTCTGACACGGTGCGAGTCCTGGTTGTCGGAAGGCCGCCGACTCGCGGCGAGAAATGGGCCCTGCCGGTATGGGTCCGGGATCGCGTGCAACCGATCTGCCGAGGCGCGAATTGCGACGTTCCATCGCAGCGCCGACAGCAGCCAGCGCCCGAAAACCAGACCGAAAAGTCGCGGTTGAGCCAATACTGGGGACGGCCCCCGGAGGCTCTATTGCCGAATGCGTCAAAGCGGACTAGGCCACGCTGAAAAATATGACCGAGGGTTCATATGGAAGGCGTACAGACGCTGGTCGTCGAGTATCTGCCGGTCGTGATCTTCCTTGCGATCGCCATCGTGCTGAGCTGTCTTTTTCTGGTCGCTTCGACGCTGCTCGCGCCGCGCAAGCCCGACCCTGAGAAGCTGTCTGCTTATGAGTGCGGATTCAATGCGTTCGACGACGCGCGGATGAAGTTTGACGTGCGTTTCTACCTCGTCTCCATCCTCTTCATTATCTTCGACCTCGAAGTGGCTTTCCTCTTCCCGTGGGTGTTCCAGGTGGCGCAGGGCGAGATCGTCGCGTTCTGGTCGATGATGGCCTTCCTCGGCGTGCTGACGGTCGGGTTCGTCTATGAGTGGCGCCGTGGTGCGCTGGAGTGGCAGTGATGGCTGAGTCCAAGATCGCTGCAGGATCGGCTGGCCGGGTGTTGCGTCCCGAGGGCGGGGCTGTCGTTCGCCCGGATGACCCATTCTTCAAGGGGCTGTCGGACGAGCTGGCCGACAAGGGCTTTATCGTCGCCGCCGCCGACGATCTGATCACCTGGGCGCGCACGGGCTCGCTGATGTGGATGACGTTCGGCCTCGCCTGCTGCGCCGTCGAGATGATGCAGGCGTCGATGCCGCGCTATGACATGGAGCGTTTTGGCGCCGCGCCGCGCGCGAGCCCGCGTCAGTCGGATGTGATGATCGTGGCCGGCACGCTGACCAACAAGATGGCGCCAGCGCTCCGCAAGGTTTATGACCAGATGCCCGAGCCGCGTTACGTGATCTCGATGGGGTCGTGCGCCAATGGCGGCGGGTATTATCACTATTCATACGCTGTCGTGCGCGGGTGCGATCGCATCGTGCCGGTGGATATCTACATTCCGGGCTGCCCGCCGACGGCTGAAGCGCTGATCTATGGCCTGCTGCAGCTGCAGAAGAAGATCCGCCGCGAGGGGAGCATCGAGCGATGATCCCGTCCAAGGACACGATGATGGCGGAGCTGAAGCTTCACCTTGAATCGACGCTGAAGCCGCTGAAGGCCGCCAGGGTGTCCGTTGGCGAGCTGACGATCACGGTTGAGCGGGACGGCATCGTGAAGGTGCTGGAGTTCCTGCGTGAAGACAGCCAGTGCCGGTTCGAGACGCTGGTGGATATCTGCGGCGCCGATTATCCGACGGACGCGGAGCGCTTCGAGATCGTCTACCACATGCTGTCGATGCGGCTGAACCAGCGCATCCGCGTCAAGGTTCGCACGGACGAGGGGACGGCTGTGCCCAGCGTGAGCGGCGTGTTCCCGGTCGCCAACTGGTATGAGCGCGAAGCATTCGACATGTACGGCGTCATGTTCTCGGGCCACCCGGACCTGCGCCGCATCCTTACCGACTATGGTTTCGAGGGCTATCCGCTGCGCAAGGACTTCCCGCTCTCGGGCCGCGTGCAGGTTCGTTATGACGAAGCGCAGCGCCGGGTCGTCAACGAGCCGGTGAAGCTGATTCAGGAGTATAGGAACTTCGACTTCCTCTCTCCGTGGGAAGGCATGCAGGCGGTCATTCCGGGCGATGAAAAAGCCGGGGGCCAGAAATAGCCATGGCTGACGACATCAACCACAAATCCGCTGACCTCGATCTCGACGATCGTAAGTTCACGATCAATTTCGGGCCGCAGCACCCAGCCGCGCACGGCGTTTTGCGCCTCGTGCTCGACCTTGACGGCGAGATCGTCGATCGCGTCGATCCGCATATCGGGCTGCTGCATCGCGGCACCGAGAAGCTGATCGAGTACAAGACCTTCCTTCAGGCGCTGCCTTATTTCGACCGTCTCGACTATGTCGCGCCGATGAACCAGGAGCATGCCTACTGCCTCGCCGTCGAGAAGCTGGCGGGCATCGAGGTTCCGCGCCGCGCGCAGTTCATTCGCGTGATCTATTCGGAAATCGGCCGCCTGCTGTCGCACCTGCTGAACGTCACGACGCAGGCGATGGACGTTGGCGCGCTGACGCCGCCGCTGTGGGGCTTCGAGCCGCGCGAACAGTTGATGGTGTTCTACGAGCGCGCGTCCGGCTCGCGGATGCACGCGGCCTACTTCCGTCCGGGCGGCGTGCACCAGGATCTGCCGCCGGAACTGGTCGAGGACATTCACAAATTCTGCGATCCGTTCCTCAAGACGCTGGACGATATCGAGCAACTCATCACCGAGAACCGCATCTTCAAGCAGCGCAACGTCGATATCGGCGTGGTGTCCGTGCAGGAAGCGCTGGACTGGGGCTTCTCGGGCGTGATGGTGCGTGGATCGGGGCTGGCGTGGGATCTGCGCCGCGCCGAGCCGTATGAGGTCTATTCGGAACTCGCGTTCAAGATTCCGATCGGGAAGAATGGCGACTGCTGGGACCGCTATCTCTGCCGTATCGAGGAGATGCGCGAGAGCATCAAGATCATCAAGCAGTGCATCGACAAGATGCCGGTCGGCCCCGTGCTGCCTGAGCATTCGAAATTCGTGCCGCCGCGCCGCGGCGAGATGAAGACTTCGATGGAAGCGCTGATCCATCACTTCAAGCTCTACACGGAAGGCTTCCACGTTCCCGCTGGCGAGACCTATGCGTGCGTTGAAGCGCCCAAGGGCGAGTTCGGCGTCTATCTGGTGACGGATGGCGGCAACAAGCCTTACCGCCTGAAGATCAAGGCGCCGGGTTATGCGCACCTGCATGCCATGGATCATCTGTGCCGTGGCCACATGCTGGCCGACGTCTCGGCCATCCTCGGGTCGCTGGACATCGTGTTCGGGGAGGTCGACCGTTGAGCCACCGTCGTTTCCACCATCCCGAACACCACGAGCCGTTCGCCTTCACGAAGGAGAGCGAAGACGCCATCGCGTGGTGGGAGAAGAAGTATCCGGCCGAGCGCCGCGCTTCGACCGTGATCCCCGCGCTGTGGATCACGCAGAAGCAGAACAATGGCTGGTTGTCGGAGCCGGCGCTGCGCGCGGTCGCTGACCGGCTCGGCATGACGTATATCCGCGTCTACGAGATCGCGACGTTCTACACGATGTTCAACCTGGAGCCGGTCGGCAAGTACCACTTCCAGGTTTGCGGCACGACGCCGTGCCAGCTGCGCGGGGCCGATCGCCTCAAGGAATTCTGCGAGCGCAAGATCGGACCGAAGGGTCACGTTTCGGGCGGCGGCAAATTCTCGTGGGTCGAGGTCGAGTGCCTGGGCGCCTGCGTGAACGCGCCGATGATCCAGATCAACGATTACTATTACGAAGACCTGACCATCGAGAGTCTCGAGAAGATCATCGACGATTTCGCGGCGGGGAAGGAGCCGGCGCCGGGACCGTATGTGAAGCGGCAGACGAGCGCGCCGGAAGGCCCGGCTACTTCGCTGACGGACGAGGCGCTGTACGATGGCTCGAAGGCGAAGCCGCTGACGACGATTCCGAATGCGCCGAAGCCGCCGGAGCCGGCGCAGACATGAGAAGCGCGATGGCGGAGTTCAAACCCAGCAGGAAGCTGAGAGCCGAGTTGATCCTTGCGGCCCTGATCGAGGTCGGCTGCTGGACGGCTGGCGGCATCGCGTTCTACCTGACAGGCAACTGGGTGTGGCTGGCGTGCGGTATTGCGGCGGGGCTCGGGTTCAGCCTGCCGGCGATCATCAAGCTGGTGAGAGAAGCAAAGGATAACGATCGTGCTTCTCGATAAGGATCGCATCTTCACCAACCTGTACGGTCGCCAGGACTGGCGCCTTGAAGCCGCAAAGAAACGCGGCGCGTGGAATTCCACGAAGGAGCTGATGCAGTTCGGCCCGGAATGGATCTGCGACCAGATCAAGGCCTCTGGCCTGCGCGGGCGCGGCGGCGCGGGCTTCCCGACCGGGCTCAAATGGACGTTCATGCCGAAGGTGGTGAAGGAGCGCCCGCACTATCTCGTCGTCAACGCGGATGAATCCGAACCGGGCACCTGCAAGGACCGGGACATCATGCGCCACGATCCGCACCTGCTGATCGAGGGCTGCCTGATCGCGTCTTTCGCGATGCGCGCCAACAAGTGCTACATCTACCTGCGCGGCGAATACATTTTCGAGCGCGAGACGCTGGAGAAGGCTGTCGCCGAGGCGTATGCCGCAGGTCTCGTCGGCAAGAATGCGTGCGGATCGGGCTGGGATTTCGACATCTACATCCACCACGGCGCCGGCGCTTATATCTGCGGCGAAGAGACTGCGCTGCTCGAAAGCCTTGAAGGCAAGAAGGGCCAGCCGCGCCTGAAGCCGCCATTCCCGGCGAATGCGGGCCTCTATGGTTGCCCGACGACGGTTAACAATGTCGAGTCCATCGCTGTCGCGCCGACGATCCTGCGCCGTGGCGCGGGCTGGTTCGCGGGCTTTGGCCGTCCGAACAACACGGGCACGAAGGTGTTCTGCATCTCCGGCCATGTCGAGCGGCCGTGCAATATCGAAGAAGAGATGTCGATCCCGCTGAAGACGCTGATCGAAGAGCATTGCGGCGGCGTGCGCGGCGGCTGGGGCAATCTGAAGGCCGTCATTCCGGGCGGATCGTCGGTGCCGATGATCCCGAAGGATATCTGCGACACGGTGCTGATGGATTTCGATGCGCTGCGTGACGTGAAATCGGGCCTCGGCACGGCGGCTGTCATCGTGATGGACAAGTCGACCGACCTGATCCGCGCGATTGCGCGCCTTGCATACTTCTACAAGCACGAGAGCTGTGGCCAGTGTACGCCTTGCCGTGAAGGCACGGGCTGGATGTGGCGTGTGCTGGAGCGGATGGTGAAGGGCGAGGCTGAAACTTCCGAGATCGACACGCTGCTGGATGTGGCGTCTCAGGTCGAGGGCCACACGATCTGCGCGCTGGGCGACGCCGCCGCGTGGCCCATCCAGGGCCTGATCCGGCATTTCCGGCAAGAGATCGAAGACCGCATCACGAACTATCGGCAGGGCCGCCCGCACGTTCAGGG
>CAZGWV010000029.1:0-3601 GCA_964529555.1 uncultured Rhizobium sp.
CACGCCTGAAGCGGCCGCGTTGGCCTACGCGGCCCGCAGCGAGGCGGTCCTCAAAAGACAACCGAGCGTGCAGGGAACGGTATCGGAGCTTCGCTGGGCGCTCCTGCGCGAAGCTGTCCACCTGCTCGATGAAGGCGCCAGCCCCGCCCAGATCGACCGCAGCCTGAAAGAGTTCGGCTTCCATGAAGCGCCGTTCGCGCAGTCTGACCGATCAGGGCTGGAGACCATTTTTTCGCGTCACGGGGCGTTTGCGGGCGGCGACGACTGGTTCACCTATTCGCCCACACTCGACCTGATGGCAGACGCTGGCCGCCTCGGCGGCGACAAGCCCGGCTGGTGCCGATATGGCGCGGACGGCCGCACCTGGGACGATCCCGAGGTCGAATCCCTGCTGCAGGCATCGGCAAACTTCCAAATGCTGACACGCCGACAGCTTACCGACGAGTTCATCGTGAGCCGCATCCTGCACGCCGTCATCAATGCGACCTCGGACCTGCTTGAGCGCTCCGAAGATGCCAGCGCCGAAGGCCTCGATGCTGCGTGGGTGGCCGAGCTCGGCTTCCCCCGTTGGCGGGGTGGGCCGTTGTTCTGGGCGCGCCAGCAAGGCGACGCGGTCATCAAGACGCTCGAGGCGAATGCCCGCCACCGCAACACCGCTGGCGCTCCGTCCCGCCTGCTGCGCCGCCTGGTATCGCGTCCCTGAAACGCAAAGCGGCGGATGCGAAGCGCATCCGTCGTTGCGTTTCTTTGGCGCTTGAACCGGAAGCTATTTCCCCTGGAACATGGGTGGGCGCTTCTCGACGAAGGCGCGCACGGCTTCCTTGGCGTCTTCGCTCTGCGAGAGCTTGATCGTGTTGCCTTGCTCGTAACGATAGCCGTCACGCAGGCTCATATTGTCGATCACGCGGAGGCTGTCCTTGGCCGTCGCGACCGCCATCGGGCTCTTGCTGGCGATCTCGCGCGCAATGCCCTTGGCGAACTCCAGGAATTCGTCATGCGGTAGCGCAGCCTCGATTGCGCCGCGGCGATAGAGTTCCTCGGCGCTGGCGCGATAGCCCGTCAGAACCATGCGACGCGCCAGCGAGAAGGGGATAAAACGCAGTGTATGCTTGGCGCCGCCGGCGAGACCGACATCGATCTCGGGCAGGCCGAACACGGCCTTCTCCGACGCGACAATAATGTCCGCGCTGGCCACAATGCCGAGCCCTGCGCCGAGGGCCGCGCCATTCACGGCGGCCACGATCGGCTTGCTGCACTCGATCATCGACCAGCTCATCTCGCGCGCCATGCGCTGGCGGGCGTAAGTGGCGCCTTTCGGCGAGTCAGCGGTCGGGCGATTCTTGAGGTCGGCCCCTGCGCAGAACACTTTGCCTTCGCCCGTCAGCAGGACAACGCGAACATCCGGCCGTTCGTTGAACGAGTCGAACAGAGCCATGATTTCCTGCATCATCTCGATGCCAACGGAGTTGACGGGCGGATTGCTCAGCGTGACCGTCGCGATGAAGTTTTCAACTTCCACTTTCAAGCACGGCATGTTCCGCTCCATTCGAAAAGGCTGTTCAGATCACTTACCGCCGGCCGCCATTCGCGCCGTCATTTCGCTTCGCGCAGGGCTCTAATCACATAGGGGATATTCGTGGGCTCCACGCGCAGCCGCTAAAGCGCCACGCCCCGCGCCGGCACGAACCCTGATGCTGATTGCCCATGCTCTCCCGGAGGGGCGGTAAAGCGACACCCCTTGTAGCCTGACGCAGCAACGGTCGCGCACGTCTCGGCGTAGCGGTTGAGACCGCCTGCATAGACATGGAATCCGCGTGGCTTTCCGGGAATGTTGGCCCCCGTGTACCAGGTGTCCGCCTTCACATAGAGCGTCCGGTCCGCAAACTCGGTCACGGTGCGTTGCCAGTCATCCTCGGCATCGGCGGTTGCCTCCACCGTGGCATAGCCATTGGCCTGCATGTACGCGATGCAGTTCATCATCCAGTCCACATTCAGCTCATCGAGCCGGATGTAGTTGGCGAGGATCGACGGCCCTTCCGGCCCGCCGATCACGAATAGATTGGGGAAATCCTCCATCAGCATCGCGAGATAAGTCCGGGGGCCGTTCGCCCATTTCTCGCTCAGCTTGCGTCCGGCCCGGCCCTTGATGTCTATCGCCAGCATGGGGCCGGTGAGGGCGTCATATCCCGTCGCCAGGATGATCGTATCCAGCTCGATGTGCCGTGTGCGGGTCTGGATGCCCGTCTCGGTAATCGCCTCGATCGGATCCGCCAGACAGTTCACCAGCGACACGTGCGGGAGATTGAAGGTCTCATAATAGTTCGTGTCGAGGCAGGGGCGGCGCGCAAAGATCGGATATCCGCGCGGTTTCAGCGCGTCGGCGGTGACAGGATCCTGGACGATCGTGCTGATCTTGTCCCGGACGAAGTCAGCGACAACATCGTTTGCCGCCTGGTTTGTCAGAACGTCCGAAAACAGACCCAGGAAGGACATGGCGCCGCGCAGCCAGGCGTCTTCCATGAGATCGTTGCGTTCCTCGACACTGACGCTGAACAAGGGGCGCGTCGAAGTGGGCCGTACGCCCCCGCCAAATGTCGTTCGTGCGGACGCGCGCAGGCTTGGCATGTGAGACTTGATCTGTGCGACATAGTCCGGCGTCAGCGGATAGTTCCGCATCGGCAGCGTGAAGCTGGGAGTCCTCTGGAAGACGGTAAGCGATTTGGCCAGATCAGCGACAATCGGTGTGACCTGAATCCCCGTGGAGCCCGTCCCCACAAGGCCAACGCATTTGCCCTCGAACGACACATCATGCTGGGGCCAGCGAGACGAACGATACAGCTCGCCCTTGAAATCGGCCGCACCGGCAATGTCGATCGGTTTCGGCAGGGAGAGCGGCCCAGTGGCCATTACTACGAAGCCCGCCTCGAAACGGGCGCCCTCGCTCGTGATGACATGCCAACGGCGCGTTTCGTCGTCGTATTCGACAGCCGCAACTCGGGTATTGAAGTGATAGGCTGGCCGGATGCCGAGTTGATCGGCGACAAAGTTGGCGTAGGCGAGGATCTCCGATCCGGCCGCAAAATTCTCCGACCAGGTCCACGCCTGCTCGATCTCGGGCGAGAATGCATAGCTGTAGTCCAGGCTCATCACGTCGCATCGTGCGCCCGGATATCGGTTCCAGTACCATGTGCCGCCTACATTGCTGCCGGCTTCAATCCCCCGCACGGTCATGCCGGCTTTGCGAAGGCGGTGAATGGCATACATGCCGCCAAAGCCGGCGCCGATGACGATGGCGTCGATTTGCTCAGCGGGAGACGCCAGGCGCGAAACTGTATCAATGGTCAAAGACGGCAGTCCTGCGTGAGGTGAACGACGCTGGAAGCCTAAGGTCTCAACAACGCCAATTCACGGCGGCCGCCCTGCATCGAGACAAATCACATTTGTGAACAAATGAGCAGGGGCCGCCATCAGACCAACCGCAGCTTGGCGCCGAAAGAGCACCCAACTGGTTTTGCTCCGTCCAGATCGCAAGCGTCTCCTGAATTCTGATTTTGCTGCGTCCAATCAGTTTCGCGGGAGCGATACGAGACCGGGGTCCGCC
>CAZGWV010000029.1:3701-34522 GCA_964529555.1 uncultured Rhizobium sp.
CCGAGGCAGCCAGATGCTCAGCCAGGCGCATAAGCCGCGCCGAGCGTGTCATCTGACGGCGGTGCAGGCGATCGTCAGTTTTACTGCGAGGATCAGCGGCGCCTGACGCTGCGTCGTCCCTTGCGTGCAGGTTGACGCGCGCGCAAACTCCGCTCGCGTTGGCGTTGTGGAGGCGGTGGATGCAGCTGATCAGCCAGACGGCGGTCGAGGGAATTCCCGGACCGACCTATGCGGAGAGCTATCCGCGGCTGGAGGGGCTGCAATTCAACGACGGCAAGTTATTTACGCAAGGGCAGCCTTACGACATCTACGCCCGGCTGCGCAGCGCATCGCCTGTCTGCTGGCATCCCGAACCCGAAGGCTGGCCGGGCTTCTGGGTTGTCTCGCGTCATGCTGACGTGATGCGTGTGAATGGAGACCCCGCTGTCTTCTCGTCCCAGCGCGGCGGCATTCTGATGAACACGCCCAAGCCGGGGATGGGCCACATGCTGCTCGGCCGCGCGTCGCAGGACACGATGATCAATCTCGACGCGCCGCATCACATGCAGCTGCGCCGCGAGCACATGCCGTTCTTCACACCGGCCTATCTGCGAGGGCTTACGCTGAAAGTGCAGGCGGAAATCACGCGGCTGATCGACGGAATGGCGGCCAAGGGGCCGTGCGATATGGTCGAGGCGTTCTCCTCGCGTCTGCCGCTTTATACGTTGTGCGAAATATTGGGCGTACCCGAAGCGGACCGCTCCAAATTCCTGCGCTGGATGCATTATCTGGAGATGGCGCAGAACCTTGCGGCCGAGCAGGCGGCGGCTCCCGTCGCGCCAAGCCTTGAGCTGATCCAGTTCGTCGCCGATTTCAACAACAATGTCGAAGAGATGTTCGCGTATGGCCAGCACATGCTGCACAAGCGGCGGCAGGATCCGCAGGCTGATCTCATGTCCGCCATTGCCCGCGCCCAGGTCGATGGCGAGCTGCTGAGCGATGAATACCTCGATGGCTCATGGCTGCTGATCGTTTTCGCCGGCAATGACACGACGCGCAACACGCTGTCGGGCGCGATGAAGTTACTGACCGAATTCCCCGACCAGAAAGCAAGGCTCATCGCCCAGCCGGAGCTGCTGTCCAATGCCGCGGATGAATTCATTCGCATGGTGAGCCCGGTCATCTATATGCGGCGCACGGCGCTGCAGGATGCGATGATCGCAGACCAGAAGGTGGCGGCGGGCGAGAAGGTCGTGATGTATTACGGCGCGGCCAACCGCGATGCCGCCGTGTTCGAGAATCCAGACACGCTGGACGTTGCGCGGACCAACGCCAACAAGCACGTCGCATTCGGCTATGGCCCGCATGTGTGCCTCGGCAAGCGCGTGGCGCAGATCCAGCTGGAGGAGGCGTATCGCCAACTGCTGGGCCGCCTGCCGGACATTGAATGGACTGGCGAGATCGATATCGCGCCGAACAATTTCGTGCATGCCATCCGCAAGCTGGGTGTGAAGTTTTCGACCCCGCGCTAGACGGGCGACAGATAGAATCCGGGCCGCCGGATCGTCAGGGAGAATGTCTTGGGTGACATCGTCAGCGGCGAACGCCGCTTGAGTACCGGCGAGTTGGGGCTGCGTGCCGCGCGCGCGGCGACGGGGCTGGACAGCATCGGGCTGCAGCCGGGCGACATCATTGCGCTCTTCCTGCGCAACGATTTCCCGTTTTTCGAAGCAAGCATGGCCGCCGGCATTCTCGGCGCTTATCCAACGCCGGTGAACTGGCACGCGACGCCCGAGGAGGCGCGCTACATTTTCGAGAACTCAGGCGCCAAGGCGATTGTCATTCACGCCGATCTTCATGCGGGTATCCGTTCGGCCATCCCCGAAGGCGTGCACGTCTTCACAGTGCCGACGCCGCCGGAAATCAGCGCCGCCTACGGATTGCCGCCGCAGATCGGCGCAGCGCCGGCAGGGACGCGCGACTGGTCAAGCTGGCTTGAAGGCTTTGCGCCATGGTCGGGCGATCTCCGGGCGAATCCGGGGACGATCATCTACACATCGGGCACGACCGGAAACCCCAAGGGCGTGCGCCGCGCGCCGCCATCGCCAGAGCAGGCCGAGGCGTCCATGCGCGGATTGCTCGCCATTTTCGGGCTAACCACCCACCCGCCAGACCGGATCGTCAGCGTGATGGCGGGGCCGATGTATCACTCGGCGCCGAACGCCTACGGCATGGTCTCCGCGCGGCTGGGCGTAACGCTGCATCTGGAGCCGCGGTTCGAGCCGGAAGAACTGCTGCAGATGATCGAGCGCCATCGGGTCACGCACATCCACATGGTGCCGATCATGTTCAACCGGCTGTTGAAGCTGCCGGATGAGGTAAAGCGGAAGTACGATCTGTCATCGCTGAAATTCGTCGTGCATGCCGCCGCCCCGTGCCCGGCGCCGACGAAGCGCGCGATGATCGAATGGTGGGGGCCGGTGATCAACGAGTATTATGGCTCGACCGAAACCGGCGGCGTGGTGTTCTGCACGTCCGAGCAATGGCTATCGCATCCCGGTACAGTCGGGACGCCGATGCCCAACGCGGATGTGCGCATAACGGATGCGGAGGGCAATTCGCTGCCGCAGGGCGAGATTGGCGAGGTAACCGCGCGCTTTCTCGATATCGCGGACTTCACCTACCACAAGGACGACGCCAAACGGCGGACCACGGCCAAGGCGGGCCTCATCGCCACGGGCGATCTCGGCTATTTCGACACGGACGGCTTTCTCTACCTCTGCGACCGCTCGAAGGACATGATCATCTCGGGTGGCGTGAACATCTATCCCGCCGAAATCGAAGGCGTATTGCATCGTATGCCGGGCGTCGCCGATTGCGCGGTCTTCGGCATTCCCGACGATGAATACGGCGAAGCTGTGCATGCCTGCGTGCAGGCGCAGCCGGGCAAGAGCTTGAGCGAGGATGGCGTGAAGGCGTATCTGCGCGAGCATCTGTCCGGCTTCAAGATTCCGCGCTCGGTGGATTTCCGCGCTGAGCTGCCGCGTGAGGACTCAGGCAAGATATTCAAGCGAAAGCTGCGCGAGCCCTTCTGGGCCGGGCGCATGACGAAAATCTAGAGGGGAAAGTCGCCAGTGAATTTCGATTTCTCGGACGAGCAGAAGATGCTTCGCGATCAGGCGCGCAAGTTCCTGACGGACAAATCGTCAAAGAAGGTCGTGCGCGATGTGCTGAACGATGACGCGAAGGCGTTCGACGCCGCGCTCTGGAGGGATATTGCTGAGCAAGGCTGGCTCGGCGTCACGATACCCGAAGAGCACGGCGGACTTGGCCTTGGGCGGCTGGAGTTGTGTGTGCTCGCCGAAGAACTCGGTCGCGCTCTTGCGCCTGTTCCCTTCTCATCGACGCTCTATTTCTTCGCGGAGGCCTTGTTGCTGGCCGCTTCAGCCGAACAGCGCGCCAGAATCCTGCCGGGCGTTGCCGATGGATCGGTGATAGGAGCGTTTGCCGTCTCCGAGGGGCCCGGCGCGCCATCGCCTTCGTCGATTGACGTCCAGTTTGACGGGGCGAAACTCAATGGCGTCAAAATCCCCGTCACCGATGGCGATATCGCCACGCACGCGGTCGTGCTCGCGCGCGAAGGGCCGGGATTGTCGCTCGTGCTGGTCGATCTTACGCAACCCGGCGTCAAGCGCGAGAGCCTGAAGACGCTCGACCCGACGCGCAGCCATGCGCGTCTTACATTCAGCAAGGCATCCGCCGAACGCATCGGTAAAGCCGGCGAAGGCTGGGACTTCGCCGAGCAGGTGTTCGATCGCGCGGCGGTGCTGATCGCGTTTGAACAGATTGGCGGCGCGGAAGCCTGCCTCGAAATGTCAGTCGATTTTGCCAAGAACCGTTATGCGTTCTCGCGCCGGATCGGATCATTCCAGGCCATCAAACACAAGCTGGCGGATATGTATGTCGGCATCGAGCTTGCCCGCTCGAACGCCTACTACGGCGCCTGGGCGCTCTCGACGCAATCATCGCAATTGCCGATCGCGGCGGCGGCTGCGCGCGTGGCTGCATGTGATGCGTACTATTTTGCGTCGAAGGAGAACATTCAGGCGCATGGAGGCATGGGCTATACGTGGGAAGTCGATTGCCACCTCTTCTATCGCCGCGCCAAGCTGCTCGCCGTTCAAGCGGGCGGTCCCGGTGTGTGGAAGGAAAAGCTGGTGCGCCGGCTCGAGCAGAAGAACGCGGCCTAGGAGAGCGTCATGGATTTCAACGATACCGCTGAAGAAGCCGCCTTCCGCGCCGAAGCGCGTGCCTGGCTTGAGGCGACATTGGGCCAGCCGGCTGCGCGTACAGGCGCACGGCCGGATTCCGTTGAATGGCTACAGACCGCGAAGGCATATCAGGCAAAGAAGGCGGCTGCCGGCTTTGCGGGTCTCACATGGCGCAAGGAGGCGGGCGGGCGCGAGCTGCCGCCGATTTTTTCGGTCATTTTCGGGCAGGAGGAGCAGAGATTCCAGGCGCCGGTTGCTCCCTTCGCCATCGGTCTCGGCATGTGTATCCCCACGGTCATCGCCTTCCACAAGCCTGAGCGCGTGAAGCGCTATGTCGGCCCCGCCCTGCGCGGCGAGGAGATCTGGTGCCAGCTCTTCTCGGAGCCGAGTGCAGGATCTGATGTCGCGGGGCTGAAAACGCGCGCGGTGAAGGATGGCGGCGACTGGATCGTCAACGGTCAGAAGGTGTGGACGTCGGGCGCACATTATTCCGACTACGGCATCGTGCTGGTGCGCACCAATCCCGAGAAGGAGAAGCACAAGGGCCTCACCATGTTCGTCGTGAACATGAAAGCGCCCGGTGTTGAAGTGCGTCCGATCCATCAGATGTCGGGCGGGTCCAACTTCAACGAAGTCTATTTCACTGACGTACGCATCCCGGATTCCGAGCGCCTCGGTGAAGTCGGCAATGGGTGGAACGTCGCGCTGGTGACGTTGATGAATGAGCGGCTCGCGGTGGGCGGCTCTGCCGGGCCGGAGTATGGCGAGATATTTGAGCTTGCGCGTAATACGCCTTCGCCGTCCGGCAAGGGCTCGCTGCTGCAGGATCAGGCTTTCCGCGAGAAGCTGGCCGGCTGGTATGTCAGCGCCGAGGGCTACACGCTCGGCAAATACCGTACGATGACCGCGCTATCGAAGGGACAGACGCCGGGCCCGGAGAGTTCGATCGGCAAGATCCTGAACGCAAATCGTATGCAGGATCTCGCAAATGCCGCCATCGAGGGGGAGGATCACTACGGCATCATTTCGGATGCCGACCTCGCGCCGATGCAGGGGGCCTTCCATAACGCCTATATGTGGGCGCCGGGGCTGCGAATTGCGGGCGGCACAGACGAGATTCTGCGCAACATCATTGCCGAGCGCGTGCTGGGCCTGCCGCAGGATGTCCGCGTCGACAAGGGCGTCGCGTACAGGGATCTGCCGACCGGCAGTTAGCCGCAGGTTGGAACTCAGCAGGGGATCAAGCAAGTCCGGGCGTTTTCCCCTGCTATCGCGCCTTCCGATTGCGGCGAATGGCGCGTCAGCGCATGAGTTTCCATTCGGTGATTGTGCAGCAGGCGCCGGCCGCTCTACAATCGGCGAAACACATGACCAATGGGAGTTCCAGCTTGACCGACGCTGACACGCAGAACGCACTCAACGATCTCAGGATGTCGGACAAGGGCCTGCCGCTCTATCAGGCCGTGAAGCGCCATATCGCCGAGAACGTCGAGCCGATCCTCGAAGAGTTCGACGCGCTCGATAATGAGAAGACCGACCGCTGGTCGTGGCATCCTCGCCAGCTGGAGTTGCTCGACGGCGCCAAGAAGAAAGCCAAGGCTGCAGGCCTCTGGAACTTCTTCCTTCCCAATGCGGAGACCGGCGAGGGGCTCTCGAACCTCGATTACGCATACATCGCTGCTGAGCTTGGCAAATACCACCTCGCCTCCGAGTCGCTGAATTGCTCTGCGCCCGACACTGGAAACATGGAAGTGCTCGAGCGCGTCGGCACCGCTGCGCAGAAGAAGCAGTGGCTCGAGCCGCTGCTCGCGGGCGAGATTCGCTCCGCCTATGCGATGACCGAGCCGAATGTTGCTTCGTCCGATGCCAAGAACATCTCCACCTCCGCCGTGCTGGAAGGCGACGAATGGGTGATCAACGGTGAGAAGTATTACATCTCGAACGCCGGCGATCCGCGCTGCAAGATTATGATCACCATGGTCAAGACGAGCCCGGATGCTCCCGCGCATCTTCAGCAGTCGCAAATCCTTGTGCCGATGGATACGCCCGGCGTGAAGGTGATCGGGCCCATGCATGTCTTCGGCGCAGACCATGCGCCGCGCGGCCATATGCATATCAAGTTCACCAATGTGCGCGTGCCCAAGGAAAACATCCTGCTCGGCGAAGGCCGTGGCTTCGAGATCAGCCAGGTCCGCCTCGGGCCGGGCCGCATCCACCATTGCATGCGCACTATCGGCAAGGCGGAAGCAGCGCTGGAAATGATGATCAAGCGCGGCCTGTCGCGCGAAGCCTTCGGCCAGCCGCTCATCAAGCTCGGCAAGAACCCCGAAGTCGTCTCGCGCGCCCGCTATGACATCGAGCAGATGCGCCTCATGGTGCTGAAGGCCGCCAAGGCGATGGACGTGCTCGGCAACAAGGAGGCCCGCGTCTGGGTGTCGATGGTGAAATCCATGATCCCCGAAATTACCTGCCGCATCATCGACGAGGCGATCCAGGTCCACGGCGCCACCGGCATCTCGCAATGGACGCCGCTGGCTGAACTCTATGCCGATGTCCGCCACCTCCGCTTCGCGGATGGACCGGACGAAGTTCACCACATGGTCGTCGGCCGCCATGAGATCAAGAAATACCAGCCGGGCAGCAACGCGCCGTAGTTCGAACTCAGCCAGACGCCGGCGTGGCTTCACAGCAGAAATGCCTGTGCAGCTTGCGCTGGCATGCGCTTGCGTTAGTCCAGAGCCCGATCAAGGGGATTCGCCGAAATGGCTGATGGGCCTGCCTCCAAGGCACAGGCAATAGTTGCGCGTGCGGAATGTGCAGTTGGCGTTGCAGCCGCGCGCATAGCCGAAGCGCTGAACAAGAAGAATGTGCTGGCAATCATATCCAGCGACTATCGCGCGCGAGACATCTACGTCGCGCTGCAAGGCGCCGTGCCCAAGGCCGAGATCGTGTTTTTCGGCCCCAGCGACGCGCTGCCCGGAGATACCCAGCCGCCGACGCCCGCCAACACCGGCGTTCGTCTGGCTGCGTTGCGCCGCGCGCGAGCGCTCGCGAAGGCCAAGACGAAGCGGCTGATCTGCGTCACCACAGCCGAAGCGGCCAGCGAAATGCTGCCCAAGCCCGCGACGTTCGATGGCGCGTTGACGCGCTTCACCGTCCGCGGCCGCATCGAACCGGAAGCGTTCCGTAGCGTGGTTCGCAGCATCGGCTACTACGAGGACGACCGGGTTGATGAGCCGGCCGAGTTTGCGATGCGTGGCCGCGTGATTGATATCTTCCCGGCCAACGCGGAGCGGCCTGTTCGCCTCGAACTGGCCGATGGCGTCGTCCAGCGTATTCGGGAGTTCGACTCGGTGAGTCAGCGCGGCGTTCGTGATTTGCCCTTCATCGAACTGGGTTCCGCCGCATGGCCGGTTCTGCTGGGGCGCACGAACACGCTGTTCGACTATTTCTCCGATGCAACCATCGCGATTGATCCCGGAGCCGGCGCCGAACGCGCGCGCTTCCTCAGCCTTGCGGCAGACGCTGCCGGCGGGCGCAAGAAAGGCGCGAGTGTCAGCCCGGACATCGTTCCTCAGGCGGCGTGGGACGCGGCGACAAGGAAGCGCAACGCGCTCGATCTTTCCATTGGCGAAGGCGAGCGCACGATCCGCTTTTCGGCGACTGTAGACCCTGTAAAGGCGATGAATGCCGAAATCGCTGCGGCGTTCAAGGAAAGGGCGCGCGTTGTCATAGCTGGCACGGATCACGACCTGCGCTTCATCAAGAAGCGCCTGCCACGCAAACTGGCGCAGGGGGCGCGGCCTATTCCCGGCTGGAACGAAGCCGACAGCGGCTGGCTCAATCGCGTGAAGCTGCTCGACATGCGCGTGCCGCTCAGCTGGCGCGAGCCGAAGCGGCTGGTTGTTTCGGCGCGCGAAGTGCTCGGTAGTAATGCCGGTCTTGCCGCCGCCTCGGGAGACAATGGCGAGCACCTGCTGGAAATCGGCGATGTGTGCATCGGCGACGTCGTGATCCATGAGGATCATGGTCTTGCGGTCATCGCGGGGCTCAGCCGTCCTTCCGGCGCCAGCGCTGTCGTGGAGGCGATCGAGCTGGAATACGCAGGCGGCGCCCGCCGGCTCGTGCCGGTGGAGGAAGCTGATCGCATATGGCGCTATGGCGCGGACAGGACTGCGGTGACACTGGATGGTCTGGATGGTGTAAGCTGGCGCAAGCGCCGCTTGATCATCGACAAGGCTATGACCGAAACGGCCGCTGAGATGACGCGCCTGTCAAAGGAAAACGCCAGGCGGCGCGCCGTGAAGATCGAACCCGATCCTGGCGCTTACAGCGAGTTCGTCACAGGTTTTCCGTTCTCCGAAACGCCTGATCAGACCCGCGCCATCAATGCCGTGCGCGACGATCTCGCCTCGGGCAAGCCTATGGACCGGCTCGTGATCGGCGATGTCGGCTATGGCAAGACAGAGGTTGCGTTGCGCGCCGCTGCGCTCGTCGCGCTGGCCGGCAAGCAGGTCGTGATTTCTGCGCCGACCACCGTGCTGGTGCGCCAGCACTACGAAACGTTCAAGGCGCGCTTCGAGCGAACGGGGCTCAAAGTCGCGTCCCTGTCGCGATTGTCGGATGCCGCCGATCGCAAGCGGGTGAAAGCGGGTCTTGCGGATGGCTCCATCTCGGTCGTGGTCGGTACGGGCGCCGTAGCCGCCGACAAGATGGAATATGCCAACCTCGCCCTGGTGGTGATCGATGAGGAGCAGCGCTTCGGCGCGGCCGACAAGGCGAAGCTCCGCGATCTGGCTGGCGCAAGCGGCCACCTGCTCAGCCTGACGGCAACGCCCATCCCGCGCACGTTGCAGAATGCGCTTCTGGGCCTCAAGCAGATGTCCGTCATTGCGACGCCGCCCGCGCGCCGCCAGCCGATCCGCACGCTCGCCGGGACGTTCGACGAACATCAGGTCAAGACAGCGCTGCTGCGCGAGAAGGACCGGGGCGGACAGAGTTTCGTGGTCGTGCCGCGCATCCAGGACCTTCCCGGCATTGAGGCGACGCTTCATCGTCTTGTGCCTGAGCTGACGCTCCTTCAGGCGCACGGCGAGATGGCTGCTGCCGATATCGACAGCGCGATGGTGCGCTTCGCGAGTGGTCTGGGCGATGTGTTGTTGGCCACGAACATCATTGAAGCGGGTCTCGACGTTCCGCGCGCCAACACCATGATCGTCTGGCGCGCCGATCGCTTTGGGCTTGCCCAGCTTCACCAGTTGCGTGGCCGGGTGGGCCGCGGCAATCGACGTGGCCATATTCTTCTGGCCACCGAGCCGGGCGCGACGCTTACCGAAGCCACCAGGAAGCGCCTTCGGACGCTGGAGTCGCTTGACCGGCTCGGCGCGGGCTTTGCCATCAGCGCCCGCGATCTGGATATTCGCGGCGCTGGCGATCTCATGGGTGACGCTCAGAGCGGTCACATGAAGCTCATCGGCATCGATCTCTACCAGCACTTGCTGGAGCGCGCGGTGCGGGAAGCGCAGGGCGAGACGATCGAACGCTGGGCGCCGATCATCAATGTGGGCCTCAGTGGCCGCATTCCGCCGGACTGGATCCCCGAGGCGGATACGCGGCTCTCTCTATATCTGCGGTTGGCGCGATTGACGTCGCGCGCGGAACTCGATGCTTTCGAAGACGAGTTGGCGGATCGTTTCGGCCATGAGCCGGACGAGGCGGCCATGCTGCTGCGCATCGCGAATGCGCGCGTGCTGCTGCGCGACGCCAGCATTGCGAGGCTGGATGCGGGGCCGACGGCAATCGCCTTCACGCCGCGAACCGAACCGACGAAGAAAGCCGTCTCCGAGGCGGGGCTTGTCGTGAAGGGCGAGCGCCTGATCCTTGAGCAAGCGATTGCCACGCCCGTTGAGCGGCTGGAGCGGGCGGAAGGCATTCTCCGGCAGTTCGCCAAGTCGCGGAAACGCACATCCAGCAAGGCTGGTTGAAGCAAAAGTCCCGACATCGTTCGAGCGGCAACGTGGCCCGCAAGCGCCGCTCCCAGTGCTGTTTATCCATCTCATCGATCGCGCTGGCCGTGTCGAGTTTGTGCGGCGGCGGGGGACGTCCGTACGCAGTCGCAGCATTCATTCACTATCGTGTGCGTGAATATCCGTTGACTGATCGCTTGAGTCGGTCAAAGTTCACTCAGACGAGAGCGAGCCAATCAGGCTCCGAATTGGGAGGACGTGATCGTGAACAACATGCTCCGCAGCGCTTCCGGCGCCGCGATTTTGATCGGTTTGGCGGGCGTTGCGCCTGCCTGGGGCCAGGACGCCCAGACCGTCAGCCAGACCGCTGCGGAACAGCCGGCGGATAGCGGCGACCGCGTGGTCATCACCGGCTCGTTCATCCGCGGTACGCCCGAGGATGCAGCCCTCCCGGTCGAGGTGTATTCCCAGGAAGAGCTTGAAGACCGTGGCGCGCCGTCGGCTCTGGAATTCGCCAAGAGCCTGACCATCGCCGGCCCCACTTCGGGCGAGTCCTACTATTTCGGCGGTCCCGCGCTGATCGGTTCGGTCAACTACAACCTGCGCGGTATCGGCGCAGACAAGACGCTGACCCTGCTCAACGGCCGCCGTATGAGTTCCAATACGTCGAACATCCCGTTCGCGGCCCTTCAGCGTGTCGAGATCCTGAAGGACGGAGCCGCCGTCATCTACGGAGCGGACGCAACGGGCGGCGTGGTCAATTTCATTACGCGCGACAATTTCGTCGGTCTCGAGGTCGGCGGTCAGTATAAATACATCGATAGCTCGGATGGCGACTACAGCCTCTCCATCCTCGGCGGCATGGGAGATGGCGATATCAACTTCATGTGGTCGGCCGAGTGGGAGCACCGCTCTCGCCTGCGTGCGATCGATCGCGACTTCACGCACGACTCGTTCGATCCCGCAGCCGGCCTCGGCAAGTTCAACCCGGCGCCATGGTCGACGCTCACCAACCTCGCCGGATGGCTGCCGCTCGGAGCGCCCGTCGGGCCGCCGACCGTCGGGCCGAATGGCCAGGAGTACGGCCCCGCCAACATTGCGGGCATTACATCCGACTTCACGCCGGCTTCATGCGCGGCCGTGGGCGGCCGGTACGACAACAACTTCACCTGCGCGTACAATTACTCGAATTACTACAATCTGGTCGAGGACAACGACATCTATCGTGTCTACGCCCAGCTCAACGCCGCGATCAGCAATGACATGAACCTCCATGTCGAGGCGGCCTATGGGCAGGTGAAGACGCCGCATATGTTCGCCTCGCCCTCCCAGCCGATCATCAGGGGGAGCGCCATGGCGACCGGCGCGACCTTCCAGTTCTATGTCCCGATCACCAACCCGCATGCTGCAGCTTTCGCGCAGCGGACGGGAACCACGGCGGCTGCGGGTTTCTCGCCGGTCACCTACCGTGTGTTCGGGCACGCGGGGAACGCAGCTTTCGGCGGCCAGGGCGTGCCGGATCTGATCGACAACCAGCTCTGGCGCGTGTCCGCCTCGCTGGACGGCCGGCTGGGCGAGTGGGCCGGTATCGCAAAGGACGTGGACTACGATTTTGCCGTCACCTACAATCAGGGCATTCTCTACGCCACGCACCCGGACATCATCAGCTCGCGCTTCCAGGAAGCGCTCAGCGGCTTCGGTGGTCCGAACTGCAACGCGCCTGATCTCGATCCGACCCGTTTCGGCACGCAGAACCCGGCGCTCGCCGGACAGGGCAACTGCCAATGGTGGAACCCCTTCGCGACGTCGTTCGCAAGCCAGCCGGTGTTCGGCCTTACCAACCCGCAATACGTGCCGGGGACCGAGAACTCGCTGGAGCTGACCCGCTGGCTGTTCGACGACCGTGGCGTCGAGACAATCTCCTCGAACCTTACCGTGGACCTCGTGTTCAGCGGCAAGACCGGGATCCAGCTTCCCGGCGGCGAGATCGGCTGGGCCATTGGCGGACAGGGGCGCCAGTTCGAGAGCCGCCAGGTGGTGAACAGCCCCTACCAGAACGGCTCGATACCGTGCGAGTGGCCCGGCAATACGACCAGCCAGAACGGCGCGGGCTCGACCCCGCTCACGCCGATCCCCTTGCCGACGACCGATCCGAACTTCCGCGGCTGCACGCCCGACTCGCCAGGTCCGTTCGTTACGTTCGTGCCCGATGTGCCGGACTATGACGACCAACAGCAATACTCGCTGTTCGCCGAATTCCAGATTCCGGTGCTCGATAATGTGAACCTGCAGGCCGCCGTTCGCCGCGAGGAATTCTCCGGCGGGCTCGGCGCGACGGTCTACAAGGTCGCGGGGAAGTGGGATGTGTGGGGGCCGCTGTCGCTGCGTGCTTCCTATGGCACAAACTACCAGACGCCACCCGTTGGCACGATTCCGGGGGAGCAGAATGTTGGCGCGCGCACCTACACGGTTGCGGCCGGCAACTGGCTCGGCGCGCGGTTCATCACCGACGCCAGCATCAAGCCGGAAACGGCGACGGTCTGGAACGCCGGCGCCATCTGGAACAGCGAAGGCTTTGCGCCTGATCACGATTTCCGCCTGATCGTTGATTACTTCAACATCGAGACGGAAGATCAGATCGGCCAGATCGCCGACCCGAACGCGATCGCCAGTCTGGTGTTCAATGGAGCGGGCGGAACGATCACGACCTGCGATCCCAGCGTGAACCCGCTGGTCGCGCGTATCACCTTCAACGGCGCATGCGCCGTCGGGATGAGCGGCGTCGGCACGTTCAGCATGGTCGATACCCTCTACGGAAACGGACCGGGCCAGACAACCAATGGCTTCGACATCCAGGCGACCTATGCGATGCCGTTCGGGCCGGGCAACCTGTCGCTCGACCTCACGGCGACGAAAATCACCGAGCTGAAGACGGGTCCGACTTCGCTCGACGGCGTTGTCATCTCGACGGGCGACGATCGTCTCGGCACGCTGAACTTCGCGACGTTCGCTCTGGCGGCGCCGGAGTGGCGTGCAAACCTTGCCGGCAATTATCGGCTCGACAACCAGAACTTCCGCCTTTCCGTGAACTATGTGTCGGCGGTCCGCGATGAGCGCGCCGGCATCCAGTACGGCGAGAATGGCGAGGACTGGATCACGACCGATTTCACCTACCGCTTCGAGGTTTCCGATGACCTCGCGCTAACGGCGACGGTTGCGAACTTGTTCGACCGGATGCCGCCGGCTGCTCAGGAAGAACTTGGCTACGATCCGTGGATGGGCAACCCGCTCGGCCGCACGTTCGAGATCGGCGTCAAGAAGGCGTTCTGATCCACCCCAAACTGGACAGGCGGCTCCGGCCGCCTGTCCGCACTTTGCGGTTTCGCATCGCGCGCGCATCCGCGCCCGTATCGACAAGCTGTCTTCTGGAGCACGAGCCTTGAAAACCATCCTGTTCGGATCGGCGTCCATTCTTGCTTTCGCAGTCCTGTCTCCTGCCCATGCGCAGGAAACACCGCAGCCGCCGGAGGAGCAGGCTGCACAGGGGCGTGGCAGCGACGTTGTCGTCGTCACGGCGACGCGCCGCGAGGAGAGCGTCCAGGATGTGCCGCTGAGCATCACGGCTTTCTCCCAGGAGGAACTGACCGAAGAAGGCATCGTTGGTTATGAGGGCCTTGCGCTCGCAACGCCGGGCGTCGTGCTGAACAAGCAGAGCGCGAACTTCAACAACTTCACGGCGCGCGGCATCGCCACCAATGGCTATGGCGCGAACCTGCAAAGCTCGGTGACGATCTATATCGACGAGTTGCCGATCTCGACCATCGGCAACGCCACGGTTCTTGATCCCAACCTGTTCGACGTGGAGCGCGTGGAATTCCTGCGCGGACCGCAGGGCACGCTGTTCGGTTCAGGCTCGCTTGCGGGCGCGCTGCGCATTCTGAACAAGAACCCGGATCTTGACGATTTCCAGTACTCGCTGCTGACCGACATCGGTCAGGTGGGCGATGACAGCCTGCGCCAACGCTATAACGCGATGGTCAACATTCCGGTGGTCGAGGGCGAGGCGGCGCTGCGTCTCGTGGGCTTCTACCGCAATGAAGAAGGCTGGGTGGACAATGTCGGCGCCGGCATCGACAATTCCAACACGCTGAGGGACTGGGGCGGCCGCGCGGTCTTCCTCGTCGAGCCGACGGACCGGCTGTCGCTGCGCTTCCTCGCTTCCTACGAGGACAGCGCGCCGCAGGACGCCTCGCTGCAGAACCCGGCGCTTGGCAAATACAAGCGCGACTCCGTCCGCCCCGACCGTTTCACGGGCAAGATCGCGAACTTCAACTTCACGGGCGAGTACGATTTCGACTGGGCGACCCTGACCTCGTCCTCGACCTTCTCGACCTTCGATCAGGAGTTCTTCGTCGATCTCGCCGGCACGTTCGGCGGCCTTGCCGAATTCGGCCTCGATGCGGAGGGCGAGCAGCGCACCTTCGTGCAGGAGACGCGCCTTGCCTCCAATGGCGGCGGCGCGTGGGACTGGGTGGTCGGCGGCTTCTATCTCGATCGCCGTCTGGACGTGGACTATTACTATCGCTCGACGCCGCAATTCCTGCAGCTCCTGGGCATCACGGGAACGGACGGCGACACGGTCGCCGAAACGTTTGTCCACATCGACAGCAGCGAACTCGCGGCGTTCGGCGAGCTGACCTATCGTTTCTCGGACCAGCTGTGGGTTACCGGCGGCATGCGTTATGGCAACACCGCCGCGCAGGGCTTCACCGAGGGCGGCTATCAATCCAACTACCTGCTGTTCCCGTTCAACCAGCCGCTGCAGCGCTTCCCGCTCGCGGCGGGCGCGGGCCGCAAGGTTGACGAGGCGAAGCCTTCCTACAAGGCCAGCATCTCCTACGCGCCGAGCGCCGACCTCACGACCTACGCCACCATTTCGACCGGCTTCCGTACGCCGGTCGTCAATGCCAATGGCGGCCGCGCGAGCATCATCGATCCCGCCGACATCATCATCCCGATGTCGGCCGAGTCCGACAATCTCATCAACTACGAGGTTGGCGCGAAGGGCATGTTCTTCAACAACCGCCTCATGGCGCACGTCGCGGCGTACTATATCGTGTGGGACAACATTCAGGTCCAGGCCAACCGGCAGTCGGACTCGATCCAGTTCGCGACCAATATCGGCGAGGCTGTGAGCCAGGGCCTCGAGTTCGAACTCGCGGCGTTCCCGACCGACAATTTCAGCTTCGGCCTCAACGGCGCATTCAACAAGGCGACGGTGACCGAACTGACGCCGAGCGAGGCGGCGATTTCAGGCGCGGTCCCGGACGCGCGTCTGGCGTCGCCGGAATTCCAGGGATCGGTGTGGGCAAAGCTCGATTTCAACCTGATGCAGGACGTGCCTGCGTCGCTGATCGTGAACTATGCGCATGTCGGCAGCTATCCGAACATGCTGCCCAACGTTCCGGGCCTGCCCGGCGTACCGAGCCCGCTGTTCGGCTACACCGACAGCTATGGCCGCCTGAACGCCAGTCTTGGCGCGAAGTTCGGCGACGTTGGCGCGCAGCTCTACATCGAGAACGCGCTGGACGATGACAGCACCACCTACATCCACCCCGAAGCGTTCGTCGCCAGCCGGTATGGAACGATGCCGCCGCGCACGATCGGCATCCGCCTGTCGTACCAGAACTGAGCGGAGCGCAACGGATGACCGCGAAGCCCGGAGAACGCGCGGCGGAGCAAGTCGGTCAGGGCGCGTGGTTCGCCCTGATCATGTTGTGCGTCGTCTATGTGCTGAATTTTCTCGACAGGCAGCTTCTGTCGATTCTGGCGAAGCCGATCCAGGACGACCTGCAGCTGTCTTACGGGGAGCTTGGCCTCCTGGGCGGACTCTACTTCGCGGCGTTCTACTGCACGATCTCGCTGCCGATCGCGTGGCTGGCGGACAAGCATAATCGCGCGCGGATCGTGGGCGCGGCATGTACGCTGTGGAGCGCGGCGACGATCGCATGCGGGCTGGCGCGCACCTATCCCGAGCTTGCGGCGGCGCGCATGACGGTGGGCGTGGGCGAGGCAGGCGGCGTGCCGCCGTCTTACTCGATCATCTCGGATTACTTCCCGCCGTCGAAGCGCGGGCTTGCCTTCGGCATCTACAATCTCGGACCGCCGATCGGACAGGCGCTGGGCGTGGCGTTCGGGGCGAGCGTGGCGGCGGCGTATAGCTGGCGCGATGCGTTCCTTGTGCTTGGCGTTGTCGGCGTCGTGGCGGGGGCCGCGGTGTTCTTCCTGGTGCGCGAGCCGAAGCGCGGCGGGCTGGACGCGGCGCCTGTTGCTACGGTGGCTTCTTCCGCGCCTGTCGCACCGGCGGAGCGGCCGACTTTCTGGAAGACGTTCGGAATGTTCCTGAAGCGGCCGGTGTTGCTGCTCACGGCGCTGGCGAGTGCGGCGACGCAGTTCATCACCTATGCGGTGCTGAACTTCACCACGGTGTTCCTGATCGACGAGAAGGGAATGACGCTGGAGGATATCGCGGTGTGGTACGCGATCCTGATCGGTGTTGGCATGGGCGGGGGCATATTCGTCTCGGGCTGGCTGCTGGACCGGCTGGCGCCGAAGACGCAGAAGGCTTACGCGCTGTTGCCTGCCGTGGCGCTGATGTTTGCGGCGCCGTTGTTCGTGGCGTTCGTGTGGGCGCCGGACTGGCCGCTGGCGCTGGTGTTCCTGGCGCTGCCGACGGCGCTGAACTATTTCTATCTGTCGCCGGCGGTGGCGCTGGTGCAGGCGAAGGTGAAGCCGGAGCAGCGGACGCTGGCGGGGGCGATCCTGCTGCTGATTATGAACCTGATCGGGCTGGGCTTCGGGCCGACCTATCTGGGCGCGATGAGCGACTGGTTCGCGGCGCAGGGGCATGCGAATCCGGTGCAGCTGGGATTCTATACGCTGGCGCCGTTCTACCTGCTGGCGATCGTGATGTTCCTGTTCCTGGCGCGCGCGCTGGGCCGGGAAGAGAAAGCTGCAAGGAGTGCATGACGATGCGGATGGCTTTGGCCGCGGCGGCTCTGCTCGTGGCAGGGTGCGCGAGTGTGGAGACGGCTGGTGCGCCGCTGACGATCGCGCAGGGACAGGTGCAGGGCGTTGTGGATGGCGGGGTGAATGCGTATCTGGGCATTCCATATGCGAGCGCGGAGCGATGGAAGGCGCCGGTGCGGGCTGCGGGCTGGGATGGCGTGCGGGCGGCGGGGAAGATGGGGCCGGCGTGCATCCAGGCGAAATCGCTGCCGGGGAATATCTATGCGGACGATCCGGTGGCGATGAGCGAGGATTGCCTGCATCTGAATGTGTGGGCTGCGGCGGGCGCCGAGAAGGCGCCGGTGATCGTCTGGATACATGGGGGCGCGCTCAGCGGCGGGCATAACGCTTCGGCCATGTACAATGGTGCGGCGATGGCGCGGGAAGGCGTTGTCGTGGTTTCGATCAACTACCGGCTCGGCGTGCTGGGGTATCTGGCGCATCCGGGATTGAGCGCGGAGTCGCCCAATAAAGTCTCGGGGAATTATGGGCTGCTCGACCAGGTCGAGGCGCTGAAATGGGTGCGGGACAATATTGCGGCGTTTGGGGGCGATGCGGGGAACGTCACCATCATGGGAGAGTCGGCGGGCGGGCTTAGCGCCATGTATCTGATGGCCTCGCCGCTGGCGAACGGGCTGTATCACAAGGCGATCATGCAGAGCGCCTATCTGATCTCGACGCCCGCGTTGAAGCAGCCGGTGCATGGGCAGTTCGCGGCGGAGCAGGTTGGCGCTTACCTGCAGGGGCGGGTGAAGGCGGCGGACCTTGCCGCCTTGCGGGCGATGGATGCGCGGGAGCTGACGGCGGCGGCTGCGGCTGCGGGGTTCATGCCGCTGGGCACGGTGGATGGCTGGGCGCTGGAGCGGCAGCCGGCGGATGTGTTCGACCGGGGCGAGCAAGGCCGCGTGCCGATCCTTGCGGGGTTCAACAGCGGCGAGATCCGGTCGCTGCGGGCGCTGGCGGCGCCCGTGCCGGCGAGCGCGGCGGTTTATGAGCAGGCGATCACGTGCCGGTACGGCGATCTCGCGCCTTTGTTCCTGCGGCTCTATCCGTCGAGCGATCTGGGCGAGGCGGTGCTCGCCGCGCCACGCGATGCGCTTTATGGCTGGACGGCCGAACGGATGGTGCGCCAGCAGACGGAGGCGGGGCAGCCCTCCTATCTCTACCTGTTCGATCATGGCTATCCGGCGGCCGATGAGCGCGGACTGCATGCCTTCCATGCCGCCGAGCTGCCCTATGTGTTTGGGACGCTGAACGATGTGCCGGCCTATTGGCCGCGCGCGGACGGGAAGCGTGAGATGATGCTCTCGGCGGCGATGGTCGACTACTGGACATCGTTCGCGCGCGATGGCGTGCCGCGTGCGGCTGGCGCCGCCGACTGGCCTGCTTACGGAGCCGAGCGCAACTTCATGGTGTTCGCGGGAGAGCCGAAGGCTGCGCGCGATGCGCTGGCCGGGCGCTACACGCTGCAGGAAGAGGTGGTGAAGCGCCGCCGCCTTGCGGGCGATCAGGCGTGGAACTGGAATGTCGGCCTCACCTCGCCGGTTCTTCCGCTGCCGGACGGGACGAAGCCTGCGCCGGATGCCTATGGCGCCTGCCCTGGGACCAATGCGCAATGAGCCATCCTTATGTGCAGGATTTCGGGCTGACGTTGAATCGTCTGCTCGAACATGCAGCGAAGTGGCATCCGCAGGCGGGGCTGGTGACGGCGACCGACAGCGGCGTATTCGTGCGGCTGGGCTATGAGCAGCTGCTGGTGAGGGCGCAGGGCCTGTCGTCCTCGCTGCGTCAGCTTGGCGTGCGGCAGGGCGATCGCGTGGCGACGCTGGCCTGGAACACGCAGGGGCATGTGGAGGCGTGGTACGCCATCGCGGGCATGGGCGCCGTGGTTCACACGCTCAACCCGCGCCTCAGCGTCGAGACGCTGGCGAGCATGGTGCGGCAGGCGGAGTGCCGGCTGCTGATCGTGTCGTCGAGCCTTGCGGCGATGGGCGTAGAGCTGGCGCGGCTGGCGCCGTCGATCTCGCGGATGATCGTGATCGACGAGCCGGTGGACGTTGAAGCTCTGTCCTCGCCTGTCTCGGTGATACCTTATGCCGAACTGGAGAGCGGGCCGCCGGTTGTGTGGGGCGCGTTCGACGAGACGGCGCCGGCGGGGCTGTGCTTTACCTCGGGGACGACGGGCGACCCGAAGGGCGTCGTCTACACGCATCGCTCTTCGTATCTGCATACGCTGCGCCTGTTGCAGGCGGATGTGATCGGGCCGGTGGCGACCGATCGGATCCTGCTGGTCGTGCCGATGTTCCATGCGAATGGCTGGGGCCTGCCGTTTGCGGCGCCGGCGGTTGGCGCCTCGCTGCTGCTGCCGGGGAAGAATCTCGACGGGGCAAGCCTTGCGCGGTTCATCAATGCCGAGGGCGCGACGCTGGCGGCGGCGGTGCCGACCGTGTGGCTGGGGCTGGTCGATCATCTCGATGCGCAGGGCGGCGATGTGCCGTCGTTGAAGCGCGTGATGGTGGGCGGGGCGCCGATGCCCGAGAAGCTGATGGAGCGCGTGGAGAAGCGGCTTGGCGCGATCGTGCAGACGAGTTGGGGCATGACGGAGCTGACGCCGCTGGGCGCGATGGCGCCGGCCTTCATCGAGCCCCGCGAGGCGGCGAGCGCGGGGCGCGTTGCGCTGGGCGTCGACCTGCTTCTGACCGATGCGGATGGCCGCGCCCTGCCGCAACAGCGCGGGAATGAGGGCCGGCTGCGCGTGAAGGGACAGAGCGTGGTCAACCGCTATTACGGCATGGAGCAGCCGGCGGTGGACGCGGACGGCTGGTTCGACACGGGCGACCTGGCGCGCATCGGCGCGGATGGCGGGCTCTACATCACGGGCCGGGCCAAGGATCTGATCAAGTCGGGCGGCGAGTGGATCAACCCGGCGGAGATCGAGGCGATCGCGGGGGCCTCGCCCGTCGTGGCGAACGTTGCGGTGATCGCGCGGCAGCATTCCAAGTGGGGGGAGCGCCCTGTGCTGATCGTGGAGATTCGCGAGGGGGGCGCGGCGAGCGACGATGACCTGATCGGATTATTGCGGGGCAAAGTGCCTTCGTGGTGGCTACCTGACGCTGTCATCCGGGTGAGCAAAATGCCGCTGGCGGCAACCGGAAAGATCGACAAACGCAGGCTCCGCAAGGAATTCGGCGCCGAACAGACACCCTGAGTTTAGCCGAACCGGCTTGTCAAACGGGCGAGCCGGTGCGAACCGGGTTGGGCACAGTCGGAGATTGCCATGCCGGTTTCGGCGCCAGCAAAGCCCAAGCGCTCGAAAAAGGCCGAGCAGCGCGCGGAGATGATGGAGCAGATCCTCGACGCGGCCGAGCATCTGTTTTCCAAGCATGGTCTCTACGGCGTCACGCTGAAGGACGTGGCGGGGCGCGTGGGCGTTCATCACACGCTGATGAACTACTATTTCACCGACAAGAAGAAGCTGTTCGACCAGGTGTTCGCCCGGCGCGCCGCGGTGACCAGCCAGCGGCGGATCGATGCGCTGGACAGTTATGAGAGAGACAGCGGCGGCAAGCCCACAGTGGAGGGAGCGCTGCGGGCGTTCCTCGATACCGACCTGGAACTGTACGGGAATGGCGGCGAGGGCTGGCGGAACTACGGCAAGCTCGGCGCGCAGGCGGCCAACATGCCCGATGGCGCGGCCCTGATGGACCAGCACTTCGATGCCGTTGTGCTGAAACTGATCGGACTGTTGAAGCGCGCGATGCCGGAGTGCCCGGAAGAGGATATTTTCTGGGGCTACCACTTCGTGTCGGGCGGGCTGATGCTGACGCTGGCGCGCTCGGGGCGTCTGGACCGGCTGTCGGACGGGCTGTGCAAGTCGGACGATTTCGACGCGGCCAAGGACCGGATGGCCAGCTTCATGGCGGGCGGCTTCATCGAGTTGTGCGAGCGGCGCGCGCAGGAGCGCAAGCGGCCGGCCAAGGCGCCGGCGAAACGGGCGAAGAAGGGGTGAACTGGGGCGGAGCGCAGAAAGCGGCGAACGTGGAGACAGACCCCCACCTGTCCGCCCCCTAAACGGGGCGGGACCCTGGGGACATCACCGGCCTTCGCTGTCAGGTAAGCTCGCGCAACATGGTCCCGCCCCGTTTAGGGGGCGGACAGGTGAGGGCTGAGTCAGCGGGACTTGCCGGACGTTTCGCGCGCGAGCAGTCGCAATTGTACTGCGTCGTGGATGGTCGAGATCACGCCTTCGAGGTTCTCGTCGATCTCCTGTACGCTGAAGCGGAGCACGTCGAAGCCGAGCGCCTGCATGCGTTGGTCGCGGATCGCGTCGCGGGCTGCTCCGTGGGTGTGGCCATCAACTTCAACGACCAGATTTAGAGGCACGCAGCAGTAATCTGCGAAGCGCCCGCGGATAGGATGCTGTTTGCGGAAGGGCGCGCCCATCTGGCTTGCGCGCAGGTGGGGCCAGAGACGGCGTTCGGTTTTCGATGTTTCGCGGCGAAGCTTGCGGGCGAATTCTGTCTCTTCGCGTGTGCGCGAGTTTGGCCGGTCTTCGTCTGACATCGTTTCCCCCAAGTGTCCGACGTGATCATTAGCGCTTAGGTGAGCGACTTCAACAGCGGTCGTGCGGAGGTAGACCCCCACCTGTCCGCCCCCTAAACGGGGCGGAACCCTGGGGTGATCACTGGCCTTCAAAGTTGGGTAAGCTCGCGCAACATGGTCCCGCCCCGTTTAGGGGGCGGACAGGTGGGGGTCTCTATCGGCGTGTCGCATTTGCGGGATCAGGCACGCTTTCGATACGCGATTGCCCCGCTCGAGCCGGTCGGTTTCCAATCCCGCCGGACTACTCCGCGATGGCGGCTTGCAGCGTGCGGGCGAGGCGCACGCGGTAGCGCTCAAGCGCGGCGGGCGAGAGGCCGAGATCGTCCGTGATCAGGCGATCCATCACGACGCCCTTGATGATCGACGCGGCGAGGCGTGCGCGCTCAGGCGCATTCTTGCCGCCTAGATAGCGCTCGAACGGACCGAAGAAGCGTTCCTCGCCGGACTTGCGGATGGCCTCGGCGGCGACGGGGTGGTCGGCCGAGTGCAACATGATGAGGAAAATGTCGGGCTTCTCTTCGTGGATCTTGTCATCCACGAGCATGTGTGAGACGCGCTCGCCGAAATTCTCCGCCTCGCCAACGAACAACTCGTCCGGGCCGGGGCAGGCGTCGAGGACGGCGGCGAAGAGTTCTTCCTTGCTGCCGAAATAACGGGCGACCAGGGACACATCGACATTGGCGGCAGAGGCGATGCTGCGGAGGCTGACGCCGTCATAGGCTTCACGGGCGAAATGGGTGGTCGCGGCCTCAAGCAATGCGGCGCGCGTAGCAGCTGAATCCCGTTTGCGTACAGCCAGGGTCGGCGACATTCCGCCTCCATGAGAAATATTCTTGTCAACGCCTGTTGACTTAATCGTCCGGTTCCTAATTTATGTCAACGGTCGTTGACTTCCAATGGGCGAATAAGCTCAGGGCCTGCGACGACTGAAAAAATCACAGGACCAGACGTCCGATCCTCCTCCCCAGGGGCCACAAAATGCCTAACGATATCAAAATGCTCTTCGGCGCAGCGATTGCCGCTGCGTCATTGGCTGCGTGCTCGCCGAGCATTGCCGAGACCGCCGCCCCGCCGACGCCGCAGGTCAGCGTCGCGACGCCGCTCCAGCAGGAGGTGACGGACTGGGACGAGTTCACCGGACGGTTCGAGGCGACCCAGCGGATCGAGGTTCGGGCCCGTGCGGGCGGATTCATCCAGGCGGCGCACTTCGGCGAGGGCCAGAAAGTGGCCAAGGGCCAGCTGCTGTTCACGCTCGACCCGCGCCCGGCCCAGGCGGCGCTGGCATCGGCTACGGCTGACATGGAACTGGCGCGGCGCGCGTTCGAGCGGGCCGAGATCCTGATGAAGGACGGGGCTATCTCCCGCCAGGACTACGATCAGCGCCGCGCCAATCTCGATATCGCCGAGGCGGCTGTGGCTGCGCGCAGGCTCGATGTCGAGTTCACGCGCGTGACGGCGCCGGCTTCGGGGTTCATCTCGGATCGCAAGGTCGATGCGGGCAATGTCATCTCGGGCGGGACGTCGGCGGCTGATGTGCTGACGACGATCGTTGCTTCCGATCCTATCCATTTCCAGTTCGAGGCGTCTGAAGCGCAGCTGCTGCGGTATCAGCGCCAGGCGCTGAAATCGGGCGGCAAGGTGGAGATCCGGCTGCAGGACGAAAGCGACTATCGCTGGACGGGTTCGGTCGACTTCTCCGATGCGGTGATCGACGCCAGCTCGGGCTCGGTGCGCATGCGGGCGACCGTGGCGAACGCCGAGGGCTTCCTCAAGCCGGGCATGTTCGGCCGGGCGCGGGTTGAAAGCTCGGCGACGTATGCGGCGCTGCTGGTCCCGGAATCGTCTGTCGTTTCGGCGGGGTCCGCCAAGGCGGTGCTGGTGGTGGATGCCAACGGCAAGGTGGAATCGCGCACGCTTGAAGTGGGGCCGGTTGTCGATGGGCTTCGCGTCGTGCGCGGCGGCCTGCTGCCGTCGGACCGCGTGATCGTGAACGGTATGCAGCGCGCCATGATGCCGGGCGCGGTTGTCGACGCCAAGCTGACGACCATCACGGCGGCGCTCGAAGCCACGACGCGCCAGCAATAGACTGAACTGATTTTCTGGCCGCGACTGGCCGATAGAGCCGGCGCGGCCTGCACAGGACGCCTCCCCATGCGCTTTTCGCGATTCTTTATCGACCGGCCGATCTTTGCCGGCGTCATATCCGTGTTCATCACGCTGCTGGGACTGTTCTCCTTCCCGCAGCTTCCGCTCGCGCAGTATCCCGACATCGCACCGCCCTCGGTGATGGTGATGGCGGGCTATCCCGGCGCGTCGGCGGAGACGGTGGCCGAGACGGTCGCGGCGCCGATCGAGCAGGAGATCAATGGCGTCGAGAACATGCTGTATATCTCGTCGTCGTCGACGAACGGGATGGCGCAGATCGCTGTGACGTTCAAACCGGGCACGAACCTCGATACGGCGCAGGTGCTGGTGCAGAACCGCGTGGCGCTGGCCGAGGCGCGGCTGCCCGATCAGGTGCGTCAGGCGGGCGTGCAGGTGCTGAAGCAGGATACGGGCTTCCTGCTGCTCGTGGCGCTGACGTCGAAAGACCCGAATGTCGACATCGACCAGATCGGCAACTTCGCGAACTCGGTGCTGAAAGACCGGCTGCTGCGCATCAATGGCGTTGGCGGCGTGCAGGTCTTCGGCGGCGGTCTTTATTCGATGCGCGTGTGGATCGATCCGGGCAAGGCCGCCGCGCGCGACCTGACCGCGACGGAGATCGTATCCGCGCTGCGCTCGCAGAACATCCAGGCGGCGGGTGGATCGGTGGGCTCGCCCCCGTTCGATAGCGGCGTCACCAACGAGCTGCCGGTGCAGGTCGAAGGGCGGCTGAAGACGGCCGAGGAGTTCGGCAAGGTCGTCGTCAAGCGGACGCCTGGCGGGCAGGTGACGTATCTGCGCGATGTGGCGCGGATCGAGCTGGGTTCGCAGGACTATACCATTCGCGGCTATTTCAGCGGCGACCGCGGCATCGGCATGGCGATCACGCCCTCGCCGGGCGCCAACGCGCTCAACGCCTCGCAGGCCGTGCTCGACGTCGTGAAGGCGGCCGAGGCCGAGTTTCCGGCGGGCGTGGACTGGATGGTTCCCTACAACCCGACCGAATACGTGGCGGCGTCCGTCGAGGCGGTGGAGCATACGCTGATCGAGGCGATCTTCCTGGTCGTCATCGTCGTCGTGGTCTTCCTGCAGACATGGCGCGCGGCGGTCATCCCGATCGTGGCGATCCCGATCGCGCTGGTGGCGACGTTCGTCGTGCAATTGCTGCTGGGCTATTCGATCAACTCGCTGTCGCTGTTCGCGCTCGTGCTGGCCGTGGGCATCGTGGTCGATGACGCCATCGTCGTGGTCGAGAATGTCGAGCGGAACATCCGGGCTGGCATGTCGCCCAAGGAGGCGGCTTACAAGACGATGGAAGAAGTCTCCGGCGCGCTGATCGCCATCGGCCTCGTGCTGCTGGCGGTGTTCGTTCCGGCGGCGTTCGTGCCGGGCATTCCGGGCGTGTTCTTCCGGCAATTCGCGGTGGCGATTGCGACGGCGGCGGCGGTGTCGCTGCTGGTCTCGCTGACGCTGTCGCCGGCGATGGCGGCCATGTTGCTGAAGCCGCACCAGGAAGGCCACCAGAAGAAGGGCGGGCTGTTCGGCCCGCTGCGCTGGGCGGCGGACAAGTTCAATGCCGGCTTCGACTGGCTGTCGAACACCTATGGCCGCCTCACGGGCCGCCTGATCCGCATGTCGGCGATCATGCTGGTCGTCTACGCGGCCCTGCTCGGCCTGACCGGCTGGCGCATGACGGATACGCCGACGGGCTTCATCCCGGATCAGGATCAGGGCTTCCTCATCGGCGTCGTCCAGCTTCCGCCGGGGGCCTCGCTCGAACGGACGGACGCCGTCATCCAGCGCGCGGTGGCGCAGCTGAAGCAGACCGAGGGCGTGGAAGACGTGGCGGCGTTTGCGGGCATGGATGGCGCGAGCTTCTCCAACTCGTCCAACGCGGGCACGATGTTCATCCGTCTCAAGCCGTGGAAGGAGCGCGGGACGGCGCTGAGCGCGCAGAACATGGCCGGCCAGATCATGGGCGCCATGGGCGCTATCGAAGAAGCCAACGTGTTCGTGCTGGCGCCGCCTGCGGTGCAGGGCATGGGCAATGGCGGCGGCTTCAAGATGATGCTGCAGGATACGTCGGGCCAGGGCTATCGCGCCCTCGAGCAGGCGCAGATGCAGATCGTCGGCATGGCGAGCCAGCCGGGCGCGCCGGTGACCGGCGTGTTCCCCGGCTTCAACACGGGCAATCCGCGCGTCACGGTCGAACTTGACCGCGACAAGGCGCTGATGCTGGGCGTTGAGCCGGCCGAAGTGTTTGGCGCGATGGGGACGTATCTGGGCTCCACCTATGTCAACGACTTCAACATGCTGGGCCGCACGTTCCGCGTGACCGCGCAGGCCGAGCCTGACCTGCGTGACGATGTCAACGATATCGCCAACCTGAAGGTTCGCTCGGTCAGCGGCGGGATGGTTCCGCTGGGGTCGGTGGCGACGCTGAAGGACGACACGGGCCCGATCCGCGTCGTGCGTTACAATCTGTTCCCGGCGGCGGAAATCCAGGGCGCGGCAGCCCCCGGCGTTTCCTCCGGCGAGGCGTTGGCGGCGATGGAAGGCTTTGTGGCGCAATTGCCGGATGGCTTCACCTATGAATGGACGGAGCTGGCGCTGCAGGAAAAGTCGCAGGGCGACACCGGCCCGATCGTGTTCCTGCTGGCGGTGGTGCTCGTCTTCCTCGTGCTGGCTGCGCAGTATGAAGCATTCACGCTTCCGCTGGCGGTGATCCTGATCGTGCCGATGTGTATTCTCGCGGCGATCGTCGGTGTGAACCTGCGCGGATTCGACAACAACATTCTCACGCAGGTGGGATTGCTGGTGCTGGTCGCGCTGGCCTCGAAGAACGCGATCCTGATCGTGGAGTTCGCCAAGCAGGCGGAAGATGCGGGCAAGAGCCGGTTCGAGGCTGCGGTGGAAGCAGCGCGTACGCGCCTGCGTCCGATCCTGATGACGTCGTTCGCCTTCATCTTCGGCGTCGTGCCGCTGATGCTGGCCACGGGGCCGGGGCAGGAGATGCGCCAGGCGCTGGGTACGCCGGTGTTTTTCGGCATGCTGGGCGTGACGCTGTTCGGCCTGATCTTCACGCCGGTGTTCTATGTGGTGTGCCGCTGGATCGCCGAGCGTCTGCCGGGCGCGGGGCGGAAGAAGCGCGCGGAGCCGGTTGCGATCGAGCATGCGGTTCCGCAGCACGCGGAGTAGGGTTTGAGTTGAGTGGTGGTGAGGCTCCTCTCCCGAAAGGGAGGGGAGTTTTGCTTTCTCGGGGGGCTGTCTCGGCGCTTCGAGGTGGAGTTTGGGGGCTCACGACTTGCACGCGCGCTGCATGATCGCTGCTGTCTCGTTGACGAACTTGCTGTCGTATTCGGACAGGGCTTTCATTCCCGCCGCCATGTCCCACGCAGCTTTCGCGTCGCGGGACATGGCGCAGGTTTCGGCGCGGCCGCCGGACATATCGAGCACCTCGGAATAGACCATGAGGCTGTAGGCGTATTCGCGTGCGGCGCCGGCGTTTTCAGGAGAGGCTGCGCGTTCGTCTTCCGATTGCGCGAGGGCGGCGGGGATCATGGCGAGGGCTTCGCGGTGGCGGCCGGCGAAGGCGAGGGTCTTGGCGGTTTCGTCCTCGATGCCGCCTTGCAGGCGCTTGAGGCCCTTGTCGTTGGGATCGCGCGAGAGCAGGTCGACGGCGATCTCCCGCGCACGGGCCATGTCTTCGAGTGCGAGATCGTACTGGCCCTGTGCGCGCCGCTCGGCGCCGCGCTCGTAGAGGATTGTCGCGAGCGTGCGATAGGGGCGGGTGTCGCTCCTGTCGCGCGCCCAGCCGAGTTCGCGATAGCGCACGGCCTCGTCCCAGTATTGCAGCGCATTGCCGCCCGTGCCGGTTGTATCGCGCATGCGGACGGTGGCGCGGGCGAGTTCGACATTGGCGGAGCCGAGGAATTGTTCGACATCGCGGTTGTCGGGATAGTCGGCGTGCAGGGCGGCGGCCTTCGTGCGGATGTCATGGAGTTCGGCGAGGCCTTCGGCGCCGCGGCCGATCCACGGGAGCGTTGCAGCGGCGACGATGCGGGCGCGCTGTTCGTTGCGGCGATCGTCGACCGTGCCTTCGAATTGGGCCGCCAGCTTCGCATAGACGCCGGCGGCGCGCAGGGCGAGCGCGCGGGCCTTCTCGTTGTTGTCGTCGGAGACATAGGCGTTGGTGGCGGCGGAGAAGGCGGCCTGGCCCAGGCGCAGCATGACATCGCGGTTGTCGGGGTTGCGCGCGTAGAGTCCCTCGAGGACGGCGATGGCTTCGTCCAGCATGGTCGTGGCGGTGGCGCGCTCGCCGAGATTGGGGCCGTGCGGATTGCCGAGCACGTCGGCGAGGCGCTGATAGCCGGCGGCGGCTTCGACTGCGACTTCGAGCGGCGCGGCGGCGTCGTCGCGGAGGGATTCGAGATAGGCGAGCGAGCGTTCGGCGATGCGTTGGAGCGCGACGGTGTTGCCGGTGACCTTGCCGAGTTCGTCATAGAGATCGAACATGATGAAGGCGGCGAGTTCACGCACTTCGGCATAGCGGCGGTCTGCGGCCTGGCGTTCGGATTCGGCGCGCAGGTATAGCCCGGTGGAGACGGCGAGCGCGGCGAGGACGCCAGCGATGGCGGCGCCGGCGAAGACGAAGCGCAGCGTGCGGCGGCGGAAGAGCAGGGCGAGCGCGTGCATCCGGTCCGTGCGCATTTCGGCGATGGGGCGCAGGGCGAGCCAGGCGGTGAGATCGTTCTTGAGGGATTCGACGGAGGAGTAGCGCGCCTGCCGGTCCTTGGCGGTGGCGCGGGCGATGATGCGGCCGAGGTCGCCGCGGACATCGCGCAGGCGCTCTTTCGGGACGAGCGCTTCGATGGGCTTGTCCCAGCCGGGGAGAGCGGGGTTTGCGCCGGTGATGAGCGAGCGGAGAACGACGCCCAGCGAGTAGACATCTTCGGCGGGCGCGGCATCGGCGCCTGCGATACGCTCGGGGCTGGAGTAGTGGGGCGTGAAGCCGAGGGGGCGGGCTTCTGTTCCCGTGCTGCTGGCGGACAGGGCGGCGCTGACGCCGAAGTCGACGATCTTGGGGTCGGCGGCTTCGTTGACGAGGATATTCGATGGCTTGAGATCGGCATGCACGACGAGGTGCTGGTGGGCGTATTGCACGGCGTCGCAGACACGGATCACAAGGGCGACGATGTCGCGAGGCGACAGGTTCTGCTGTTCGACATAGGCGTCGATGGGCACGCCGCGAACGTGCTCCATGATGAAGTAGGGCGAGCCGTCGGCTGTGACGCCGCCGTCGAAGAGCTGGGCGATGTAGCGATGGGTGAGGCGGGCGAGGGTGCGGCGCTCGGCTTCGAACTGGGCGATGGCGATCTCGCGCAGGGCCATGGGGCGGACCAGCTTGATGGCGGCTTCGTGCTCGAACAGGCCATCGTCGCGCTGGCCGAGATAGACTTCGCCCATACCGCCTTCGCCGAGCAGGCCGGCGATGCGGTACTGGCCCACGCGCGCGGGCGGGGGGCGGCGGTCAGCGCTGACGGGAAGTCCTTCGGTGGGGAAGGCGAGCCGGGCCGCAGCGTCCGCATCCAGCATCCGCTTCACATGGGCGATGAGCTGCGGGTCGCCGCCGTGATGGGCGTGGAGCCACGCGATTCGCGCATCCTCGGGCCGGTCGAGCGCCCGCTCGAACACGTCGAGGGCCTTTCGCGTGAGGTCTGCGTCCATGGGCGTCCGGCCACTGCGTCGAGGGTCCAGTCTTGCGCGGTTTCGCGGAAAAGGCGATGCGGCTTCGGGCCAGGCTGCGCGATTGACCCATTCGGGGCGAGGCCGCTGGACAGGCAGGGTTCTATCCATCATCGTTTGGCCGAGCGGTCCTGCGTACCTTGGGGAGATGGGCGCGGGCCGCGGAGGCGATCGGGATTACTGAAATGACTGTCAAACGCGGCGCGCGGACAAAAGCCGCCACTCCCAAATCTGCAAATTCGAAATCCGCAGCGTCCAAATCCCAGGCGGAAAAGGCGCGCGCCAACGTCGTCGCGATCCGTGGCCCGCATGCGGAGCGCTCTGCGGCGATGCGCAAGCGGCTGATCGAGGCGGCTATCGAGTGCCTGACGGAGCTGGGCTATGGGGCGACCACGCTGCAGGTCGTGACGGACCGGGCGGGGGCGAGCCGGGGGGCGATCCTGCACCACTTCCCGTCGAAGGTCGATCTTATGATCGCCGTGTCGGAGTATGCGGCGGGCAAGCAGAACCGTCAGGTCGCGCGGCTTCTTGCGGATACCGCGCCGGGGATGGACCGGTTTCTCGGCATCACCATGGCGACATGGGATGCGATGCAGCGGCCGCCGGCGATTGCGCTGCTGGAGATAATGATGGGCTCGCGCAGCGATGCCGAGCTGGGCGCGCGTTTTCCCGCCGTGATCGATGCGCTGGAAAAGCACCAGCGCGAGGGCGTGTGGGAGCAGGCGCAGTCGGTGGGCATTACGGACAAGGCGCAGATCGAGGCGATGACATGGCTGCACAACGCGGCCATGCGCGGCCTTGCAATGGAGCTGATGTTCTCGCGCGACCTGCCGAAGACGAATGCGGCGATGAAGCTGCTGAAGAATTACAAAATCTGGCTGACGAGCCAGATGATCGCCAAGGCGCAGGACTGAGGCGCCGGGCGCTCGGTCCATCGATAGCGGGCGTTGTCCTCGGGCTTGAGTCCAGGGGTTGCCTGAGTGGATCGCGGGGTGGACTCGCGCGCAAGGCGTGCGTCCGCGTTCTCGCGGCAAGCTGCGAGTTC
>CAZGWV010000030.1:0-21394 GCA_964529555.1 uncultured Rhizobium sp.
CCCCGCCCCCTCGGCGTGAGCGCAATATGCGTGATCGCTCCGCAAGGAGGGCAGCTGATCACTGTCGGCGCGGGGCGATGCGTTTGGGAGCAATCCCAGCGCGGGGACGCGGGCGATCCGCTCTTCGGACTACAGACTACGGACTAAGCCTGCGGAGCCACCCGCGTCCCCGGCCCTCCATTCTCTCAAATGGGCCAGAGCTACAGCGAACCTCCATGCCGAAGGGCAGTGGAGCTTTTGGCGCGTCTGGAGCGACGAACACATCCTTCGAGACGCGCCCTGCGGGCGCCCTCAGGATGAGGCCGGTGTGTGTTGCGATGCTTCAAAACCAACCGGCCTCATCCTGAGGGATCGCAGGCACGGCGCCTCAACGGCGCAAGCCTCTCGTGCGATCGTCTCGAAGGATGCATCAGGCGCGCTAAGCCGCCAGCGTCGTGATGACGACGCCGCGCCGTGTCGCGACCATCGTGTGCTCATACTGCACCGTGGGCGCCGGCTTGTCCGCAAACAGCGTCCATCCATCATTGCCATCGACCGCCCAGCCCGCGCCAAGCGACAGGAACGGCTCCAGCGTGAACACCAGCCCCTCGTTGATCCGGCGGCGTTCGGCCATGTCGCGCCAGGTCGGGATTTCGCCCGGCTCCTCGTGCAGCGCGCCGCCGACGCCATGACTCGCGAGATTGCGGATCAGCGTATAGCGATGCTTGCGCGCAAATTCCTCGATCGCGATGCCCGGCGCATTGAGCGCGCCGCCAACCTTCACCGCATCGATGCCGATCTGCAGCGCCCGCCGCCCGTCGCGGCACAGCGCATCCAGCTTGGCGTCGCGTCCCTGCAGCACGAAGCTCGCGCCCGTGTCCGCGAAATATCCATCCTTCTCGGCGGACACGTCGATATTCACCAGCTGGCCCTTGCGCAGAACCTGGTTGTTCGGAATGCCGTGGGCGATGGCCGGGAAGATGCTGATGCAGGTCGCGCCCGGAAAATTGTAGGTGACTTTCGGCGCAGACTTCGCGCCTTCCATCTCCAGCACGCGCGCGCCGATGGCGTCGAGTTCGGCTGTGGTCATCCCCGGCTCCGCCGCGCCGCGCATGGCTTCAAGCGTCCGCGCCACGATCAGGCCGATACGTTTCAGCCCGTCGAGCTGGTCCTCGCGCTCGATTGTCATGCGTTCAGGATTCCTTGGCCGGCTCGGCTGCTTTCGGCTGGCCCTTGGGCGCGCCGAGATTGTAGTAAGCCGTCGCCGGATCGACCGGCCTGGCGACAGGAGAATCCGGCGCCGCCGGGACAGAGGCCGCCACGATCGCCGGCGCATCCGCCGGCTTCATTATGTTGGCGCCATTGCGCGCGCGCTCAACCGTGCGCTCCGACAGGCCAAGCTCGGACGCGGTGAACGCGACGAGGCCGCCCGACTTGCACAGCATCTGCACGATGTTCTGCCGCGTCTGCAGCTCAAGCATGCGCATCAGCACTTCGACCGTCGCCGGGTCCGCCTTCTCGAGCATGTCGACCAGATCGTCGAGGTGCTCGTTGTCATAGGCCATCGGGCCGTTGGTCGGGTCCTTGTTGATCGCCTTGGCCGGGCGCTCGAACGAGAACATCGCCTCGTAGATCTTGACGCCCAGCGGCATGCCGGCCGGGCGCTCGCCGTCCTGCGGCTCCTCGATGTCCTGCAACTCGCGGAGCACGCGCTGCTCGATCTCGCGCTGGTGCTTGAAGACGTCCTGGTCCTCGAACTCGCTGATGGCGTTGTCGAACAGGTTCTCGATGCGTGTCGCCAGGATCGTGCCGAACGCTTCCATCTGGGTCGGAATCTGGATGCGCTCTATGTCGAGATGGAAGGCCACCTTGGCCTTGATCAGCAACTGGCGCTTGTCGGTGGTGGTCGACATGAAGGGGCGCGGCGCGCAGGTCTGCACCCGCAGCGTGATTTCGCCCGTGCGGCGATTGACCAGCGACTTCTCGAAATAGGCGCCGGTGGAGTCCGCCGTCATGATCTTGAGATCGGGCGCGTGCTTGTCGCGCAGAACCTTGATCTTGGGATTCCAGATCGTCATCGGCGCGCGCAGGGCGCCATAGAAATCGCCGTCCTTCGTGGTGATGAAAGTGGCGTGCGCCCCGGCGTCATAGGTCCGCGCCGACTTGTAAACGAGGAAGATCAGAAGCAGCCCGACGAGGACCGCGACTACGATCGCGACGATCTCAAGCATTTTCCAGGTCCCACGCCACACGCCGCCCCGCAGCCGGCAAAGCCTAGCGCTCCGGCATCACGGGTACAATTGCAAAACTGGCCCATTTCTTCGGGTATGTGCAACGAATTCTAGCACAAGCCGAGTTTTGACTGCCCCGCGCACGCTGCACGACCATGCTTTACCATGTTCGGGCAAGTATCCGGGCGTGATGTGACAGCCGTATTGCATCGGGCTTTCCGCCCCGAGCCCAGTCGCCAGCGGCAGCGAAGCCGCCCCAGTCTCTGTCCGGTTCCACGGCCCGTGCCTAGGCTGATTGCGCGATGCCCTCGGCGCCGCCACGGACCAGTGCGTCGGCGATCTGCTGGGCGTCGAGCGCGGCTTGCGCCTGCGGGTCGATGCTCACGATCGTCTTCTGCTGGCGGATCGCCTCGCGGACCTTGAGGTCGCGCAGGACGATGCCGGCAAGCGGCGGACGGAAGCCAAGGAAGGTCTGCGACGCACGGGCCAGCGCTTCATAGGTGCGGCGGCCTGCAACGCGGGTGTCGGCCATGTTGATGGCGATCCACGGCTGCACGCTCGGCGCATAGCCACGCAGCACCTTGATGAAGGCATAGGCGTCCGTCATCGAGGTCGGCTCGTCGTTGGCGACGATCACACAGCGGTCGCACGCGCGGGCAAGGCGCATGACATTGTCTTCGATCCCCGCGCCAAGGTCGACCAGCACGGTGTCGTATTGCAGCGACAGCGCCGTCAGCGATGCGGCAAGGCGCGAGGCTTCTTCAGCCGGAAGGCCGGCGAGCGCGCCCGAGCCCGAACGGCCCGGCAGAACGTCGAAACCGATGTCCGAGCCTGCGCCGCCATTCACCTTGCAGACCGCATCCTCAAGCTCGACCCAGCCGGCGATCACAGCCGCAAGGTCGGTTTCAGGGGCGATGCCGAGCTGGACGTCGACATTGGCGAGGCCAAGGTCGCCATCGACCAGAAGGGTGCGGCGCCCCATTTTCGCGAACGAGGCCGCGAGGGTCGTGGAGAGCCAAGTCTTTCCGACCCCGCCTTTACCCGAAGCGACCGCGATGACGGAAGCTGGCGTCACGCGCGAGCGGTGACTGCCTTTCCCTTCCGACTTTCTCGAACCGAAGTTCATCATCACGCGGCTCCTTTGAGCTGGCCCGCTTCGGCAACGTCATCACCGGCAATGAAAAGCCTGGCGATTCGCTCAGACGAAGCAGGCGTCAGCCCGCAACGTGCATTTGACGTCAAACCTAGTGAAGCGATGCTTAACCGGGCTGAAGAAATTGCTGCAATTGCTCCCCCGCAACGTCGAACCGCATCGATCCGGGTAAGGATGACACGGCGGCAACCCGCCTGGGCGAAGGCGCGGGCATTGTCCTCGAGTTCCATCGGGTGCCCGTCGGCCGCAAGGACCAGCACAGGCTCCACATTCATATAGGAAATCAGATCGCTACACCGCTTCATGTCCGCCTCGTCCAGCGGGTTGAAGGAGGGGCAATCGATGACAAGTTTTTGCCCGCGATCGTCTGCCTCGCGAACAAGTTTCATCAAGTGGTCGGGCGACAACGTAAAGGTTACCGTGGGCTTAAGCATTAAGGCGGCCAGCCGGGCGACCTGACCCGAAGAATCGAAATCGGCAGCCACCGCTTCGATCGGATGCTTCTTGTCCGACAGGAAGCGGGCGATCTTGGCGGTCGCCGTCGTCTTGCCCGATCCGTGCGGCCCCACGAGCAGCAGGGACTTCTCGGGGCGCGGGTTGAGCGGGTTGAAGGTGAGGGCGCCATCGAGGCCTGCGGCGAGGGCCGCGTGCGGCTCCATCCCGGCGCCGAGACGGGCGGCGGCTTCCGAAACCATGTGGACGAAGCCATCCGGCGCGCCATGCCAGCGCATCGCCGACGAAAGCTGCGAGCGCGTCTCGTCATAGACGGGGCGGATCTCGGCGAATTTCGGCGTCGCCTTCTGCCCGAAGGAGCGCTCGATCGCGGCGCGGACTTCGAAATGGCCATCGTCCTCGCGCTCGCGCGTAGAAAGGATCACGGCATCCGGCCCCATCTCGGAGCGGACCATCGCGATGGCCTCCTCCTCGGTTCGGCCCACGAACATCTTCATCTTCATGATGAGGCTCCCTGGTACGCGGTTACACTGTGCCGGCTGAACGCAGCCGGGCTTTCGGGTGGACTTCGTTCTGCGACATCACGATCGTCTGCGGCCGGAACCGTTCGACGAGCGAGCGCACATAGGGGCGGACGCCGGCGGACGTGAGCAGCACGGGCGTATCGCCCGCCTGTCCGGCGCGCTCGAAGGCGCTGCGCAGGTCGGCGACGAACTGGTGCAGGCGCGACGGCTCCAGCGCGAGCTGGCGATCGGCGCCGACACCGACCAGGGCCTCGGCGAACGTCTGCTCCCACATCGGCGACAGCGCGACGATGGGCAGGGCGCCGGAAGCGTCGAGATTGGAGTTGCACAACTGGCGGCCAAGGCGCGTGCGCACATGCTCGCCGACCGACAGCAGATCGGTGGAGGCCGAGGTCGCTTCCGCGATGGCTTCGAGGATGGTGCCGAAATCGCGGATCGAGATGCGCTCGCGCAGCAGGTTCTGCAGCACGCGCTGGATGCCCGAGACGGTGATCTGTCCCGGCGTGATGTCGGTGACGAGAGCGGCCTGAGGCTTGGGCAGGTCCTCGATCAGCTGCTTCACCGCGCCGAAGGTCAGCAACTCGGCCATGTTCTCCTTCACCAGCTCCGTGAAGTGTGTGGTGAGAACGGTCGCCGCGTCGACAATGGTGTAGCCCTGAAGCGCCGCATTCTCCTTCATCGTGTCGTCCACCCACACGGCGGGCAGGCCGAACACCGGCTCGTTGACCTTCTCGCCGCCCAGCGGCGGGGCCGTGCCGGACGAATCCATCGCGAGGTGGAATTGCGGACGCAGGCGGCCCCGGCCCGCCACCACTTCCTTGATGAGGATGCGATAGTCTTCCGAGCCGAGTTCGAGATTGTCGATGATCCGCACCTGCGGAACGACGAAGCCGAACTCCGACGCGATCTGGCGGCGCACGGCCTTGACCTGGTCGGTGAGCTTGCGGCCCGCCGTCTCGTTGATGAAGCCGAGCAGGCCGAAGCCCAGCTCGATCTTGATCTCGTCCACAGCCAGCGATTCCTGGATCGGCGGCTCGGGGATGGGTTTGGCGCGTTGGGCGGCGGCCGCCTCGGCGACCTTTTCGGCCTCCCGCACTTCCTGTTTCTGGAAGCCGCGCCAGGCGAAGAAGCCCGCCGCCGCCGAAAGCCCGATGAACGGGATGACCGGCATGCCCGGCAACAGGCCGACGAAAAGCGACATCACGCAGGCCATCGAAAGGCTCTGCGGGTTGGTGAACAGCTGCGTGCCGATCGCCTTGTCGGCGGCGCCGTCGACGCCGGCCTTCGACACCAGCATACCGGCGGCGACCGACACGATCAGGGCGGGGATCTGTGAGACGATGCCGTCGCCGACCGTCAGCAGGGTGTAGGAGCTGGCGGCGTCCTCGAACGAGATGCCCATCTGGGCGACGCCGATGATCATGCCGCCGATCACGTTGATGAACGTGATGAGGATGCCGGCCATCGCGTCGCCGCGCACGAATTTCGAGGCGCCGTCCATTGCGCCGTAGAAATTGCTTTCGCCTTCCAGCTCCTTGCGGCGGCGGCGGGCCTCTTCCTCGTTGATGATGCCGGCGGAGAGATCGGCGTCGATCGCCATCTGCTTGCCGGGCATGGCGTCGAGGGTGAAGCGGGCGGCCACTTCGGCGATACGGCCCGACCCCTTCGTGACGACGACGAAGTTCACGATGATCAGGATAATGAAGACCACGACGCCGATGACGAAGTTGCCGCTCATCACGAAGTTGCCGAACGCCTGGATGATGTTGCCGGCGGCGGCGGGGCCTTCATGGCCGTGGGCGAGGATCAGGCGCGTGGTCGCGATGTTCAGCGCAAGCCGCAACAGCGTCGCCAGCAGCAGCACGGTCGGGAAGGCCGAGAATTCGAGCGGCTTCTGGATCAGTAGCGCCGTCATCAGGATGAGCACGCTGAGCGTGATCGAGATCGCGAGCAGCATGTCGAGCAGGAAGGGCGGGATGGGGATGATGAGCATCATCACCAGCATCATTACGCCCAGACCCAGGGCGTATTCGCCGCGCGCAAACAGCTTGGTCAACGAGTTCCAATCGAACCCGTCGCCGCCCAGGCGTCCTGCCGTACCTGCCTGCGCCATCTACGCGATACCGAAGCTGAGTTGATCCGCGAACGGCGCGGCGGTCGCCCTCTCCCCCTTGTGGGGAGAGGGGAGGGTGAGGGGGACCGTGGGACGGTAAGCCGTTGCGATCAGCCCGAACGCTGCGCCGCCCCCCACGCCCCGCCCTCTCCCCACAAGGGGGAGAGGGGCGCCGTGAGCGCCCACCCGTGGGGTGTGAGAGATCGTCAGCAGTTGCATCGGATCAGCCCGCAGCCCGGACTTCGCCCGGAGCGGCGACTTCGAAGCCGGCGTCCTGATAGGCGCGCAGCTTGTTGCGCAGCGTGCGGATCGAGATGCCGAGAATGTTGGCGGCGTGCGTGCGGTTGCCGAGGCAATGGTCGAGCGTCTGCAGGATCAGGTCCTGTTCGACCTGCGCGACCGTCTGGCCGATCTGGAAGGCGGCGCCGTTGATGGCGGCTTCGGCGGCGCTGACGGCGCGCTCGGCGGTGGCGTCCAGCGCGTTGGGCTGCACGGGGCGGCCGTCGGGCGTGCGCAGATCGTCGACCTGGATTTCATCTGTGCGCGCAAGGATCACGGCGCGGTGCATCGCGTTCTCGAGTTCGCGCACATTGCCGAGCCATGACGCCGAGCGGATACGGTCGCGCGCCGATTCCGACAGGTTGCGCACGAAGCCGTTGGCGGTCGCGTACTTCTCGACGAAGTACTCGGCCAGCGCGAGCAGGTCGCTCGGGCGCTCGCGCAGCGGCGGGATGTGCAGGTTCATCACGTTGAGCCGGTAGAGAAGGTCTTTTCGGAACTCGCCGCGGATCACGGCTTCCTGCAGGATGCGGTTCGACGTCGCGACGATGCGGATGTTGACCGGCACCGGCTTCGAGCCGCCGACGCGGTCGATCTCGCGTTCCTGAATGGCGCGCAGAAGCTTGGCCTGCAGGCGGATATCCATCTCGGAAATCTCGTCCAGCAGCAGCGTGCCGCCATCGGCTTCCTCGAACTTGCCGATACGGCGCGCGACGGCGCCCGTGAACGCGCCCTTCTCGTGGCCGAACAGTTCGCTTTCGAGCAGGTTCTCGGGGATCGCGGCGCAATTGACGGAGATGAACGGTTTCTCCGCGCGCTTCGAGCGCTTGTGGAGATAGCGCGCCATCACTTCCTTGCCGACGCCGCTTTCGCCTGTGATCAGCACGGAGGCGTCCGACGGCGCGATCTGGTCGGCGATGCGGCGCAGTTCCATCATCGCCGGATCGTGCGCGATCAGCGGGCGGTCATCGTCGGCGACGGCGGCCAGAACGGCGGCAATGAGTTCGGGGTCGGGCGGCAGCGGGATGAATTCGCGCGCGCCCGACCGGATCGCGGCGGCGGCCGTTTCCGGGTTCGCGCCGATGCCGCAGGCGACGACCGGAGCAACGATGCGCTCCTGCTTCATCGCGCCGACGAGGCTTCTGATGTCCTCGTGAACATCGATCATGACGATGTCCGCGCCACGCCCGGTGCGCAGCAGCTCCATCGCCGCAGGCGCGTCGGAGGCATGTAGCACTTTCGCGCCGCGATCGAAGGCGATTTTGGTGGCGGCCGAGAGCTGGCCCGCGAGATTTCCGATGATCAGAACACGCATGGGGTTTTCCTCTAGGCGTCCGAATTCTTGATGATTTCCGTCATGGTCACGCCGAGCCGGTCGTCGACGACGACGACCTCTCCGCGCGCCACGAGGCGTGAGTTGACATAGATATCGATCGCCTCGCCGACGCGGCGGTCGAGTTCCAGCACGGAGCCCGGCCCGAGTTCGAGCAGCTTCGAGACTTCGATCGTGGTGCGTCCGATCACGGCCTGCACGGAGACGGGAACGTCGAACACGGGCTTGAGGTCCGCCGCGACCTTGTCGCGCATGTCCATCGTTTCCGGCTCGGAGCCGCGCGGCGTCGCGACCGCCGTGCGGGGCTCGGCGTCGGCCAGATCGGGAAGGTTGAGGTCGCTGGTGCTCATGACATCCTACACGGCGGAGAAGAGTTCGAGTTGCGGTTCAACGGGGTCTTCCAGCCTTTGTTTCAGGGCGTTCTCGATGGCGGTTTCCACGGCCTCGCGGCTGAAGCCGGTGGAGCCTTCGCTCCAGCTGATCTGCCAGTCGCCGGGCCTGGCCTTCGCGTCGCCGATGAACTGGAGCGTTGCGCCGATGCCCTGGCGGCGCAGCTGTTCGAGGCGGCGCTCGATATGCGGCAGGGCGTCGGGGGCCACGCTGACGACGACGACCGGGCTGCCTTTGAGCTGGCGCACAGCGTTGGCGATGGCGTCGGCGGCGAGGGCCTCGCCATTCTTGTCGAGCGCTTCGCCAGCAATCTTGCGCGCGGCGATCATGGCGAGTTCCGCGGCCTCGCGGCGCAGCATGTCGGCGATGGCGGCCAGCTGGGCGGCGACGGGCGAAAGATGCGCCGCCACCTTGTCGACCGCGGCGAAGCCTTTGGCCTCAACGGCCTGACGCGCGCGGACCTCGCCCTCGCTGCGGGCCGTCGCCGCCAGCTGGTCGGTTTCCTCGCGCGAGAAATATTTGCGGTCGGGGCCCTTGAGCACGTCGCCGCTCGGCGTGAACTCGGTCTCGAACGTGAAGGGGGAGAGAGGGGCGCTCATCAGTAGATCAGCTCCTCTTCGCCGCTGCCCTCGGCCAGCATGATCTCGCCGCGGTCAGCCAGGGCCTTGGCGACGACGACCATTTCCTGCTGGGCGCCTTCGACGTCCTTGAGCTTGACCGGCCCCATGGACGACATGTCGTCGCGCATGAGCTTCGCGGCGCGCTCGGACATGTTGGACATGAACAGGTTGCGCATTTCGTCGTTCGCGCCCTTGAGCGCGAGCGCCAGCTTGTCCTTGTCGATATTGCGCAGCAGCGTCTGCACGCCGCCCGGATCGAGCTTGGAGAGATCCTCGAACACGAACATCAGCGAGCGGATGCGGTCTGCCGCGTCCTTGTTCTTGTCTTCCAGCAGCGTCATGAACCGGCCTTCGGTCTGCCGGTCGAAATTGTTGAAGATCGCCGCCATCTGCTCGTGGCTGTCGCGCTTGGATGTGCGGGCGAGGTTGGTCATAAACTCGGTGCGCAGCGTCGACTCGATCTTTTCGAGAATGTCGCGCTGCACCGGCTCCATGCGCAGCATGCGCTGGATGACTTCGAGCGCGAATTCGGGCGGCAGGGCGGTGAGCACGCGCGCCGAGTGATCCGTCTTGATCTTGGAAAGGATGACCGCGACCGTCTGCGGATATTCGTTCTTGAGATAGTTCGCGAGAACCTGCTCGTTCACGTTGGCGAGCTTGTCCCACATCGTGCGGCCGGCGGGGCCGCGCAGTTCTTCCATCAGCGCATCGACCTTGTCGCGCGGCAGGAATTGCAGCAGCAGGCGGTGCGTCTGGTCGTAGGAGCCCGTGACGGCGCCCGAACCGGAGAGGCGGTTCACGAAATCCTTGATGAGGTATTCGACCGTTTCGGCCTTCACCGGGCCGAGGTTCGACATGGCGGAGGAAATCTCGCGCAGTTCATCGTCGTCCATGCGATCCCAGATCGGCTTGGCTTCCTCGCCGAGCGCCAGCAGGAGGATCGCGGCCTTCTCCGAGCCGTGCATGTGCGAGACGGCCAGTACGGTATCGGCCAGCCGGCGGCCGGTGTCGTTGTGCGTGTCGTCCCGCGTGAGGCCGATCGCGGCCGGCGGCACGGCGGGCGCAACGTCCGGTTCAGCGGGTTTGGGAAGGGCTGCGGCCTTGCTCATGCTGCGCGATCCGACGGCTCTTCAGCCATCCACGAGCGGATGATCGCGATGGATTCATCCGGGTGGCTGGCGACGACTTCCGAAATCTTCTTGATCGACGAGGCTTTCACCTGGCCGGAAATCCGCGCCACATCGATGCCGGCGTCGAGACGTTCGGGCGTCGGGATGTCGAAGGTGATGGCCTTGCCATCCGGCAGGGTCACCGTCCGCGCCACGTCCTCCGTGGTGCTGTGGACCAGCTGCGTGTTGATCATGGCGGCCTGATGGGCGGCGATGGCCTTGGCGCGCTTGGCGCCTTTCAACGCAAGGATTTCAGGCGGCAGGTTGTCCGGCTCGGGCTTGCTCATCAGGCCGCTGACCAGCGGGCGCAGCACGAAGAACACCAGCGCCAGCGCCGTCAGGACGAGGGCGAGGATTTCGCCGATACGGACGAGATCGAACTTGTCGAACTCGAACGCGCCGGGCGCTTCGCCGCCATCGAGCGAGGTGTCGGGGCGTGCGAAGGCGGTGCTTTCCACCGTCACCACATCGCCACGCTGTTCGTTGAACAACACGGCCGATTTCACCAGCGCGGTAATCCGCGCGATCTCCGCCGGTGCGCGATCCTGCCACGTCGCGGGCGCGCCCTCGGCGCCGGGGACGCGGACCTGGTCGACCGCGACGGCGACCGAAAGACGCTGGATCGCGCCGCCTTCGATGATTTCCGTGCGGACCGTCTTGTCCATCTCGTAGTTGAGGGTTTCCTCGGTGCGGCTGGTCTGCGACTGGCTTTTCGGCTGCGGCGTTGCAACAGCGCCAGCGCCCGTGGGCACGTTGTTGGCGACGGTGGTTTCGTCGCCCGGCGCTGCGTCTTCACTGCGCGACGAATCTTCAACCGTGGTGGAGGAGCGAAGAACGCGGCTGTCGGGGTTGAACGTTTCGGAGCTTTGCGTGACCTTGTTGAAATCCGCTTCGATCGAGACGGTCACCTTCGCAGCGCCCGGCCCGGCGATGTTCTCGATGACGTCCAGCACCTTGCGGCGATAGCTGTCTTCCATGGCCGTGCGGCGTTCGTCGGCAGCCGATCCGCCGCCAAGGCCGGAGCCGCCAGAGCCATCGGTCGCGGCGGCGAGCAGGCGGCCGTCCGTGCTGGTGATGGTCACGGCTTCAACCGCAAGTCCCGGCACCTGCGAGGCGACGAGATTGCGGATCGCACGCACTTTTTCAGGCGGCAGGACGCTGCCGGAAAGCTTGATGACGACGCCCGCCTTCGGCTTTTCCGAGTTCTGCTGGAACAGGGGGCGCTCGGGCACCGAGAGGTGAACCTTGGCCGATTGCACCATGTCGTAGGAGGAGATCGAGCGTTCCAGCTCGCCTTCCATGGCGCGGAGCTTCTTGATGTTGAGGATGAACTGCGTCTCGCCCAGCGCGTTCGACTTGTCGAAGATTTCCCAGCCGATCGAGCCGCGCGTCGGCAGGCCCTGTTCGGACAGCATCATGCGGGCGTCTTCGACCTTCGCCGCATCGACGAAGATCGCCGAGCCGCCGCCTTCGAGCGAATAGGCGATGCCGGCGGTGTCCAGCCTGCCGCTGATTTCAGCGGCTTCCTCAAGCTCGAGACCCGAGAAAAGCAGCTTCTTACCGCTTTCCGCGCCCTGGAGCATGATGACGCCAAGGCCGCCGCCGACGAGGGCCACGACCACAAGGGCCGCCGCAATGCGCATGCGGCCCGAACGCGCGAGCTGCGCGATCAGTCCCTTGGACTCGGCGGATTCAGGTTCGGCCACGAACACCCCGGAAAAAACTGCCTGCGTCGCGAAGCACGACTAGGCAGGAATTTCCGGGTGCGTGGTAAACGCGGTGTTAAGGACGCGAAAACAGAGTGTTAGCGAAACCTTAAAAGCGAGACGCCGCCGCCGGGCTCCCTGGAGCCCCGCGACGGCGCAGACAGTCTCGCAAAGTGCGGTCTAGCGATAGTTTTGCAGGCGTGTCGTGCGAAGGCCCTTGACGCCGTGGCGCTCGTAGAGGCGCTCCCATCCGCTGAATTCTTCCTTGGAGATTTCATAGCGGTCGCACGCATCGTCGGACGTGAGGAGACCGCCGTGGACGGCGGCGACCACTTCCGCCTTGCGGCGCGTGACCCAACGCTGGATCCCCGGAGGGGGAAGGTCAGCGAGCGTGATGTGACGTCCGTCTGGCCCCACGACGGCCTGGCCTGGTTCGGCATGGCTCAGCATGGATTGCTCCCTGTTCTGCTCGTTCTGTACAGGGACCATACGCGCCGCCGTTTAAGGCGGGGCTCGCGGCGGCTGTTCGCTTTTCCGCAAAATTTCATGGAAGTGACGCGGGCCCGGAAACCAAGATTGCTGCGATGGACGGCACGGAAAGAGGGCATGTCCCCCGGAGGCATGGCATTTTGCATCGCGCTTCCGGGTTCCATGAATTTACGTTTCAGACGTGAGGGAACCGATTAGCGTTTCAGCCTGATGAGTTCGTCGAGCATTTCGTCGGCGGTCGTGATGATTTTCGACGATGCCGAGTAGGCGCGCTGCGTCATAATCAGGTTCGAAAACTCTTCGGCGAGATCGACCGTGGAACTTTCAAGCGCGCGCGACTTGATGAGGCCCGCGCCGCCAACGCCTGCACCGCGCATGGAGAGCGCACCCGCATCCGGGCCCAGGCGGTAGACGCCGCCCTGTTCGGACAGCAGGCCATCGGCGTTGCCGAAGGTCGCCAGCGGAATCTGGTAGATGCGGCGGGTGAGGCCGTTGGTGAAGATGGCGGTGACGTAACCATCGTCATCGACATCGACGGACGCCAGCGAGCCGAACGGCGTGCCGTCGATCTGCGAGGTGCCGAGCACGGACGGCGAGTCGTAATTGGTGAGACCGCCCGGCGCGCCGGGGCCGCCCATGTCGAGCGAGATGGTCTGCGTGGCGAGACCGAGCGAGGGGTCCCACTCGGTGCCGCCGGCGCCGGCCTGGCCGATGGTGAGGTTCAGCGGCAGGGTCGAGTTCGCCGCGTCGAGCTGGCCGAACGGGGTGAACCGCACGATGCCGGTCGCGAGCTGTCCGTCCACGAACGGGGCCGCGTCCACGACCTGGTCTTCCGGCAGGTGAACCTCGGCATGCCAGGCGTTCGGGCCCTGCTTCAGGAAGGAGAAGGTGAGGGTGTGGAGGCCGCCCTGGCTGTCATAGACCTGGATCGGAATCTGGAAGTCCGGCGTCACGGCGCCTGACGCCATGTTGTTCGCCGGATCGGTCGGGTCATAGGTCGCGGCGGCGGCAGACACCTCGCGCGAGGACTGCAGGTTGGCCGACAGCGACAGGCGCGAAGTGGCTTCCGCGCCGCCCGCGATGCCCGACACGCGGATCGGCTCCAGAGCATTGAGATCGGTCGGGTTGGCGTTCACGACGCCCGCCGAATCCACCGGCCAGCCCTGGAGATAGTAACCTGCTGCGTTCTGCAGATAGCCGTCCGCATCCGGCGTGAACTGCCCTGCGCGCGTATAGTAGTACGGGTCGCGCGAGGTGGCGTCGTCGCTGCGTCCGCGCACGACGAACATGCCGTCGCCCGAAACCGCAAGGTGCGTCGAGACGGAGGAGGCGACCGTCGAGCCCTGCTCGGTCATAATCGCGCTGGCGCGCGAGATCGTGCCGCCGGCGCTGTAGGTCGTCGCGCGGTTCTGCGACGTCAGCAGTGCGGTGAAGTCATTGCGCAGGCGCTTGAAGCCGACCGTGTTGACGTTGGCGATGTTGTCCGAGATCGCCGCGAGAGCGCTGGCGTTGGCGCGCATGCCGGAGGCGCCGGCAAGCATGGCGGAATTGATACTCATGGTCGAAGCTCCCAATATGCCCTGCGGGGGCACGGTCGGTTGTGGGTCGGTTGGCCGCTTTGCGGCCGGACGGCGCGCTTCTGCGCCGGGAGTCGGTTCGGCCTGGCGCGCCTACTGGCGCATCAGCCGTTTGATGTCCGAATAGGCGAACACGCCGGTCGGCGTGGTCAGTGCGGGTTCGCCATAGGTGAGGTCGACGCCCGTAATGGTCGTCACCAGGGAGTGCAGCGGCTTGATCGCAACGGTGTTGGCGTCTTCGGCGACCACATTGATCCAGTAGGGGTCGTTCGTCTTGGCCGTGCCGCCGTCATTGAGTTCGCCATCCCAGGCAAAATCGTGCGGGCCGGCTTTCAGGTCGTCGCCGGTCGCCGTTTTCGAATAGAGCACCTTGCCGCTCGCATCGGTGACCGTGATCGTCGCCTTCGCTGCGTCGGATGGCAGGGTGTAGCGCCAGTTGACCGGGTCGCCGGTGTACTGCGCGCCGGCGCTGTCGATCTCGGCCTGCTGGCCCAGATATCCCGACAACGATGCGCCCGCGTTCGAATTGGTGACCCGGATCAGCGTTTCGAGCTGGCTGTTGACGCGGATCTGCTGCTCGACGCCGGAGAACTGCACCAGCTGTTCGGTGAACTGGCTGGAGTCCATCGGTTCGAGCGGATCCTGGTTCTGGATCTGCGCCGTGAGGATGGTGAGAAAGGTGTCGAAATTGTCCGACAGGCTCGCCTGCGCGTTGGCGGCGTTGGTCGCGGGGGTCTGCGAGACCGGAACGAAGGAAATTGTGTCTGTCATGCGATGTTCCTTCAGGCCACCAGATCGAGCCGCGACGGCCGCCAGGGGGGTGCGGCGGGCTTAGCTGCGGCTTCTGCCGAAGGGGTCTCGGTTTCAAAACTGCGCCATACGTTCGGCGCGGCAGACGAACGGCTCTCGGTCTCGCCATTGGATGCGTTGCGGCTGGAGTCGTTGGCCAGTTCGAACTTCACGCCGCCATCCGCGAGATCGATGCCGGCATCCGCGAGCGCACGTTCCAGCGCGCGGTGGCCGCGCATCAGGTCGTTGAGCGCGGCGCTGTCGTGAGCGGCGAGTACGGCATGCACTTTCCTGTCGGCGCCGACTTCGATGCGGACATCGACGCGGCCCAGCTCGGCCGGGTCGAGACGGATTTCGAAGCGCTGGGCGCGTCCGTCAAAGCGCTCGATCATGCGGGTGTAGACCTGCACGGTGGCGGCGGGAGCTGCGGCTTGAGCCGTGATGTTGGCGGCGGAAGCGCGCGTTGTGTCGTGCGGCGTTGATGTGGCGGTCAGCGCAGCGTCGATGGTGGTTGCGGCTTTGCCCTGGGTCGCAGCCGGATCGGCAGCGGCGGCCTGCAGGTCGGGCGTAGCAGCGGCGGCGGCAGATACCGTTGAGCCGGCGTTCGTGGCGCCGGCAGGCGAGGCGATAGTGGTGCTGGCCGAGGCCTTGGCGGGCGTCTGGCTGTTCGTGGCGGTGGGAGCCGCAGCATCGGCGTCTTCGGCGCCTGCCTCTATCGTCGCGTCGCCTTCAGCCGTCATCCCGGCATCAGTCGTGGCCGTGGTGACGGGCGCGGTGATTGCAGCGGCGGCGGTGGCGGTTGCGGCGGGGCTCGGACTGGCGGGCGTTCCCGCGACAATTCCAGCGGTGGCGGCGCCAGCGGGAGAGGCGGCGCCCGGCGTCTGACCGGCGCCTTCCATAGCTTCGCCAGCCGGGATGGCCGCGTCGCCGGTTTCGGCGTCTACGACAAGCGCGGTTCCATCGAGCGTCAGGGTCGGGGCGCCAGTGGTTGCCGCTGTGGCAGCGGGGGCTGCGCCAGCTAGAACGGCTTGCGATGCGTCCGTGGCGACTGCGCCTGCTTCCGTCTCTGCGGTGACGGCGCCGTCTTTGCCGGTTGCAGCGGCGATGAGCTTGGTGAGATGTGTCCGGGCCGTTGCGCCGGTAGTCGCAGTCGCCTGTGCGGTATCGACCGTCTGGCTTTCGGTCGTGGCGGCAAGGACGGTGGCGAAGGTTGGCTGGCCGTTGTCAGCGTCGCCCGTGGCCTGCACGCGCTGCTTGCCGGCGGCGGCATTCGCGATGCTGCCGGCCGGCGAGTTGGAGAGCAGGGCTGCGGTCGTGGTCAAGCAACGCCTCGGACAGAACTGGTCGCGTTCGCCGCTCCGATCGGTGCGACGAACATGCGTAAGTCCTGCAACGCGCGAGCCATTAACGTTTGCTGCAGAATGCACCCGGAAATCGGGGGTTATGTCGTTAACACCGGGCGCGCGAAGCGGCCCCACACGGCAAGTCTGGCTGGGCAGCCCTGCAGAATCTGCCGTGTCGGCAAGGCGCGCTGCGGATCGTTCGGACGCCGCCAAACCGCGCCTGCAGAGGAAACCATGACTGGCCCGCAACTTGCGTGGTTAACGGCAACGTTACGGCCAGCTTGCCGGGACGTTCCGGGGCAGAAGCTCCCTTCGCGCAGGTTTCGCGAATGTATTCAGGAAGATGGAACGAAGCCGGTGAAGGCTGGTCGTGTTGCAACGGTCAGGCAGTTTGCGCCCATTGGGCAATTCCTGCCGGGTCGATTGAAGCCGGAGTTGCGCCTTGTCGATCCAGTCGATCATGGGAACAGGCCTGTCCGCGCTGTTCGCCAACCAGCAGGCGCTGAAGGTCGTCTCGACCAACGTCGCGAACGTCAACACGGTTGGCTATTCGCGCCTTGAAGTGAACTTCGTCTCGCGCAGCGCCTCGGGCGGCATGTCGGGCGTCGAGATCGAAGTCACGCGCATCGCCAATACATATCTTGCAGCAGCCGAGATGCGCGGCGCCGCCGATGTTTCGGCGGCCGATGTTCTGGCCCAGTTCATGGACCGCGCGCAGGGTCTGCTCGGCGATCCGTCCAGCCGCTCGTCCGTCTTCGCGACGCTGGACCCGGTGTTTGCAAGCTTCGGCGCGCTTGCTGTCGATCCCGCTTCGGCGCTACGCCAGTCGGCGGCGCTTTCCGATCTCCAGACGCTGCTCTCGCAGCTCGACACCACGGCAGAAGAGATTTCGGCGCTGCGCGATGAATCGCACGCGCGCGTCATTTCCGCGATGGAGGAAGCCAACTCGCTGATGAGCGGCATCGCCCGTCTCAACGCATCGATCCAGCGCGCCACGGTCGGCGGCGTGTCGGCGACCGAAGCGGAGACCGAACAGGCGCGGATGCTCGATCGTCTCGCCGAGATCATGGACATCCGCGTGCAGGAACGTCCGCTGGGCGGCGTCGAGCTTCGCACGTCGGACGGCCTGTTGCTTGTCGACGTCGATGCGGCGCGGCTGGGCCTCAGCTCGACCTCCAATGGCGAGGCCTATCCGGGTCTGGTGATGATGTCGCCGCGCTCCACCACCGAAATCCCGCTGGACTCGCATCTCAGCGGCGGCGAGCTGAAAGGCCTGCTGCGCGCGCGCGATCACGAACTGCCGAACCTGCAGCTGGCCTTCGCCGAATTCGCCGCCGGCGCCGCCGAGGCGCTGAATGCGGCCCACAATGCCAGCTCGTCCGTTCCGGCGCCGGGCGTGCTGACCGGCGGCAATACGGGACTCCTCGCCACCGACCGGCTGAACTTCTCCGGCGTCACGCATATCGCCATCGTCGATGACGAAGGCGTCGTCGTGCGCAATTTCCGCGTCGATTTCACGAACCAGCAGATCATCGACGACCAGGCCAACATCACCACATTCGCCAACTCGATCGGTGATTTTCAGACAGCGCTGAATTCCGCCATGGGCGCCGATGGCCAGGTGAGCTTCGCCAACGGCCAGCTGCGGCTGGAATCCATGACGCCGGGAACCGGCCTTGCGATCCGCGACGATGCGGCGTCGCCCGCAACACGCGCCGGCAAGGGCTTCTCGCACACTTTCGGTCTCAACGACCTGGTGACGCACGGCAATGTGCTGAACTACGCCACGGGACTTTCGGCGACGGACCTGCACGGCTTCACGCCGGGCCAGACGATGACCTTCGCGCTCCGCAACGCGGACGGCACGATCCTGCGCCGGATCGAGTTCGAGGTCGGCGCAGGCGCGACGATGGACTCGCTGCGCGCTGACCTGAACCTTGCGCTGCAGGGCTATGGCCAGGCGCAGCTCAATGCCGAAGGCCGCCTCACGATTGTTCCGACCAGCAACTCGGTCGCGCGCATCGACGTGACGCAGGATTCCACATCACGGGGCGATGCCGGCCTGTCGATGTCCGAGCTGTTCGGGCTTGGCGAATCCATCCCGCTGCAGCGCGCGCGTTCGCTCAGCATCCGCAGCGATATCGCGGCGAATCCCGCCCTGCTTGGGTCCGCGCAGGCCGACCTTGCCGGCGCCGCCGTCGGTCAGCGCGTTCTGTCGCCGGGCGATGGCCGCGGCGCGCTTGGCGTCGAAGCGGCCAGCACGGCGCCGCGCGGCTTTGCGCAGGCGGGCGGGCTTGCGGGACAGGTCACGTCGATCTCGGATTATGCTGCGCGTCTTGCCGGTCATGCCGGCGTGCGCGCCGAAGCGCTGGAAGCCTCCAAGCTCGCCGCGCAATCGGTGCGTGAGGAAGTGCGCGCACGGCGCATGGGCGAAGAGGGCGTGAACCTCGACGAAGAACTCATCAAGATGACGACCTACCAGCAGGCCTATGCTGCTGCGTCGCGCATGATCCAGGCCGCGCGCGACCTGTACGACATCACCCTGAATATGATCTGAGAGAGCTGGCTCCATGTCTCGAATTTCTTCCGCCATGATCCCCAGCTCCTCGATGGCTGACCTCCAGAGGGCCCAGCGCTCGCTGGTCGAGGCTGCACGCCAGAGTTCGGCGCAGACGCGCGCGAGCGATCTCAAAGGCTATGGCCGCGAGGCGCAGACGCTGGTTTCGGCCGAGCGGTTGGCGGGTCGCCTGACCGGCTTCCAGGCGACCGTGCGGGAACTCACCACGCGCATGCAGATCCAGGACGTCGCGCTTGGCCGGGCGGCGCAGGCCGTCACCAAGCTGAAGGACGAGCTGTTCCAGAATCTCGGACTGGAGAGCGGCGAGGGCGTCCGCGCGCAGCTTGAAGAAGCGTTCGCGGTGCTCAAGGATACGATGAACACCAATCTCGGCGGCCGCTACCTGTTCGGCGGCGTGATGAACGACCGTCCGCCGATCACGTCGGACTCGCTGAGCAGCCTTGCCGCCAACCCTCTGGACGATGCGCTGGAGCAGGGCGCCAGCTCGCAGACGATGCGCGTGGAGGAAAGCCGCGTCGTTTCCGCCGGTCTCGTGGCTGACGATGTGATCTCCGGCGCGCTGGCGTCGCTCAAGCGCCTCGCCGAGATGGACGAAGGCCCGGATGGCCCCTTCAGCGGCGACCTGTCGGCGACGCAGCGTGCGGCGATCCAGCAGGAACTCACCTCGCTGAATGCGGCCTTCGACAACATCCTCAGCCGCCAGGCCGAGAACGGGCGCCTGACGAAGGAAGTCGAGGCCGCCGGCACGCGGCTGACCTCGCGCATGAACGCTCTGGATGAAGCCATTGGCGGCATCGTGAATGTGGACCTTGCCGAAGTCGCCGTGCGGCTCAATCAGGCGCAGTTCGCCTATGAGTCGTCCGCCAGCGTGTTCAACGTGCTGCGCAACATGTCGCTGCTCAACATGCTGGACTAGCGCTTCCAGGCGCGGTCGGCCGGATCGCCCCTTGCGCATCGCCGTGCGCGTGGCACCTTCCCGAAACGGAACCTGCCGGGGAGGATGCTCATGTCGCTGCGCGCGAAACTGTGTGGAACGATGGCCGCTGCGGCGCTAGCCGCGGCATTCGCTGGATCGGCTCAGGCGCAGATCGCCTGCGAGTCGCTCGTGGGTTTTCGCGCGCCCGACGTGAAGATCACCAAAGCCACGCTCTCCGCCTCGCCCGTGCCGGTGTGCAAGGTCGATGGCGTCATCGGCAAGGAGATCAACTTCTCGGTCTGGTTGCCCGAAGCCTGGAACGGCAAGTTCGTGATGGGCGGGCAGGGCGGCTTTGCCGGGCGCGTGGAAAGCCAGGCGCTGAGTCTGCAGGCGCTGCAGAAGGGCTATGCCACGGCGGGCACGGACACCGGACATTCCTCGCCCGCGCGCGGCATCGACGGGGCGTGGGCGGCGGGCGATTTCGAGCGCATCGCCAACTACGCGCACGCTTCGATCCACCGCACGAGCGAGGCGGCGAAGGCCATCGTCAATGCGCGCTATGGCCGGCAGAGCGACGCATCGTACTTCGCGGGCTGTTCCAATGGCGGGCGTCAGGCGCTGCAGATGGCCCAGCGCTATCCCGACGATTTCGACGGCATCATCGCTGGCGCGCCCGCGATCGACTTCCAGGGCATCACGGCGGCGTTCTCCACGATCACGCAGAAGATGTATCCCGATCCCAGGAAGCTCGACACGGCCGTGCTCGATACGCCTGCGCGCACCATCCTCGCCAAGGCGGTGATGGAGAAGTGCGATGCGCTCGACGGGCTGAAGGACGGGATAATGAACGATCCGCGCACCTGCACGTTCGATGTGAAGACGATCCAGTGCAAGGGCGGCAGCAAGACCAACTGCCTGAACCCGGCGCAGGTCGCGGCTGTCGAGGCCATCGTCAAGGGGCCGATGCTGAACGGCAAGCCGTTCCACGTCGCCTTCCCCTATGGCGGCGAGCAGACCGAGATGGATTGGGGCACATGGCTGGCCGGCGCCAAGAATCGCGTCGGCGACGGTCAGCCCAGCCTGGCCTACGGCTTCTCCATCGAGTTCATGCGCTATTTCGTGAAGCTCGACCCGACCTGGGATCATTCGCGCACGAACCTCGCCACGCTCGCCGGCGAGATGAAGGCGCTGAACATGACGCTGTCGCCCACCAACCCCGACCTCTCGGCTTTCCGGTCCAGCGGCGGCAAGCTGCTGATGTATCATGGCTGGTCGGACTCGGCGCTCTCCCCCCTGATGAGCACGAGCTATGTCGATCGCGTGTATGCGTTCGATGCGACGGCGCGCAACGATGTGCGCATGTTCATGCTGCCCGCCGTCGGCCATTGCGCGGGCGGGCCAGGGCCGGATCGCGTGGACTATCTCGATGCGCTGGATGGCTGGGTTACGTCGAAAGCGGCGCCGGATGAACTGACCGCCAGCTTCGCTTCGGGCGGCGCCCGCAAGCTCTGCGCCTATCCGCAGCAGCAGACCTATACCGGCGCGGGCGACGGCAAGAGCCCGGAACACTTCACCTGCAAGGCGCCGTAGGGCGGTCTACACGCCGCGCATGACTTGATGTAACGGAGGGCGATGACCTCGCCCTCCGATCCCTTTCCGGCGCCGCCGAACGAGCCGGAAGAATATCTCTGCTGCCACCGGCACTGCAGCCCGTGCATAAAGGACTATTACCGCGAGGCGCTGGCGCGATGG
>CAZGWV010000030.1:21494-26557 GCA_964529555.1 uncultured Rhizobium sp.
GTTGGCCGGCCAGCGGCGCCATAGCGCAGGCCGCCGATGTCCCACACCGAATTGTCCGCTCCGCAATGCTTGCAGCGGCCGATCCACTGGCGCGACTCCGCTTCGGCCTTCCGCTTCGTCTCCGCCGGCATGAACCACATGATGAAGCCGCGCATGGGGTCAGGCGTCCTCTTTCGGATAATGCTCCATCGCTGCTTCGATGGCGTCGAGCGCCGCGGCCACGCGCTCGCGATGGCGGGAGCCGGCATGGCGCAGGTAGATCGGCTGCGTGACGGCCAGGTGGCGGATCACCGCGCAGGCGTTGAGGATCAGCGGCGGCACTTCGCGCAGGTCCACCGTCCAGCCATCCTCGCTGAAGTGCAGGAAGGTGTTGCGCAGATCGACGAGATCGTCGAACGCCTCGGTAATCCGGCGGTTGAGCGGAAGCTGGAAGGGCGGGCGCAGGAAATAGGCGTCGCCCACGCGCCGCAGCAGTTCGAGCGGCGAGACGATGCGCGGCTCGCGGATGGCCAGCGGCTCTGGCCCGCGCCGTCCATTCTTGGTCCAGCGCGTGACGATGCGGGCGTCGGCGCGCGTCATCCCCTTGGTGCCGAATTCGTCGCCATGATCGAGCGCGCAGAGGCAGGCGTTCTGCACGCCCAGCGTGGTCGCGATGATCAGCCAGCGCCACGCGCCATGATCCTCAGCCGCCTTGCCCGCAAGTTCAGCCGCATGCTCGACACACGCCAGCAGCTCGCGCGGCTGGTTGGTCTGGAAGTGATGCGGGGTGGGCGGGGTCATGCTAGCGATCCTCGGCGGCGTGGATCACAGCCAGAACATCGATATCGCCATCGTGGAATCCATAAACGATCACATAGGGCGCCTTCTTGACGACGATCTCGCGCGTGCCGGGCTCGCGGCCGGGACGGCCAACGTCGCCCAGCCTTTCGAGCATGGAGATCGCTGCGCCAATCTGTTGCCGAACGCGGTCAGGTTTTGCATTTTCAAGTGAGGACAACCATTGATCGATGCGGTCGAGATCCCGCACCGCCGCCCTGCGCCAGCGAAGCGCCATCAGCCTTTTGCCCGGAAACGGCTGAGAACCTGCTCGACCTCTTTCTCGGTCGCAAAGGGGCCGGGGTTCTTCAGGCGCTTCTGGAGATCGGCGAGTTGTCCGTCACTCAACTGCCAGCCGGGGGCGGTCGCCTGATCGAGGAGCAGGCTGGCCATTTCTTCAACGCTGACACCGGACTGATCGGCCAAGCGCCGGATTTCGGCGGCGGTATCCGGGTCGATCTGCAGGGTGAGCGTGTCGGCCATGCGCGAACAATAGGATTTCCCGTGTGGGCGGACAATAGTTTGACCGGCTCACCGCAACCGGACTGCTAGACTCCAGTAATTGCATGGGAAGGGGCATCGTCCGGCAAGGCGTGCGCGCCAGCAAACTCCCTCTGTTGTTCGCGCGCCGTTTCAGCTAGAAGCCCCTCCAACATCAGTTTGCTGCGGGCCTTGAACCCGCTGGAGACACGAAATGACCACGCTTATCGGGCCCCGTGGCGGGCCTGCTGCGCCTGTTGAAGCGGATTTTCCGGTCGCTGACGGGCTTTGCGATTTCTCCAGGCTGGCGAATGTGGACCTGTCGGGAGCCGACCTCGACCTGTTTCCGGGCGACCCGCGCCCGCGCTCTGAAATCCGCGTGGTCGCAGCCATGTCGGGCGGGGTGGATTCATCCGTTGTCGCGGCGCTGCTGAAATATGCCGGCTACGATGTGATCGGCGTCACGCTGCAACTCTACGACCACGGCGCGGCGCTGAAGAAGCAGGGCGCATGCTGCGCCGGGCAGGACATTCACGACGCGCGGCGCGTCGCTGAAGCGCTGGGCATTCCGCATTACGTGCTCGATTACGAAAGCCGCTTCCGCCAGCAAGTGATGGAAGATTTCGCGGACACATATCTCAAGGGCTCGACGCCGATCCCCTGCGTGCGCTGCAATCAGACGGTGAAGTTCTCCGATCTGCTGGCGACTGCGCGCGATCTCGGCGCCGACGCGATGGCGACCGGCCACTATATCCGCCGCACGATCGGTGCGGACGGGCGCGCGGAGCTTTCCCGCGCGGCCGATCCCGATCGCGATCAATCCTACTTCCTGTTCGCGACCACGCGCGCGCAGCTCGACTTCCTGCGCTTCCCGCTGGGCGGCATGAAGAAGCCTGACGTGCGGCGCGCGGCGGCGGCGCTGGGCCTGCAGGTAGCGGCAAAGCCCGACAGTCAGGACATCTGCTTCGTTCCGGCGGGCAAGTATTCCGACATCGTGCAGAAGCTGCGCCCCGGCGCGGTGGAGCCCGGCGATATCGTGCACATGGATGGCCGCGTGATGGGCCGCCATGACGGCATCATCCGCTATACGATCGGCCAGCGCCGTGGCCTCGGCGTTGCGACGGGCGAGCCGCTGTTCGTCGTGAAGATCGATGCCGCATCGAACCGCGTGATCGTGGGGCCGCGCGAAGCATTGCTCACGGCGGCGCTGACGATCGGCGAAAGCAACTGGCTGGGCGCCGATGATTTCGGGGGCTCGCTCGCAGATGCGTGCGCAGCGGGATTGCCGGCGCTCGCGCGCGTGCGCTCGACGCGCGCGCCCGCGCCGGGGCGGATGGCGCTGGTCGATGGCGCGCCCGGCTTCGTGTTCGACACGCCGGAAGAAGGCGTCGCGCCGGGGCAGGCGTGTGTGATCTACGCCGCGCCGGACGGGCGAACCGTGCTGGGCGGCGGGTTCATTGCGGCGACAGTGAGCGCGGCCTAGCCGAGTGGAAGCGACGCGGCGTCTGTGGTAAGGTCAGCCGTTCAGGCGGGGATCCGCCCGCGACGGAGGAGCGATCGTGACGATGCGCATTGCCTCACGGCTCGTAACGCTTGCGGCGTCCGCCGCGATCTTCGCTGCGCCGGCGATGGCCGAACCGGAAACCAAGACGCAGCTGGTCACGCTCGATGGACAGAGTGTGCAGACGCTGCAGCTGCGGCACGACTTCAATTCGGCCTGGGTGGTCGATAACCGGAACATCCTCTTCCGCGATGACACGCGCGACTATTATCTCGTCACGCTGAAGCAGGCTTGCGATCAGCTGGAAGTGCGTAACCGGCAGTTCCGGTTCCATCCGGGCTGGTCATGGCGGCTGAAGGCGACGAGCGCTTATGAAGTGCGCCCGAATGCTGGGCGGCCGTGTCAGGTCGGGCAGATCGCCCAGATCGACGATGCGAAGGCCGATCCGATGCGCGAGGCGGCGCTCTGGCGGGTGTGGTAGTTTGGGCAAGGCGCGGCGACTGGACGCTATTCCGCGTGAGTGTGGACCGCGCTGGTGTGCAGGCGTTCGCTGGGCCTGAGCCGGCCCGACAGGTCGATTGCATAGAGCAGGAAGAACCACGCGAAGAAGAATTCCTGGATCTCGCTGAAGCGGATCGGGATGCCGCCCTGGTCGTCGCCGAAGATCGCGTGGACGATCCACTCCATCACGGGAATCAGCGAGGCGGCGAGCGCGAGCCACATGGTGCGGCGGCCGGGCCAGAGCTGTGCGGGTACGAATTTCGCGGTCGCGCGACGCGGCCAGTTCCAGCCGAGCGGCGCGAGGAAGCCGACGACGAGCACCCATGCCTGAACCAGCATGCGCGGCTTCTGGTTGAACCACGGGCTCATATTGTGGAGGTTGGTTTCGGCTTCCTTGTTGCTCGCGAAGAAGCCCTCGGCCTGCCATCCGAAAAGATACTGGCCCCAGTTCATGTCCTCGCCGAGGAAGTAACCCACGCCAAGACACCACGCGATGAGCCACGGGCGCAGGCCGGGAAATGCCTTCAGGTCGCGCGTGAAAAGAATGTAGAGGCCGGCGATCAGCGACAGCAGCAGCACAAAGCCGACGGCGTGCTCGAACACGCTGGTGTCGGAGGAGACCCAGGTGTCGAACGCCTCGGGCCCGGCGTTCCATGCGAGCAGGACCAGTACGGGCGCAAGCAGAGGAGCGGCCCACACGACGAGCAAATCGGAAATGCGCGAAGATTGCTGCATCGAGCGGCGTCCTGAAGGGAGCGGCCGGTCTGACGCCAGCCTGTCATGTGACATTTCCGTTGATGTGGTGCGAACGCGCGGTGAACCAAGCGCTGGCGTTCCGCCCGCCAGCGAGCGTGGCGCGAACGACACAGTGCGATGCGCCGGATTGCCTCCATGCAACGGAAGCGACGTTCGCTCAGTCCCCGGTGAATTTCGGATCGCGGCCTTCAAGGAACGAAGTGACGCCTTCTGCGTAGTCATCGCTCTGCTGCATCAGGGCGAAGGCTTCGAGATCGCGGTGGGCCGTCGCCTGAGTGAGGGCGAGGGCGGCGATGTTCACGTCGCGCTTCACCATTTTGAGCGCGGTGGGCGGAAGCGCCGCTGCCGTTCGCGCGAACTCCGTGGCGCGGGCGAGCGCGCCTCCGTCTTCGGATATGGCATCGGCAAGGCCCCAGCCGAGCGCCGTTTCGGCATTCACCTTCTCGCACAGCGCGGCGAGGCGCTTGGTGCGGGCGGGACCGACGAGCGCGGTCATGCGCGGGATCGAGCCCCAGCTCATATTCATTCCGCGCGCGACTTCGGGAACATAGAGCGTCGCCGATTTCGCCATCACGCGCAGGTCGCACGAGACGGCGAGCGCTGCGCCGCCGCCGACGCACCAGCCTTCGATGGCCATGATCGTGACGGCGTCCACCTTCTCCCATGCCTCGCACATCTCCGGCCCGGCGCGCAGCGAAACGCGGCGCCGGGCGAGGCCTTCGTCCTTCTGGCTGGCGCGCGCGGGGTCCTTCAGGTCCGCGCCCAGCGAGAAATTGTCGGCGCGGCCGGCCAGGATGACGGCGGACACGTCGGGCCGCGCGTGGAATTGGCGCGCTGCGTCCGTCAGTTGCCGCATGGCCTCGACGGAGAGGGCGTTGGACTTTGCGCCCCGGTCGAACCGCACCGTGGCGATGCGGTTCTCGATCGTGATGGTGATGAAGCTGTCGGCCATGCGTGGTGTCCCTCGGGCGTCAAGTATGTGCCGGGAGGTTGGGTGGGCGCTAGGGGC
>CAZGWV010000030.1:26657-34161 GCA_964529555.1 uncultured Rhizobium sp.
CCCTTCTCCTTACTTTGGGCCTTTCCACCCAGCTTGACGGAACGGGGGCCGGGGATGATTGTGCCCCGCACAAATCATTAGAGAGGCTTTCCCCATGAGCGCATCCGATCCTGTGGTCATCGTAGGCATGGCGCGCACGCCGATGGGCGCGATGCTGGGCGAACTGGCAAGTTTCTCGGCCAACGATCTGGGCGCGCACGCCATCAAGGCTGCGGTCGCGGAAGCGGGCATCAAGGGCGACGATGTCGAGCTTGTCTATATGGGCAACTGCCTTCCGGCGGGACAGGGCCAGGCCCCGGCGCGCCAGGCCGGCATCAAGTCGGGCCTGCCGAAAAGCTCGGAAGCCACCACGCTCAACAAGATGTGCGGCTCGGGCATGCAGGCGGCGGTGATGGGCCGCGCGGCCATCCTCGCGGGCGACGCCTCGGTGGTTGTCGTGGGCGGCATGGAAAGCATGACGAACGCGCCCCACCTCGTCGATCTGCGCAAGGGCCACAAATATGGCGCATCCGCGCTGAAGGACCACATGGCGACGGATGGCCTCGAGGACGCCTATGGCGGCGGCGCTATGGGGAATTTCGCCGACATGATCGCCAAGGAATACCAGTTCACGCGCGAGCAGCAGGACGCCTATGCGCTCGAAACGCTGAGCCGCGCGCAGGCTGCCACCAAGGAAGGCCGCTTCAAGCGCGAGATCGCGCCGGTGACGGTCAAAGGCAAGAAGGGCGACGTCACCATCGACACGGACGAACTGCCGCGTCAGGCGATGCCGGAGAAAATCCCGACGCTGCGCCCCGCCTTCTCGAAGGACGGTACGGTGACGGCGGCGAACGCCTCGGGCATTTCCGATGGCGCAGCCGCGCTCGTGCTGATGAAAGAGTCCGAAGCCAGGAAGCGCGGTCTCAAGCCGCTCGCCAAGATCGTCGCGACCGGCGCGCACAGCCATGAGCCGGCCTACTTCACCACGGCCCCCGTGCCCGCGATGCAGAAGGCGCTCGACAAGGCCGGCTGGAAAGCTTCCGACGTCGACCTGTGGGAGATCAACGAGGCGTTTGCCGTCGTTCCGATGATCGCGATGAAGGAACTCGGCATCGGCCACGACAAGGTCAATGTGAATGGCGGCGCGTGTGCGCTCGGCCACCCGATCGGCGCTTCGGGCGCGCGTGTCGTGGTCACGCTGATCAATGCGATGGAGCAGAAGGGCGCCAAGAAGGGCGTCGCGGCGCTCTGCATCGGCGGCGGCGAAGGTATCGCCCTGGCGATCGAGCGGGCCTGATCGCATGGCTGATGTCGTGAAAGTGCCCAGCGGATCGAAGCTGGGCCTCGGTTTCTCACGCGCCGTGCGCGTGGGCGACATGGTGTTCGTGTCCGGCTGCGCGCCCATCGCGCCGGATGGCTCGGTGGCTTCGCCCGGTGATGTGGCGGGGCAGACACGGCGCTGTTTCGAGATCATCGAAGGCGCGCTGGTACAGGCCGGCGCAGACATCAAGCACATCGTCCGCACCCGCGTTTTCCTCACCGACATGACCCGCTGGAAGGAAGCTGGCGAGGTCCACGGCGAGATCTTCAAGGACATCGAGCCGGCGACATCGTTCCTCGGCACGTCCGCGCTGATCAATCCCGGCTGGCTGGTCGAGGTCGAGGCCGACGCGGTGGTGACGCGCTGAGGTGATCGCGGTTCTGGATGCAGCGTACAGCGACGATGCATCGGCTGCGGCGTGCATAACGGCGGCGGATTGGGACGCCGCCGACGCGCTCGGCGAATTCACGCACAGGGATGGCCCGGCTGCCGACTATCAGCCGGGCGAATTCCATCGGCGCGAGATGCCGCTGCTGATCTCCGTGCTCGGCATGCTGCCGCGCCAGCCGGATATCGTCGTGATCGACGGCTATGTCTGGCTCGGCGTCGAGGATCGCAAGGGCCTCGGCGCGCATCTGCACGCGGCGCTGGGCGGGACGAGCGCAATCGTGGGCATCGCCAAGACGAAATTCAACGGCGCCAGCTACTGGGCGGCGGACGTGCGGCGCGGATCGAGCGCAAGTCCGCTCTATGTGACAGCCGCCGGCCTGTCTGTCGAAGACGCAGTGGCCGGCGTGAAGCGCATGCACGGCGCGCACCGTATTCCCGAGCTTGTCGCCCGCGCTGACCGGCTGGCGCGGCAGGCGATCAAGGCATAGGTTGCTGCAAAATTCTGCGGGAGGTCTTCATGCTCAGCTATGACGTTTGCGAGTGCGGGGCGCCGCTGCAGCGGATCGAGCGGGAGACGCCGCAGCCGAAGGGCGCGGAGGTTGCGCTGCGCGTGATCGCGGCGGGCGTCTGTCATTCCGACCTGCACATCTGGGACGGCTATTACGACATTGGCGGCGGGCAGAAGCTGAAGCTGCAGGATCGCGGCGTGAAACTGCCGCTGACGATGGGCCACGAGAATGTCGGCGAGGTTGTCGCCAAGGGACCGGATGCGAAGGGCGTTTCGGTGGGCGATGTGCGTCTCATCCATCCGTGGATGGGGTGTGGCGAATGCGTGGTGTGCCGGCGCGGGGAGGAGAATCTCTGCGTGAAGCCGTGCAGCGTCGGCATCCATCGCGGCGGCGGGTTTGCGACGCATCTGCTGGTTCCCCATCCGCGCTACCTGTTCGATATCGGATCGCTGGCGCCGGAGCGCGCGGCGCCGCTGGCGTGCTCGGGCGTCACGGCCTATGGCGCGCTGAAGAAGGTGAGCGACACGCTCAGCGACGCGCCTGTGGTGATGATCGGGGCTGGCGGCGTCGGCCTGATGGCGCTGGCGCTGCATCGCAAGATGGGCGGCAAGAGCACGATCGTCGTGGACATCGATCCCGCCAAGCGTGCGGCGGCAAAGGCGGCGGGCGCTGATGTGGTGATCGACGGCTCGGCCAGGGACGCGCTCGATCAGGTGCGCGCGGCGACGGGCGGCGGCGCGTGGTCGGTGATCGATTTCGTCGGCGCGGGTGCGACCGTGAAGCTTGGCGTCGATGCGACGATCAAGGGCGGCAAGGTTGTGGTCGTCGGCCTGTTCGGCGGCGACGTCACGGTGGCGACGCCCTTCTTCCCGATGAAGGCGCTGACGATCCAGGGCAGCTATGTCGGCAGCCTGCCTGAGATTGCGGAACTTCTGGAACTCGTGAACCGCAAGGGTGCGCCCGACGTGCCGGTGGCGACACGGCCGCTGGATCAGGTGAATGCGGCGCTCAACGATCTGCGCGATGGCAAGATCATAGGGCGCGTGGTGGTGACGCCATAGGCCGATCTGCGCTAGCATTGGCCGATGGTGACCGTGCTGGACGAGTTCCGCCTGCAGGCGCGCTTCTGCGCTGATTTCGGCTCGCCTTTCACATCCGAACTCCTGACGCGCGGCGCAGACGATATCGAAGCCGGCGGCATGGTCGCGCGGCTTACCGGGAACTGGCCGGGCCCGCCGCGCGCCGATGCGGTGTCGTTGCGATGGGCAGGCGCGCTGCACGCTGCGGCTCTGACAAGGCGCGATGAAGCGCTCGCGGCGGAATATCCCGGCTCGCTTGGCGACTGGTCGATGGCGCGCCTCTGGCCGGCGGCTGTCGCCTTCATGCGGCGCGATGAGGCGTGGGTGCGCGCGTTCATGCGCTCGCCGCCACAGACCAACGAGACGGCGCGTTCAACAGGGCTGGCAGCCGGCTTCATGTGGCTGGCGCAGGAATCCCCCGAGCCGTTCCACCTGTTCGAACTCGGCGCCAGCGCGGGTCTCAATCTCAACTGGGATCGCTTCGCCTATTCCTATCCGGCGTGGGGCAGGGCTGGCGTGGGCGGGCCGTTCATTCCAACCGAGGTGAGGGGCGCGGCCCTGCCGCACTGGCGCAGCATCGCCATCGCCTCGCGCGCGGCCTGCGACCAGAACCCGCTTGACGCTTCGAATGCCGATGATCGCCTGCGTCTGCACGCCTATGTCTGGGCCGATCAGCCGGCGCGCCTGGAGCGCCTGAACGAAGCGCTGCAGCTGGCGCAAACAACCGGCGTGCGCGTGGAGAAGGCGGACGCCGCCGCGTGGACACGCAGCACGCTGGCCGGCGAACTGCCGCCGGGCACGAGCGTGATCTATCATTCCGTTTTCCTGCAATATCCGCCGCGTGACGTGCGCGAGGCGATTATCGGCGCCATCGCGGCCGCCGGCGCGCGGACGTCTCCGGGCCGGCGGCTGGCGTGGCTCAGTTTCGAGCCCGAGAGCATTGTCGGCGGCCCGCACGGGTCCGCGCGCTACGTGCTGCACGCGGCGGTGTGGGATGAAGGCAGGCGGCGTGACACGACGCTCGCCGAGGTCGATCCGCACGGGCGGCATATGACCTGGCTGGTCTAGCCAGCCGATCCGTTAACTCAGGCGCAGGTGATGGTGCTGGGGCGCAGCGGCGTGCGGGCTTCCGGCTGCTGGTAGGCGCGGCGGATATCCGCCGGCGCCACGACAGCGGGGGCTGCTTGCCCGAGGATATGCGCGCCGAAGGTGGGCGCGAACCATTTTGGGGCAGCGTGGCTGGCGCGGGTCTGCTCGGTGCGCTGCGCGTCGCGTCGCTCGCTTTCCGCAGCGCGCCGGTCTTCGAACCGCTGGCGGCGGTCCTCATTCCGAAACACGTAAGGTGCGGGTTCGACACGCATGCAGGATTAACTGCAAGCGATGCGCCGCGTTGCATCCGCGATGATTAAATCGTCGGGAGGATGGTTAACTGCGGAGCTGGAGCAGGGCCCCGCCGGGCGCGCCTTACTGGGGCTTGTCCTTGTCGCCCGGCGTGTAGCTGCCGGTCGCGATCTGGGCGAGCTGCTTCTGCATGTCGAGCATCTGCTGCTGCAGCGCGCGGATCGCATCGACGCCGGTGGGTGGGGAGGATGCCGCAGGCTTTGCTGCGCTTTCGTCGGCGCGTGGGGACGCGGCTGCGCCCGGCATCCCCGGCATCCCCGGAACCCCCTGGCCGCCCTGCACGAACGGCGTGAAGAACTTCATGGTGTCTTCGAACATCGCCATGTTCTTGCGGATCTGCTCCTCGAACGCCTTCGCCTTGTCCTCGCCGACAGCGGTGTTCATGTAGTCGCGCCACTTGTCCTGCTGCTGGTTGAACGTCTTCATCGACAGTTCGAGATAGGCGGGCAGCATGGTCTGGAAGTTGTCGCCGTAGAACTGGATCAGCTGGCGCAGGAAGGAGACGGGCAGCACGCCTTCCTTCTTGTTCTCCTGCTCGAAGATGATCTGGGCGAGCACGGCGCGGGTCAGGTCCTCGCCCGATTTTGCGTCCTGGACGATGAAGTCCTTTCCCTGGCGCGTGAGTTCCGAGAGGTGTTCCAGGGTTACGTACGCGGAAGCCGACGTGTCGTAGAGACGCCGGTTCGCGTATTTCTTGATGACGATCTTCTCGTGGGCGCCATTCTTGTCATGGCCATTTGGCCCGTTCGATTGCGTCAAGTGTGTCTCCCGTCAGGCGGTCCTTGCCGGCGGGGTTTGCGCGCCCCTTCGCCTGGCGGACCAGCTCATTAATTCCCGTACAGATCGTCATGTAGCACGAACTTTACGCAACTGCACACACCCTTCCGCGTGCGCAGCATGTGCGCAGCAAAATTCTCTGCGGCGGCTGCTTTGGGAGAGCGCCCGTTAGTAAATCTGCTATAGCGATCACTAGCGCGTGAATGGCAGGGAGACGGCAATGACGAAGGTGGCGCTGGTGACGGGGGGAACCCGCGGTATCGGCCGGGCGATCACGGAACGGCTGGTGAAGGACGGCTTCACGGTGGCCGCCAACTATGCCGGGAACGACGAAGCCGCCGCCAGGTGCGCCGACGAGCTGGGCATCAAGGCCTACAAATGGGATGTCGGCGATTACGACGCCTGTGCCGGCGGGATCGCGAAGATCTCCGAGGAACTCGGCCCGATCGACGTCCTGGTTAACAATGCCGGCGTCACGCGCGACGCCACACTGCACAAGATGACCCGCCAGCAGTGGGACGATGTCATCCGCATCGACCTCACCTCGGCCTTCAACCTCTGCCGCCTCACCATCGAGGGGATGCGCGAGCGCAATTTCGGCCGCATCGTCAACATCTCCTCGATCAACGGCCAGAAGGGGCAGGTGGGGCAGGTGAACTATTCCGCCGCCAAGGCCGGCCTGATCGGCTTCACCAAGGCGCTGGCGCAGGAAAACGCCAAGAAGGGCATCACCGTGAACGTGATCTGCCCCGGCTATATCGACACGGAGATGGTCCAGGCGGTGCCGCCCAAGGTTCTCGAGAGCATCATCGCGACGATTCCCGTGGGGCGGCTTGGTTCTGCGAACGAGATCGCGGGCTGCGTCTCGTTCCTCGCGGGCGGCGACTCGGCATTCATCACCGGGGCGACTCTCACGGCCAATGGCGGCCAGTACATCGCGGGCTAGCGCCGTGGGGGCGACGCCTGCCGGAAGCGGGATTGGGGCGCCGTTTCGGCGCCACGCCTCGAAAAGAGTCTCTAAGGACCTGATTTCGTTGGGTCTGCGAGCCTTGCGCCTGCCGCTGAAAGGCCCCATCGTCCTCCGTGGGGCTCTCGTTGCGAACAAAGAATTGCCCTGTTTTCCGTGCCATATGGCGGGGATGAAGGTGAAGGCATCTCAGTGGCTGGCGGCAAAAGCCGCATCAGGGATCGCAGTAGCGATTGTGCTCGGGCTCGGCGCCGCCGCCCCGGCCTTCGCTCAGTCGCCTGACATGCCGCCGCCGACCTTCGCCACCACACGCAGCCAGGTTTCCAGTCTTCCGCCCGGCGCCGTCCGCTATGACGACCTCGGCTCGCCCAGCGGCGGCTTCCTGCTCGAACAGCGCGGCGCGATGGTGCTGCTGCAACTCGACGGCACGGGCGAAGTCATCCCGCTGGTTCCCGTCTCGGGCACGCGCGGCGAAACGGTTTTCATGGATTATCGCGGCCGCACCATGCTCAAGGTGACCAAGGCGGGCGGTGTCGTCTCCTATCTGCATGACGCTCGCGGCATGCCGGCGGACCCGCGTCAGGGCTATCTGCCGCCGCTGTCTGCGCCGGCGATGACGGCGGCGCTCGATACCATGCGCGAGAGCGCGGTCAGCGAACTGACCAAGTTGGCCGGCCACGACGTCACGGTCTGGGGCACGCAATCCTTCACGACGCGCGAGGCCTTCGCGGCGGATGCGCTCAGCATCCTCGTGCTCGGCGTGCGCAACGCCAACGGACATGCGGGCCGCGCTGCGGCGAAGATCGAGAAAGTCACCCTGCGCCGCGGCAAGGCTCCGCGTGTGGCATTCGACGACGGCGAACTGATCATCGAGGTAAACCCCGACGATCCGTGGAGCGGCCGCGTGACGCCGGACGACGTCAGCCGCGTGCTGACCCAGTCGCGCAACGCCGGCTGATCCGGTCAGCGTCCCGGCGACGCCATCATAAACTCCGCACAGTCGAAGCTCGGTGAGTGCGCTCCATCCTTCGCCGCAATGCGCAGCGTCTCGCGATACCAGCCCCCTTCGAGATGCGGCTGC
>CAZGWV010000031.1:0-28101 GCA_964529555.1 uncultured Rhizobium sp.
TCCGGGTCCGACTGCGAGTGCATCTCCAGCTTGCGGATATCCACCTTGCCGACCAGCGAGGAGACGTCCTGATTGTTCTCGTCGCCAGGTTCCACCTTCGCGACGCCGATCTGCCGCATGCGCGAGGGCTTCACCTTCGCCACCCTGAACTTGGTGATGTCGCCGCCGAACTCGTCCAGCCGCTTCAGCGCCCACGGGCTCATCAGTCCGGTGAGGCGCCGGCGCGGGATGCCATAGTCCTTCTGGAGTTGCTCGGCCTGCGTATCGGGATCGAACAGCACGAGCGGGCTCTCGAACACGGGGCTGAGATCATTGCCCGCCTTCAGCACATAGATCGGCTGGTCCTCGATCAGCGCCTTGATGCGCTCGGCCAGCGAAGACTTGCCGCCGCCGACGGGACCAAGCAGGTAGAGGATCTGCTTGCGCTCCTCCAGGCCCTGCGCGCCCTGGCGGAAGAAGGCGACGATCCGCTCGATCGTCTCTTCCATGCCGTAGAACTCCGCGAAGCGCGGATAGGCGCGTATCGTGCGGTTGAAGTGGATACGACCAAGGCGGGAGTCCCGCGAAGTATCGATCATTTCCGGCTCGCCGATGGCGGCCAGCAAGCGCTCGTGTGGACCCGCATACAGCAACGGGTCCTCTCTGCAGCCGTCGAGATATTCCTGGATCGTCATCACCGTCTCGCGACGGCTCTCGAAGGCCTTGGTGTAGCTGTCGAACAGATCGCGCGACATCATCGCTCCCTTTTCAACCCGCAAGCGGGATCCAGAGGCACGTCAGCGAGACACTGCTTCAGCGTTTGACCGCGCCGCCGCAGTCCCTCGTAGGCTGCACCCGATCGGGAGAAGCGCGCCTGCCAGTCGGTGGGTGCGCAGGCACAAACCCGGTGGTGCGTAGAGGAACCATCTCCTCAAATGTCGGCGCGGAGAAGGCGAATTGATAGAGGCGTACTGCTCAACCGTCCCGCGCTGACTCACGATACTAGAAGAATCGCCGTCTGGGACCAGCCCGCGCTACATTTTGAATGCGCGCTGAATGCACATGCCGCGCGACGTGTTGCATCCGCCACAATTGATGCGCCACGATCGGGCAATGCGCCGAAAACCGGGCCTTTGCGCTCCGCATTGTGAAGACACAGCGCACAAAAGGCACGATCGTGCCGCCAAATGAATCCCAACTGCGACCTGTCGGTTTGAACGCTGTTGAGCGCCAGCGGCGCTGGCGCTCAACGTGTGTGAGTGCTGGCAAATCTCCGCATCGCCTAGTGATGGTGACGCCGGCGGCCGTCGAAATGCCAGACATGATGGTTGCGCGGCTCTTCCCCGCTATCCCAGTGCAATTCACTGTTCGGCTCGCTGGAGGCGCTTTCAACCGGGTCGCCCGGATCGGGCGTCTGCGGGCCCCACCCCTTGAAGTCGTGCGGCAGACCGTCGGTCCACGAGCGCGGCTCGCTGTCGCCCGAACGCGGTGGGCCATAGGAATGATCTTCGAGACGGTAAGGGCGGTCTGTGTCGGAATGCTTGTTGGTCATGGCGGGTCCTCGCTCATCTGGTGTAACGCGGACGGCACGCTCCGCCCGCGCATCAGGAACAGGAACGCGCGAAACGGCGTGTTGTTACGAGACGGGCTGACGATCATCGCATCTTCCCTGACCGGGCCCATTGTCTCGGCGCGCGGAATAGGGTTTCGCTCCTCTCGGCCCGAATACGGCTGCGGGTCAGGAACAAGCCAGATGAAGCCACGCGAACTGATCGGGACGGCGAAAGTGCCGGGCGGGGTCGAACTGCGCCTCTTCCGCCATGGCGAGGACCACGTCATCATGGTCGACGGCAACGAATTGATGAGCAGCCGCGTGGGCGGTTCGGAAGAAGCCCTCGCCATAATGACATGCGAACGGCTGGGCAGGCGCGCGAACACCCACCTGCTGATCGGCGGCTACGGCATGGGCTTCACCCTGCGCGCCGCCCTGAACATCCTTGGCCCGGACGGACGCGCCACCGTCGCCGAACTCGCGCCCGAGATCATCGACTGGGCGCGCGGCCCCATGACGGGGCTCACCGCCGGCTGCCTCGACGATCCCCGCGTGCAATTGGTCATGGGCGACGTCGCCGCCGTCATCAGCGCGGCAGCCAAGCGCTACGACGCCATCCTGCTCGATGTCGACAACGGCCCCTCCGGCCTCGTGCGCGCCGCCAATGACGGTCTCTATTCGATGAAAGGCCTCGCGACCGCCAGAGCCGCGCTCAAGCCCGGCGGCATCCTCGCCATCTGGTCCGCCGCCCCCGACGCCGCCTTCACCCGCCGCCTCAGGGACGCCGGCTTCAAGGTCGAGGAAGTCACCGTCCGCGCCCGCAGCAACGGCAAGGGCCCGCGCCACACGATCTGGTTCGCCGGACTGCGATAAAAGACTGGCGACCCCGGCAGGACTTGAACCTGCAACCACCCGCTTAGAAGGCGGGTGCTCTATCCAGTTGAGCTACGGGGTCGTCTCGTGCGGGAGTAGGGAATAGGCAGTCGTTTTCCAGAACACTTGCTGCGGCCCCGACGGTTCCGAACCAGGCCGCGCGTTGTTCATTGTTGCCGACTCCCTACTCCCAATTCCCTACTCGCTTTTCAATGCGTCCACGGTCTCTTGCGGACGGCGGCGAAGTTCTCGGCATAGGACTTGATCACGCGCCTTGCTTCGCGCGGCTCGGTGACCTGAAAGGCGATGCCTTCGCGGCGGGCATACTCGATTGCCTCGTCGCGGGTGGCGAAGGTCAGGCGCACCTGCGTATTGGTATCGCCATTGCCGATCCAGCCCATCAGCGGATCGACCGTGCGGGCGGTTTCGCTCACGAATTCCAGCACCCAGTCCTGCGACTTGGCCGTGCCGGACTGCATGGCGTTGCGGGCGGGACGATAGATTTTCGCAAGCATCTGGCGACTCCGTGGCGGCCACCATCTGCCCGCAAAGCCATGAAAATTCAACTGCGGCCCCCTGTCAGGAGCGCACGTCAGCCCGGATCGGCCAGAACCGCCGAAATCGTGCGTTTCGAGGCATTCGCCAGCGAAAGGTTGGTCTCCCGGTAATAGGCAAACGCCACCAGGGCGATCGAGAGCGCCCATGCGCGTCATAGTTGCGCCAGCCACTCAAGCGCTTCGGCCGCAACGAGGCCCGGCAAGCCGGGAAGCTCCCCCACAGTGAAGGCCGCGACGGGCCGCTGGGGGGCGGTTGAGACAAGCACATCGAAATCCTCGCCTCCGTGCAGGCCTTCGCCAAGAAATAGCCCAACGGCGGCCCACGGCGCCTCGGTACGCGCGATAACTTCGCTCGCAAACGGCGCCTCCTCCAGGAACGCCGCCTCGATGCGCCCGTAGCGCGCCTGCATCGCCAGCGCGACCTGACGCGCGCAGGCCGAAGACCTGCCCGGCGTTGTCGATCCATGCGCCACCAGCACGACGCGGGGATCAGCCGCGTGGCTGATCGTGCGAAGGGCGAGGTTATCGGCAAGGAATGGCCCAAAGCTCCGCCACAACGCCAGCGGCGGTCGAAGCGCGCGCCCCGGCCCGGCCACGAACGGCTTCAGGCGATGCTCGAAGAAATATCCATCCGAGAACAGCAGCGGCAGCACGAGCAGCGGTCGCGAGCCGCACCCGGCAACCGCGCGCTCCACAACGCCTTCCACATTGACGAGGATCGACCCGACATCGGCTTCCGGAACGGCCCCGGCCACATGCTCCACGATGGCCGCGAGCCGGGCGTTGTTGGCAGCCCCGCCGCGCTCGCCATGCGCGGCCAGCAGAATGACTGGCCTTTCGCTCATTGCCTCAGACTGCTTGCCTCAGACTGCACATTTAGGGGAAAGGCTCGCCGAGCCGAAACTCGCCCTCCCCTCTTGAACCGACAAGGCGGGCGAAGGCTGGTCGGAGTGGAGAGATTCGAACTCCCGACCCTCTGGTCCCAAACCAGATGCGCTACCAGACTGCGCCACACTCCGACTTGGCGGGGCTTATACCCCAAAGATGGCGGAACGGAAGCACAGCCTGCAAATCGGTTCGATTCAAGGCCTAAACCTTCCTGAGCAGCCTGAACACGCCCGTTCCGCGCGCGCAGACGCTCTCGCCCACCTTCACGAGGCATTCGGTGTGCGCGACTTCGCCATCATGGTCGACGAGGCGGGCGTGAGCCGTGAGCCAGTCGCCACGCTTGATCGGATCGAAGTATTCCAGCGCCATGCGCAGCGTGACGGTGCGCCGGTTCAGCAGGAACACGGCCGCGCGCGCCATCGCGCTGTCGCAGACCGTGGCGATCATGCCGCCATGCATGAACCCCATCGTGTTGGTGTGAACCGCATCGACCTTGAGGCCGAGCGTCATCTCGCCGGGCGCATCCCTCTCCGCCTGGAACAGCGGGCCGACATGGTTCACGAACGGGGCGCGGGCGACGTAGACGAAACCAGCAGGCGCGACAGGCTGCGCCTCATCCGGCATTGCCGAACACCTTGTGGCTGACCTTGTCGCCCGGCTTGATGCCAAGCGCCGCCGCCTGCCCGCCGGCGATCTCGATCACGGCGGCGGCGCGCAGACCGGGAGCGAGCGGACGCAGGCTTCCCGCGCGTGCATTCTGCGCGATGGCGACCACGGTTCCATCCGGCCCGACAAACAGGAGGTCGAGATTGACCAGAACGCCCTTCAGGCTGAGTTGGAAACCCTCAGGCGCGCGGCGCATGTCCAGCAGCAAGCCCTGTCCCGCCGGAACGCTGGCGCGCCCGATCAGGCCCGCCGCGATCTCTTCCGGCGTGTCGGCTACCCCGACAGTGAGCGCGTGGGTCTTGTCTCCGCTCTTGATGCTCAGCGGCTCGGTTGGCCCCTGGGCGAAAGCAGGCAGTGCGAAAGCGAGCGAGACGATGGCGGCGGCGATGAGCTTTTTCATAACCGCATCGGTAAGGCGCCGGACTGCGCAAGCCAAGCCCGCCAGTGCGCGCGCCCACGCGATCAGGGCGGCAGCTTCACGCTGATGATGTTACGGCCCTTCTGGCCCTTGCCGACCGACGCCAGCAGCGGCTGGCCCGGTTGCAGATCCTCGATCCCGGCTTTGCGGATCACGACCATGTGGATGAAGATATCTTCGGGATCGTCGCGCCGCTGGACGAAACCATAGCCCTTGGTGCGGTTGAACCACTTCACCAGCACAACCTCGAGCGGGCCGCCGGCTTCCGCCTCGCCTTCCGCTTCGACAATGGCGAGTTCCACGATTTCGAGCACCTGATAGCCACGATCCCGCGTGGCCACATTGCAGACGATCCGGGCGCCTTCCTGGGCCGTGTCGCGACCGAATTTCCGCATGACGGAGATATGCAGCAGGACGTCGCGCTTGAGCCCGCCGCCAGCCTCGCCCGCATCCGGCACGACAAAGCCGTAGCCCTTGGCCGGATCGAACCACTTCACGCGGCCTTCGACCCTCACCATCGGCTCGGACTCGGCGTCCGTTTCAGTCTGATTCTGTTGCGGCTGCATCCACCCACAGGCTCCCCGGCCGGATGACTGTAGCATGACATTCTCGCCTGCAAACATACGGCGCGAATTGATTATTCGCTTGTGAGTAACGCCGTCGAATGACCGCGAATCAAGGCGCTAAGGGCGCTTGTCCGCCAAATCGGTCCTCGTCCCGCGAGAAGGTGACCTCAACGTGTCCGGCGGGTAGCCAGCCGCGCCAGGGGGGCGCAGGCGGCTGGGGACGCTCCCGGCTTCGCCCCCGCGCCCCATGAGCGTGCAGCCGCCGAACCCGATCGCCTTGTATTCTTTGCCCGGAACAGCCATCCAAGCGCTGCCTCAAGGTAAGAACAGTCACATGGATACAGCCGAAGCCTCGACCCCGAAAGCACGGTGGATAGCCGTGACCCGCGGATTCCCCGACATCCACATCGACGTGGTGAAGGAAGCAGCGTCGCGGCTGACGCCCGGCTCGCCGGAAGCCAAAGAGGCCGCCGTCATCCTCGCGGTGGCGAATGGCGAGATGCAGCCGCTTGCCGTCTTTGCCAGCCAGGTCGACTTCGAGAGCAAAGAGACTTCGGCGCTCGCATTCAAGTTGAGCGCGGCGTATTACCTCACGAAGCGCCACGCCAAGTCAGCCACCTCGCTGCTTCTGCGCGCGGGCGATGCGTTCAACTACGCGCCGACCGAAGCCTGGCGCTACAACACGACGGTGACGCTGGCCCGGCCGCCGGAAGTCCGGCTGGCGGCGGTCGCCGCCCTGAAGAACGAAGCCGAATATCTCGAAGAGTGGGTGACCTATCACGCCGCCATCGGCGTGCAGCGCTTCTATCTCTACGAGAACCACTCCACGGACGACACGCTTGGCGTCATTGGCCGGCTATCAAAGTCTTACGACATCAGGCTCGTCTCGTTCCAGCAGCAACCCGCGCAGATGTTGGCCAACACGCACTTCTTCAGGAAGTATGGCGACGAAACCGAATGGGCGATCCTGATGGATGGCGATGAATACATTCGCCGGTCCCCGGACGCGCCCCCCTTGCTGGATCTGCTGACGGGTCTTGGCGATGTGTCTGCGGTCGCGCTCAACTGGCTGGTCTACGGCTCCGCCGGGCACAAGAAGACGCCGCTGGGCCTTGGCATCAAGGCGTTCCAGAAGCGCGCCGAGATGCCGATGAGGGTGATCAAGTCGATCGTGCGGCCCTCGCAGGTGATCCGCATGCCCAACCCGCACAGCGCGATCGTCAATGGCCGGTATGTCACGCCGAGCGGCCGCCCGTGCATGCCCTTCCGCGATGTCGTCGATCTCCCCAACCTGCACAAGGAGCCGTACTCCATCGCGCACTACGCCGTGCGGTCACGCGAGCAATTCGAGCGCAAGCTGAAGCGCGGAGAAGCGGATGGCGTCACCGTGCGCGCGGAAACCTACTTCCGCGAACTTGACCGCAACGAGATCGATGACGCGACAATGGCGGTGTGGGCGCCCGTGGTGGAGAACATCATGGCGTCGCGAACGAAGGCCAAGGCCTGATCCAGTCGCCAACGGCCATGTCGGGGCGACGGAAGACCCGCGCGATCAGGCCTCGTCATCCGGGAAATAGACCGTGCCGAGATAGACCCGCAGCGGCATGCTGTGGATCTCGATGTGCTCCATCGCCTTCTGCTCGGCGAGTTCAGGCGAGGGATATTTGCCGTAACCATACCCGGTGCCGTCGCCCAGATCGACGGCGTTGCTGCCATATTCGTCGGTCCAGCGGTTCCGCCAGTAGCCGGGGCGGCGTCGCGCGAGCCGGGGAACGGCTTTCGTACGCTCGATCGTCTTTGTCATTGGACACTTCCTCCGGCGGCCCGGTGGAACATCGGATCATGGCGGCCAGAGACAAGGCCCGGACAAGCCCTCAGCTGCATTTTCCCTTCCCCGCCGTCATCGCCCGCTCTGCCCCTCTCCCTGTCCGGCGCGGCCGCCTGTCCAGAGCGGCCGTCTGCCCAGAGCGGCCGTCGCGCCGGCCCCGATCGCAGGCAAGGGCCGATTGCGCGCCTCAGCGCTTCTCTTCTTCTCCGAAAACAACGCCGACCTTCTTGCTATAGTTGAAGGTGAAGCCGGTCAGGCCGGTCTTGTCGCCGTCGCAAATCAACTTGCGAGCCGTGTCGAGCGGCGAGGCAGGGGCTACGGGCTTGAACCCATCCTCGATCTGCTTGGTGGAGGCGACGCCGCCATTGTCTGCATAGCGCTGGATCAAGGTAATTGCGACCTGTCCAGTCTTGCAGTTGAGCGAGCCGCTGGTGAACACCTTCACGGCGTGGTCCTGCTGTTGCGTCTCGAAATAATCGACCACCGTGATCTCATAGGTTCCGTCGTTATTCTTGGGCGGCGCGGTGTCGATCGCAAGGAAGGTCCGGTCAGGTTTCGCCCCAACAAGCGGCGTGCGCATCCAGCCGTCCGCGAAAGCAGGCTGCGCCAGAACCATGGCCAGCGCCGCGACACTCAAAACCCTCATGGACCCGCTCCCTCGGTAGACAATGATGCTTCGCCGGCCCGTTGGTTCGCAGACGCACGGAGTCATGGCAAGCCTCGCAGGCAGGCGGACCTTCCCGAAGGGGCATCGCTATCGGCTTCATGTACGCGGACTACCCGGTAAGCTGGACTTGGTGTTCCCTTCGCGCCGGGCAGTGGTGTTCGTTCAAGGCTGCTTTTGGCGCCGACACCCCGACCCAACTTGCAAGCTCGCTCGCTTGCCAAAATCACGTCTGGACTTTTGGTTTCCAAAGTCGGAAACAAACGGGGAACGCGACCAAAGGAATGTCGCGGCTTTGGAGGGGGCGGGATGGCGAGTGTTCACAGCTTGGGAGTGCGAGGTGACAAAAATCGATACCCTTATCCCCCGACTCGCGTTGTTCCTGACCGAATGAAATCGGTTGAACTGTTCGCGGGGGCGGGCGGTCTTGGCATTGGCTTACAGCGGGCTGGGTTCGATCCCCTCAACGTCATTGAATGGGACCGCTGGTGCGGTGAGACGCTTCGCGAGAACGCTGAGGCGCATGCTGGCGACGTTAATGGCTGGAAGATCACAATTGGCGACGTGAGGGACCAAGATTTCACGCCGTACAGCGGGCGTGTGTCGTTGGTGTCGGGTGGCCCGCCATGTCAGCCGTTCTCAATGGGGGGCCGCCACGCTGCCTACAACGATGCGCGAGATATGTTCCCACAGGCCATCCGCGCGGTGCGTGAAGCACGCCCGCGTGCCTTCATTTTCGAGAACGTGAAGGGCCTGACGCGCGCCGCGTTCCGCAACTATTTCGAGTACATCCGCCTGCAACTTGAGCACCCTGAGATTGAGCGCAAGCGCACTGAGACATGGGAAGACCACCGCGCACGACTTGAACGTGACCATACACGCGGCAAACGCGCCGGGCTTAACTATCGCGTAGTCTGCCGCCTCTTGAATGCCGCTGACTATGGCGTGCCTCAGCGCCGGGAGCGCGTCTTCATTGTGGGCTTTAGGGAAGACCTTGGCCTTGAGTGGAGCTTTCCAGAGGGCGCGCATTCGCAGGATGCATTGCTGTGGGATCAATACCGCAGCGGCGAGTATTGGGAACGCCATAAAGTGGCCCGCAAGGCCCGCCCATTTGACCCACGCAAGCAAGCGCGTGCCGAGCGCATGGATGAGCGCGCGAGCGGTCCTGCATGGCTCACGGTGCGTGACGCCATTGCCGATCTGCCTGACCCCGAGGCGCATCCCACACTAGCCAAAGCCTTTGCGAACCATCGTTTCCAGCCCGGCGCTCGCTCATATCCGGGCCACACAGGCAGCCCACTGGATGAGCCTGCCAAGACGCTCAAGGCTGGCGTGCATGGTGTGCCGGGTGGCGAAAACATGCTGTGCAGGCCAGACGGATCGGTGCGCTATTTCAGCGTGCGCGAGAGTGCCCGTCTTCAAACCTTCCCTGACGACTTCCGGTTCCACGGCGCGTGGTCAGAGACAATGCGCCAACTCGGCAACGCGGTGCCCGTGCGCCTCGCTGAGGCTGTGGGCAAGCATGTGGCATCATCAATTGAGACGGTGCATTGAGCAAGAAAGTGGATCACGCGGCGCAACTCCGGGATGCTTTGGAAAAGCTCGCGACTGATGCTGCGTCGGCCACCCTGACACCGCCCGCACGTCGAAAACTTGAGCGTGACATTGTGGCGGGGATTGATCGGCTCACGGACATTCTCAACCAGATTGATCCGATCCAAACGCCTGCGGCTGTGTTTGATCCAAGTGACCCAAAGCTGTTTGGCAGGTTCGCCGCGCTCGCACTTGTGGCTCAACCTCGCGTCCCTATGCCAGACCTAGGCCGCTTCTATGGGTCAGGCGTTTATGCAATCTACTACCGTGGCCCATTCGAGCCCTACAAACCAATCTCCGGCAGTGAAACGCCCATCTACGTGGGCAAGGCCGGGCCAGCGATTGAGGGCGCGCGAACCACTCGGGATCAAGGCGCTAGGTTGATCGGAAGACTTACCGAACACCGCCGCAACATCATCAAGGCCCAAGAGACAATCGACGTTGCCGATTTCGACTGCCGCGCGCTTGTGGTCACCACAGGTTGGGAGGGGCCAGCGGAAGAATACCTGATCCGGCTGTTCAAGCCGATCTGGAATAAGGAAACCGGCCCCGTGCTCGGCATCGGCAAGCACGGTGACGCCTCCGCCACGCGCGGCAACACCAAGTCTCCGTGGGACACGATGCATGAGGCCCGCGCATGGGCGACCACTGGCGACAGGAAGTCCCGCGCGGAGATTGAAGCGGCCTTGATCGAGCACTTCGCAAAGGTGCCGACATTCAAGACCGCCGAGGACGTGCTTAAGAGCTTCCTTGCCGAGCTTAGCCAAGCCTAGGCCGCGCCGAATCTCACCCCGCTCATCCCCCATCAGGTTGTTGGTGAAAATGTTGGGCGCGTTTCGGCCAAGGCCGAAATTATCAACCCATTCAATTCGATACGAAATCCGCTGGCAGTCCCTAGGGGAGTCGAACCCCTCTTTCCTGGTTGAAAACCAGATGTCCTAACCGATAGACGAAGGGACCGCTCGGCGGAGGGGGCGATATAGCTGCATCGCCACCTCGGCGCAAGCGGTCTCGGCTGGGTCCGATCCGGCCGCCGGCGCCACATCGGCAGCCTGCCTCCACCTCGCATTTTCCCTGCAAAACGGGCCATCGGGCGCACCCGCCGGCGCACGGATGGCTCCTGCGGCATCGTGTGGCCGACGGGCCGGACTTGCGGCATACAGCGGGCGTCTTCGGAGAATCCCCATGCGCCGACTGGTCCCCGTTCTTGCCTGCCTGCTCGCGCCGGCGGCGCTGGCCCAGACGTCCAGCGCCCAGGCCCTGCAGGATCTGGCCGCGGCCGGCCGGGAGCGCAATGCATTGATGGCCGAGGCGGACGCCGCCGTCACAGCCGCCGACTGGACCACGGCCTGCCAGAAGGCCGAGGCTGTCTTCGACAGGACGGGCGACATGCTGAACATCCTCTATGCCTACGAGGCCGCCCTGAAGGCGGAAGGCGCCAGCCCCGACGGCGCCGAAATCGAGGCAGCGAACGCGCAAACGATGCAGGTAATCGCAGAGATGGGCGTCATCATGCGGGCGCAGAAATCCGTCTGCGACAGGGCGGGCGCACAAGCCGACCCCTCCTAGGCCAGCGCGATGTCGGCGACTTCGATCTGCACCTTGCCGGGGCCTTTCCAGGTATCGGGCCGAAGGCGGCCGGCAACGTGGATGGCGGCGCCGTTCTGGATCGCCTGCCCTTCAGGACCATCCGCTGCACGCCAGGCGATGGCGCGGACGCGGGCGCCATCTTCGCCGATCATGTCGAACGCCATGTGGTTGGCGCCGACGCGGCGGGCGCCGGCTGCGCGGACATTCGGGATGGCGAACAGCGGCTCGGGCGCGTTGGCGCCGAACGGGCCGATACGCTCGACCACATCGAGCAAATCGCCATTGGCCGCGCCGGGCGCAAGCGTGGCGTCGATCTCGAGGACGCGCGCTTCGGCCAGTTCCTGCTTCGCGCCTTGCGTGCGTTGTTCGAGATAATCGCGCAGGTCTTTGAGGCGTGACGGCTCCATGCCGAGGCCGGCGGCCATGGCGTGACCGCCGCCATTGATGAGAATGCCTTCCCTCACCGCACTGCTGACCAGATCGCCAAGATTCACGCCTGCGACCGAGCGACCCGAGCCGCGCGCGATGGGGCCGAGCCCTTCACCCCAGCCGACAACGATGGCGGGGCGGTGATACTTCTCTTTCAACCGGCCCGCGACGATGCCGATCACGCCGGGATGCCAGCCTTCGCCGCCAACCACGATAATGCCCGCATCGGGAAGCTCCGCGAGGCGGCGATCCGCCTGCTCCACCGCTTCCGCCTGGATGTTGGCTTCGACTTCCTTGCGCTCGGCGTTCTGGTGGTTGAGTTTTTCGGCAAGCTGGATCGCTTCGGTGCGATTGTCGGTCGCGAGCAATTTCGCGGCCGTCCACGGGTCGCCGATGCGGCCGCCGGCATTGAGGCGCGGGCCGAGCATGAAGGTCGCGTGATAGACGGAGCTGGGCGCTTCGATGCCGGAGACTTCGGACAGCGCCTTGAGCCCGGCATTCTCGAGCCTCTCCAGAACCTTGAGGCCCCGCGTAACGATGGCGCGGTTGACCCCGCGCAGCGGAGCCATGTCGCACAGCGTTCCCAGCGCCGCGAGATCGAGCCACTTCATCGGATCGGGCAGACCGCCCTCGGGCGCGACACCCCGCTTGCGCGCGAGGCGGTTCAACGCAGCGACGAGAACGAACACGACGCCAGCGGCGGCGAGGAAGCCGTGGCCCGACCTGTCGTCAGGCCGGTTCGGGTTCACAAGCGCCAGCGTGGGTGGCGTATGCTCGTCGTGCATCAGGTGGTGATCCATCACCACGACATCGAGCCCGATCTCGTTGGCGGTGTTGAGTGCGGCGATCGCCGCTGCACCACAATCGACCGTGACGACAAGCTCAGCGCCCATGTCCTGTAGCGCGCGGAACGCGCCCGGTGTCGGACCGAAGCCTTCCGTCAGACGGTCAGGCACGTACAGGATCAGTTCACGCCCCCAGGCGCGGAAATAACGCGACAGGATGGCCGAGGACGTGCCGCCATCGACGTCATAGTCAGCGAACACCGCGACCTTCTTGTTCGACACGATGGAGTCGAGGATCACCTCGGCCGCCTTGTCCATGTCCGCGAAGGTCGAGGGATCGGGGAACAGGTCTTTCAGGGTGGGGTTGAGGAACAGCTCCGCCTCGCCCAGCGCCACGCCGCGCGCGGCGAGCAGCCGGCCCACGAGATCGGGCGCTTTCAGGCGGCGCGCGTGCTCGACCGCGAGGTGTTCGTCCGTCGGCCGCTGGCGCCATGTGCGGCCGGACAACGACTGCGAAACGCCGAGAAAGGCGGGCGTCGACATCATCCGCCCCGCCGCGCGCGGATGGTGGCGAGCGTTTCGAGCACATAGCCGCCCGGCGCCGGCCGGGCGTCCGCGATGGGTTTGGGCGGCGCAACGTCCTTGCCGGATTTTTCGCCCAGCCACTCTGCCCATACCGGCCACCATGAGCCGGGATGTTCCTTCGCATAGGCCAGCCACGCATCATGGCTGGGCGGCAGCAGATCGCCGGTCCAGTAGCGGTACTTGCCCGACGCAGGCGGATTCACCACGCCAGCGATGTGGCCAGAGTCCGCCAGCAGGAAGGTGACCGATCCGCCAAACAGGTTCACGCCCTTGTAGACCGACGGGAAGGGAGAGATGTGGTCCTTGCGCGCGGCATGGATGAAGGTCGGCGTCTGGATCGCGCGCAGGTCGACCGCCTTGCCTTCAGCCACAAAGCCCCCTTTGGCGAGCGCGTTCTCGAGATAGAGCTTGCGCAGGCTGGCGATGTGCAACGGCCCCGGCAGGTTGGTCTGGTCGGAATTCCAGTAGAGAAGATCGAAAGCCTTCGCCTCGTTGCCGAGCAGGTAACGATCCTCGACATAGCGCCAGATCAGATCTTCCGGGCGCAGGAGGTTGAACGCATCGCGCATCGCCTCGCCCGGCATGACGCCGCCGGATTCGGCGATGATCTGCTCGATCCCGCCGATGGAATGATCGTCGATGAAGATACCCAGATCGCCCGGCTCCGAGAAATCCGTCTGCGCGGCCATCAGCGTCAGCGAGGCCAGGCGCGCATCGCCCTCATCCGCCATCCGCGCCGCGAGGATCGAAGCGAGCGCACCGCCGACGCAATAGCCGGCGACGTTCACCGGCGCGTCGTGCGCGGCGTGGACCCAATCGAGCGCGGCGCGGGCGCCGTGCTTCAGATAATCGTCCCAGCTGAAATCCTTGCTCTCTTCATCCGCCGAGCGCCATGAGACCATGTAGACCGTGAAGCCTTGATCGCGCAGCCACGCCACCAGCGAGTTCGCAGGCGTGAGATCGAGCACGTAGTATTTGTTGATCCACGGCGGGAAGATCAGGATCGGGCTGGCCTTCACCTTCTTCGTGGTCGGGAAATAGCGGATCAGCTCGATCAGCGTATTGGTCAGCACCACTTCGCCCGGCGTAACGGCGAGATTGCGGCCCGGCTCGAACGCATCCGCATCCGATTGCGTCACGGCGATGCGCCCGCCACCCTTGTCGAAATCTTCCTGCAGCTGGGCGAAGCCACGCTGCACGGATGCGCCGTCCGTCTCGAACAGCGCCTTCAGCGCGCGCGGATTGCCCATCAGCGAGTTGGAGGGCGCCATCGCGGCGGTCGCCTGACGGATGAAGAACGCGGCGCGGCGGCGCTCGGTGTCGGAGAGGCCCGGCGCATTCCAGGCGAGATTCTCGGCCCAGCTCGACTGGGCGAGATACATGCGGCGCATGAAGTCGAAGAACGGATTCTCGCGCCAGGCGGGGTCCGAGAAGCGGGCATCGGCATCGCCCGCTTCGGACGGCGCGCCCATCGACAGCTCCTGCAGCATCAGCGTGTTGCGCTCGAACAGGGAGAGTTGCGCTTCGTTGAACGCTTCGGGCTTGGCGGCGTAAGCCTCGGTCAGCGACTTGAAGGCTGCGGCGGCAGCTTCGAGTTCCAGCTTGCGCGGGGCGGCGCCGCCGGCGAGCTTGGTTATGTCCGAAAGTTCACGACTGAGGTCGGCGATCTTCTGGCCGAGGCGCTGGAAGCTGACCTCGGAAAAATCCTCGCCGCCGGACGGCTTGTCCGTCGGGCCGCCGGGCGGCTTTTCTCCGCTTGGGCTCATAACACCACAGGTCCCCGTTTAAGGCCGTTTCGCTGACGGCCCTGATGGAACTTTCGCCGGGCGGACCTGATTCTTCCGCTCGCCAAATCAGCCGACTGTCAGTAGGTAGGATCGCAGGCAAGAGCAATCACGGGGCTGATACCCCGCTGACTGGAAAATCGGCATGTTTCGCGCGATCGCGGCAACAGGGATTCTGGGATGCACCGTCCTCACGGCCGGATGCGCGGATCTCATGCAGCAATCCTATATCACCCAGATCGCGCCGGAATGGTTCGAGGCCAAGGCCGTCGAGGTGAAGGGCGAAGGGTATCCCGAACTCGCCGATGTCCCGGAAACCCGGAAGGTTGAAACCACCAGGGCTCAATCGGACCGGCGGGTGAATTCGCTGAAAGACGCCGCAGCCAGGCTGGAAGCCCAGCTAGCCGCCCAGGGCGAGATCCGTTCGGACGAGGATGTGCGAGCTACCGCAGCGCAATGGCGCGCCACGCTGGAAGAGGGCGCCGCAGCTGCGGGCCACCCCATCGAGCCCACCCCCTGACGCTTTGCGCCGGTGCGGCAATGCCCCACTCCGGGCCTCGCTCCCAGCAAGAACTTACCCCGTAGCCGAGCGCTGGATACCGCTCTAGAGAAACATTTACCCCGCGCGGCTGAGTCCGCCGGGTCCGCTGAAGGTGAACCGACATGATGTTGGATTTCCACAAGATCAGGCGCCTGCCGCCCTACGTGTTCGAGCAGGTCAACGTGACCAAGGCCGGACTCCGCGCCAACGGGGCCGACGTGATCGACCTCGGCATGGGCAACCCGGACCTGCCCACACCGCCCCACATCGTGGAGAAACTGCGCGAGACGGCGCTGAACCCCGACGTGCATGGCTATTCCGCCTCACGCGGCATCCCCGGCCTGCGCAAGGCTCTGGCCGCCTATTACGGTCGCCGCTTCGGCGTGAAGCTGGACTGGGGCAAGGAAGTCGTCGTCACGCTCGGGTCAAAGGAAGGTTTCGCCAACCTCGCCCAGGCCATCGCAGCGCCCGGCGACACCATCATCGTGCCCAACCCCAGCTATCCGCTGCATTCGTTCGGCTTCATCATGGCCGGCGCCAGCATCCGCTCCGTCGAGGCGCATTCGCCCGAGCAGTATCTCTCCAACCTCGGCCGCGCCGTTCGCCACTCGATCCCGTCTCCCACCGCGATGGTCGTCTGCTATCCGGCGAACCCCACCGCACAGGTCGTGGACCTCGACTTCTACAAGGAAGTCGTGAAGTTCGCGAAGAAGCACGAGATCTGGGTGCTGTCCGATCTCGCCTACACCGAAATCTACTACAACGACCCGCCGCCCTCGATCCTGCAGGTCGACGGCGCGAAGGATATCGCGGTCGAAGTCACATCCATGTCGAAGACATATGCGATGGCCGGCTGGCGCGTGGGCTTTGCTGCGGGGAACGAAAAGCTGATCTCCGCCCTCGCCCGCGTGAAATCCTATCTCGACTACGGCGCGTTCACGCCCGTGCAGGTCGCGGCCGCCGCAGCGCTCAACGGTCCGCAGGACTGCGTGGACGAGCAGCGCGAAATCTACCGCACGCGCCGCAATGCGATGGTCGAAAGCTTCGGCCGCGCCGGCTGGGACATCCCCGAACCCAAAGCCTCGATGTTCGCCTGGGCCCCGATCCCCGAACCGTTCCGTGAAATGGGCTCGCTGGAGTTCTCGCTGCGCCTCATCAAGGAAGCGCACGTCGCCGTGGCGCCCGGCGCGGGCTTCGGCGAGCATGGCGACAATTATGTGCGCCTCGCCCTTGTCGAGAACGAACAGCGTATCCGCCAGGCGGCGCGCAATGTGCGCAAGTTCATGGAAGCGAACGGCGTGAAAACGAAGCCGGAAAAAGAACCGAAGGCGAAGCCAGAGGGCGCGCCGGCAAGGAAGGCAGTAGGATGACGTCTGCGGGCAAAACGCTGAGACTTGGCGTCGCCGGCCTCGGCACAGTGGGCGGGGGCCTGCTGAAACTCATTGAGCGTCAGGCCGAACTGCGCCTTCCGGGCAAGCTGGAAGTCGTGGCCGTATCCGCGCGTAACAAGAGCCGCAATCGCGGCGTCGATATCTCGACGTTCAAATGGTTCGACGACCCCGTCGAACTGGCTCTGTCGCCGGACATCGACGTGGTGGTCGAACTCGTCGGCGGATCGGACGGCCCCGCCAAGCGCACGGTCGAGGCCGCGCTGCGTTCGGGCAAGGCCGTGGTCAGCGCCAACAAGGCATTGATCGCCGAGCACGGCATGGAGATCGCCGCCCTCGCCGAAAAGCACGAGGCTCACCTCCTGTTCGAAGCCGCCGTCGCAGGCGCGATCCCCATCGTACGCGCGGTGAAGAACTCGCTGTCAGGCGTCATCGTCAGCCGCGTATCGGGCATCCTCAACGGCACATGCAACTACATCCTCTCCGAAATGCTGCGCACCGGCGCGGCCTACGAGGCGGTGCTCGCGGAAGCTCAGCGCCTTGGCTATGCCGAGAGCGATCCGTTCCTCGACGTGTCGGGCGGCGATGCCGCGCACAAGGTGCTGATCCTTGCCGCCATCGCGTTCGGCGCGCAGCCGGATTTCGCGCAGGTTCAGGTCGAAGGTATCGACAGGATCGAGGCGATGGACATCGCGCTCACCAACAAGTTCGACTATCGCATCAAGCTGGTGGCGGAAGCCTTCCGCGCGAACGGAAACGTACGCTGCCGCGTGGCGCCGGTTCTGGTGAAATCGGATCACCCGCTCGCCGCCGTGAACGGCGCTCTCAATGCCGTGCTGGTCGAAGGCGAGCCGGTTGGCCGCCTCACCTTCACCGGCCCCGGCGCAGGCTCCGGCCCCACCGCCGCCGCCGTGATGGGTGATCTCGCGCGCCTGTTCGAGGGCCCGGCGACCCCGCCGCTGGGCAAGCCTTCGCGTGACCTTGCGCCGCTGATCACCGCCGCCGATGACGCGGTTGACCAGGGCTCGTTCTTCATCGGCGCACGCCTGGCCGACAAGCCGGGCACGTTCGCGGCGCTGACCGAGCAACTGGGCGATGCCGGCGTCTCCATCGACAAGCTGATCCAGGAATCCGCCGGCGACAGCGGCGCGGCGCCGATCGCGATAATGACCCACCCGTGCCCGCGTTCGACAGTCGAGACGGCGCTGGCGCGCGTGGCGGAACTGAAGCTGACGGCGGACACGCCCCGGCTGCTGCGGATCGAGACACGTACGTGATGCGGACTGCGGCCGCGCTGGCGTTGCTGACGCTGGCCGCCGCATGTTCGGCTGCACACCCCGCCTCTCCGGCTGCGGACATGGCCGCGCCGGATCGCTCCGCGTTTGACGATGCCGGGGTGGTGGTTCCCGGCCTCGTCGTGGACATGCGCTATTTCGGCAACGAGAATTTCGTCGGCCGCCCGATTGCCGGATACGAAGCGCCAGTCTGCCTGCTGACCAGAGACGCGGCGGCGGCGCTGCGAGACGCGCAGGCCGATCTGGAGGCTTCGGGCTATCGGCTGAAAGTGTTCGACTGCTATCGGCCCGCGCAGGCTGTTGCGGATTTTGTATCCTGGGCGCGCGATCCGCAGGATGAGAAGCGCAAGGCGGACTATTATCCCAACGTGGACAAGTCGCGCCTGTTCGAACTCGGCTACATTGCCGAGCGCTCCGGCCACTCGCGCGGCTCTACGGTAGACGTCACCCTTGTAGATGCACGCACCGGCGCGGAACTCGACATGGGATCGGGCTACGACCTGTTCGACGCCATCTCATGGCCGGGCGACGTAACCGTAAGCGAGCAGGCGCGCGCGAACCGGATGAAGCTGCAAGCCGCGATGGCCAGTGCGGGGTTTCGCCCGCTGAAGGAAGAATGGTGGCACTTCACGCTGAACGACGAGCCCTATCCCGAGACGTATTTTGACTTCGCGGTGAAGTAGCGACCCTAATTGGGCGCCGCCGGCTGCGTATCTGCCTCAACCGGCTCAGGCGGCGGGACCAGCGGTGGCGGCGGATAGACCGGCCTCAATGCGTCGATGCGCGCGTCCAAGGCCTGGCGCTCGGCTTCGGGCTTTGCGTTCCACCAGGCGGCGAGATCGTTGTTGGGCGTCGGCAGGACCCAGCCATCGTAAGCGGCCAGTTGCTTCGAGGGGAAATCGGGCGTGGCGCCGCGCAGGTGCTTGTCGAAGAAGCCGCGCACGAAATCGTTCTGCGCGCCGATGATGATGTTCGACGGCGCACTCCCGAACAGTGGATCGCGCACCGGGCTCTCCACGAACAGCGAGAAATCCGACAGGCCGAGATGCAGCGCGCCCTTGAGCTGCACGCGATAGATGTCGTCGCGCTGGCCCGCCTCGCCGATGCGCTCATAGGAGAATTCGTTGAAGCCGCGCGGCGTCGTGCCTGCCGGGACGTCGCGCTCCATCGACTTGTACATGGCGCCCATATCGGAATGGAACATGAGGAAGGGCGCCGGAACGTCGAGGTTGAAAGCGGTGAAGGGAAAGTTGCCGCCGTCGAGATTGACCCCGGCCGCGCAACGCGGATCGATCATGCAGATCTCGCCCGATATGGCGCCGCCGAACGACATGCCCATCTCACCGACGCGGCGAAGATTGCTGGCGGCGGCAATGTCGGCGACGCTCGCGGGGGGCGCATCCTGCAGCGTGTCGTGCAGGAACAGGCGGTCCGCGACCCAGGCCGGCGTGCTTTTCGCCGTTATCCGGTCGCCGACACGTACGGAATATTCCTGAAACACGAGCGCGCCTTCCAGCCGCTTGTCGGGGTCGCTTCCGCCCAGCGCATCGGCCTGCGACGGGCGCGCGTCTTCCGTTTCCTCCGCCATTTCGAGGAGCGCCGGGTCCATCGGCTCGACCATGCCATCCGGGAAGACGGTCGCGGACGAGTCGTATGTGTGCTGGATCGAGAAGACGACATAACCGTGGCTGGCCAGTTCCTCCATGAGAACAGTGTTCTGGTTCAGGAACGATGTGTAACCGTGGCTGTAGAAGACAGTCGGCAAATCCTTCGCGCCATCGAGCAGCGGCGCGTCGGCGTATGCGTTCGTCTTCACATGCCGGACATAGGTGAAGAATTCCGGGAAGCCGACGAACGCGCCGAGCGATGTGGCCGTGCTTCTTGTTTCGGCCTCTGAGAAATACGGAACCGGCTCGCCGCCGGCGCTCTGCGCGGGATACCACACGCGCACGAGCAGACGGCGCGGCTGGTCGGGCTTTGCCATCAGGACGCCGAGGCGCGTGGCGTCGACAAGCTCAAACGTGCGGACCCCGACGGCATGTTCGCCTGACGGCTTGGGCAGCGGCCAGACGGGAAACAGCACGATAGCGGCAACAGGTACGAGCGCGCCCAGCGCGATGAACATACCGGAAAGCCACGGCACGCCGCCCGTGCGGTCCGTCTTCGTGATGCGATTCTTGAGGACGGCGACGCCGAGCGCGGCAAGAAAAACGACGCCCGCAAGAACGCCCGCCACGTTCTGCCATCGGTCGGTCATATAGCCCGCCGCGCCGATCACGGCGATGGCGATCGCGGCGCCGATCAACACCCGGCGTCGCTGCGGCGTCCGCCTGATCCACCATGCGAGCACGAACACGGCCAGAGCGAGAATGAGCAGGATATCAGTGAGCGTCATGCGGCGTCCCCATGCTACTCGATATGCTGCAGCACGCTGCGGACCGTGTCGATCATCTGGTCGATCTGCGCCTTCTCGGCAATCAATGGCGGCGACAGCGCTATGATATCGCCGGTGACGCGCGTGAGCAGTCCGGCGTCGAAGCAGGCGCGGAACGCCTCAAGCGCGCGGGCGGTCGGCTTGCCCGGCCGCGGCTCCATCTCGATCCCGCCGATAAGGCCGAGATTGCGAATGTCGATCACATGGCGCGCACCGCGCAGCGAATGCAGCGCATCCTCCCAATAGGGCGCCAGTTCCGCGGCGCGCTCGAACAGCCCCTGCTCCTTGAATACATCCAAGGTCGCAAGCCCGGCGGCGCAGGCGAGCGGATGGGCCGACATGGTGTAGCCGTGAAACAGCTCGATAGGCGTCTGCGAGGCCGACGTCAGCGTGTCGTAGATGTCGCGCGAGGCGGCGACGGCGCCCATCGGAACCGTGGCGTTGTTGATCGCCTTCGCCATCGTCAGCAGGTCCGGTTTCACGCCGAAATACTGCGCCCCGAAAGGCGCGCCGAGACGGCCGAAGCCAGTGATGACCTCATCGAAGATCAGCAGGATATCGTGTTTCGTGCAAAGCTCGCGCAGGCGTTCGAGATACCCCTCCGGCGGAACAAGCACGCCCGTCGATCCAGCCACCGGCTCGACGATGACTGCGGCGATGGTGGAAGCGTCATGCAGCGCGATGAGGCGCTCAAGGGCGTCGGCATATTCAGCGCCATGTTCGGGCCGGCCGCGCGTGAAGGCGTTGCGGGCGATGTCATGTGTGTGCGGCAGGTGATCCACGCCGTTGAGCATGGGGCCGAAATTCATCCGGTTGCGCGTGATGCCGCCCACCGTCATGCCGCCGAAATTGACGCCGTGATAGGCGCGCTCCCGTCCGATCAGGCGATACTTCCCCGGCTTGCCCCGCGCCACCTGATACGACAGCGCGATCTTGAGCGCGGTCTCGACACTTTCCGAGCCGGAGTTGGTGAAGAAGATACGGTCGAGCCCATCGGGCAGGATGCCGGAAAGCCGATTTGCAAATTCGAACGCCGCCGGATGGCCCATGTTGAAACTGGCGGCGTAGTCGAGTTCGCCCGCCGCCTTGCGGATCGCCTCGACGATCTTCGGCTGGTTGTGACCGGCGGCGACGCACCAGAGCCCTGACGTGCCATCGAGCACAGCGCGACCGTCGGGCGTGTAGTAGAACATTCCCTCGGCGCGGGTGACGAGGCGCGGGTCAGCCTTGAACACCCGGTTCGGCGTGAAAGGCATCCAGAAGGCGTCGAGCGAGTTGGGAAGATGTGTGCGGGTCATGGCTCAACTCTGGAACGCAACGCAGGGCCCCTGCAACCGGATTCCGCGAGCGGCGGCGCAATGTGCGGCGCAGCATGGAATGCCGCCGCGCGCTGGCCGATTTCGCTTTCGGCGCACCCGGCGCGGGCGTATGCCTGCCCCAACGATTCGCGATCTGGAACTCATCATGGGCAAGCTCTCCACCTCGTGCTCGACGCTGGGTTACGCCATGGCGGGCGCTACGATTGCGGCGGCGGCCGCCGCCGAGGAATGGATCGGGCGCGGCGACGAGCGCGCGGCCGAGGAAGCCGCCGCCAACGCGATGCGCGAGGCGCTGAACGCCATCGACTTCTCGGGCCGGGTGATCGTGGGCGAAGCGGACGTGGCGGTTCTCAATGTCGGGGAGAACGTGGGCACAGGCAAAGGCGTCGAACTCGACGTCGCGCTCGAAGCGCTCGAAGGAACGACGCTGACGGCGAAGGCCATGCCCAACGCTCTCGCCGTGATCGCGGCGGCGCCGCGCGGCGGGCTGCTGCAGGCGCCGGACCTCTATATGGAGAAGCTGGCGATCGGGCCGGGGTTCGAGCGTGGCGTGGTCGATCTCGATGCCGGCGCAGGCGAGAACGCCGTGCGGCTTGCGCGCGCCAAGGGCGTCGATGTGCGCGAGATCACGGCATGCGTGCTGGACCGGCCGCGCCACGAGAAGATCATCGCCGACCTGCGCCGCGTAGGCGCGCGGATCAGCCTGATTTCGGATGGCGACGTCGCCGGCGCAATCGCAACCGCGATCCCCGAAGCCGGTGTCGATATGTATGTCGGCCAGGGCAAGGCGCCCGAGGGCGTGCTCGCGGCGGCGGCCCTGCGCTGCACCGGCGGCCAGATGCAGGCGCGCTTCGCCTTCCGCAACGAGGCCGAGAAGTACCAGGCGCAGCGCAGCGGCCTCACCGACGCCGGCCGCCGCTTCGAGATCGACGATCTGGTTTCGGGCGACGTGATTTTCTCCGCGACCGGCGTGACCAAGGGCGCGATCCTCGAAGGCGTGGAGCGTCGCAACGGCGCGGTGGCGACGCACACGATGATGATGTCCTCCGCCGACGGCGTGCTGCGGACCATCCGGTCAGTCACACCGCTGCGCGGCTAGCGGATCCGGCGGAAGCGAAGAGAATATTCTTTTGAATTCTTGCGTCTACGCTTCCACGATGGTGGTTTGCGGTTAATTTTGGAATTATTCCAATTTGATCTTGCCCCCAGTTTGGAACGGTTCTAAGACTCTGCGGAACTCAAGGATGGGCTACCGACCGCGCCCTGTCCCGCCTGTCCAGAGTCTTCATGCGTTCAGACAGTTTCCTCAGGAGAGCAAGAATGGCCGACACCACCACGGAAGAGAGAAAGTGCCCGGTCGCCCACGGCGCGATGACCGCCATGGGCAAATCGATCATGGACTGGTGGCCCAACGCGCTGAACCTCGACATCCTGCATCAGCACGACGCCAAGACCAATCCGCTCGGCCAGGACTTCGACTACCGCGAGGAACTCAAAAAGCTGGATGTCGAGGCGCTGAAAGCCGATCTGCGCGCATTGATCACCACCAGCCAGGATTGGTGGCCGGCGGACTGGGGCAGCTATGTCGGCATGTTCGCCCGCACCGCCTGGCACACGGCGGGAACCTACCGCATCAGCGACGGACGCGGCGGCGGCAATACCGGCAACCAGCGTTTCGCGCCGCTGAACAGCTGGCCCGACAACGTCAACACCGACAAGGGCCGCCGGCTTCTGTGGCCGATCAAGAAGAAATACGGCAACAGGATCTCCTGGGCCGATCTGATCATGCTGGCCGGCACGATGGCCTATGAAGTCGCGGGGCTGAAAAGCTATGGCTTCGCCTTTGGCCGCGAAGACATCTGGCATCCCGAAAAGGACACCTACTGGGGCGACGAAAAGGAGTGGCTGGCCCCCAGCGATAGCCGCTATGGCGATGTCGGCCAGGCGGCGACGCTGAACAATCCGCTGGCCGCCGTGCAGATGGGCCTGATCTACGTCAACCCCGAAGGCGTAAACGGCCGCTCAGACCCGCAGGCGACCGCCAACCAGATGCGCGAGACTTTTGCGCGCATGGGCATGAACGACGAGGAAACCGTGGCGCTGACCGCCGGCGGCCACACGGTCGGCAAATGCCACGGCAATGGCAGCGCAGCCAATCTCAGCGCCAACCCGGAAGCAGCCGGGCCGGAATTCCAGGGTCTTGGCTGGATGAACACAAAGGGACGCGGCATCGGCCGCGACACCGTGGTCAGCGGTCTGGAAGGCGCCTGGACCACCCATCCCACAGTCTGGGACAACGGCTTCTTCACGATGCTCTTCAACCATGAGTGGACGCTGGCGCGCAGCCCCGCAGGCGCCTCGCAATGGGTTCCCATCACTATCGCCGAGGAAAACAAGCCGGTCGATGTCGAGGATCCCTCGATCCGGCTGATGCCGATGATGACCGACGCCGATATCGCGCTGAAGGTCGATCCGGCCTATCGCGCAATCTCGCTGCGCTTCCTGAATGATTTCGAAGCGTTCAGCGACGCCTTTGCACGCGGCTGGTTCAAACTGCTCCATCGCGACATGGGCCCGAAATCACGTTATCTCGGCCCGGACGTTCCGGCCGAAGATCTCATCTGGCAGGATCCGGTCCCGGCCGGTCGCGCCGACTATGACGTCGGGGCGGTGAAGGCGAAGATCGCGGGCGCTGGTCTGTCGGTCAGCGACATGGTCGCGACAGCATGGGATAGCGCCCGGACCTTCCGTGGTTCGGACTATCGCGGCGGGGCCAACGGCGCGCGCATCCGGCTTGCGCCGCAGAAGGACTGGGCCGGCAACGAGCCCGCCCGCCTCGCGAAAGTGCTGGCCGCGCTGGAACCGATCGCGGCGGAATATGGCGCGAGCCTGGCCGACGTGATCGTACTGGCTGGCAATGTCGGCGTCGAAAAGGCAGCGAAGGCGGCGGGCGTTGACGTGACCGTGCCCTTCTCGCCGGGCCGTGGCGACGCGACGGCGGAACAGACCGATGCCGACAGCTTCGCCGTTCTCGAACCGCTCGCCGACGGGTTCCGCAACTGGCAGAAGGAAACCTATGCCGTCAGCCCCGAGGAACTGTTGCTGGACCGCGCTCAGCTGATGCGCCTGACCGCGCCGGAAATGGTGACGCTGATCGGAGGCATGCGCGCCTTGGGCGCCAATCACGGCGGATCGAAGCACGGCGTCTTCACCGACCGGGCCGGCGCGCTGACCACCGACTTCTTCGTCAACCTGACCGACATGAGCAACAGCTGGCATCCAACCGGCGACAATCTCTATGAGATTCGCGACCGCAAGACCGGCGCGGCGAAGTGGACAGCGACGCGCATCGATCTGGTCCTCGGCTCCAACTCGATCCTGCGCGCCTATGCCGAAGTCTACGCCCAGGACGACGCAAAGGAGAAGTTCGTGAAGGACTTCGTCGCCGCGTGGACCAAGGTGATGAACGCCGACCGCTTCGATCGGAAGGCTTGACCTGCATCAGGCATCCGGGGCGCGCTTCATGCGTTTATCCGGGTGCAGGACGACATTGGCTCCCGAGGAGGGAGTGTGTGGAGGAACTGCCCCGAGCCGCGCGCTCGGGGCTTTTTTTATCCTGCGGCTGCGCGCCCTGCTCCGTTTTTCATCGCCCCTGCGACATTTTTGGAATTGTTCTAATCCTCTGTTGCAGATGCGAACACCACTCGCTATCTCCCCTGCAACGACCCGGACTTCCCCAGCGGCGACCGGGCGGAATCTAGAAAACCGGAGATACGACATGCTTGGCGTTGGTCAGAAACTTCCCACCTTCGAGATCACTGGCGTGAAGCCGGGCTTTATGAGCCACGAAGAGAACGGCAAGTCGGCGTTCGAGACGCTGACGCAGGACAGCTTCGAGGGAAAATGGAAGGTGATCTTCTTCTACCCGAAGGACTTCACCTTCGTCTGCCCGACCGAAATCGCCGAATTCGCCCGCCTTGGCGGCGAGTTCGCTGACCGCGACGCCGTCGTCCTCGGCGGCTCGACCGACAACGAGTTCGTGAAGCTGGCCTGGCGCCGCGACCACAAGGATCTCGCCAAGCTGCCGATCTGGCAGTTCGCCGACACCAACGGTTCGCTGACGGACGGCCTCGGCGTGCGCGATGCGTCGGGCGTTGCCCTGCGCGCCACCTACGTCGTCGATCCGCACAACGTCGTGCAGCACGTCTACGTCACCAACCTCAACGTTGGCCGCGCGCCCGCCGACACGCTCCGCGTGCTCGACGCGCTGCAGACCGACGAACTCTGCCCGTGCAACCGCGCGGTCGGCGGCGAGACGCTGAAAGCCGCCTAAGCCACTCTGAGACCTCCCGGCCCGCATGTCGTCCTCCCCCAAACTGGGCCGGGAGGGCTTTCTTTCCCCGACACGAGACACCGCCGATGAACCTCGAAACGCTGAAAGCCGCCCTGCCGGACTACGCAAAGGACCTGAAGCTCAATCTCGGCACGCTGTCGAACGAGACATCGCTGAACGACCAGCAGAAGTGGGGCACGTTCCTCGCCTGCGCATTTGCCGTCGGCGAGCCGCAGACGATCCGCGCGCTGATCGGCGAGACTGAAGGCAAGCTGACGCCGGAAGCCGTGAAGGCCGCCAAGGCCGCCGCGTCGATCATGGGCATGAACAACGTCTATTATCGCTTCACGCACCTCGTTCACAACGAAGTCTACCGCACCACGCCCGCCAAGCTGCGCATGCAGGTCATCGGCGCGCCGGGCGTCGAGAAGCCCGATTTCGAACTGTGGTGCATGGCCGTCTCCGCCGTGAACGGCTGCGGCATGTGCATGGACAGCCATGAAGGCGTGCTGCGTGGAGCCGGTTTCACGACCGAGCAGATCCAGGCGTCCGTGCGCATCGGCGCGGTGGTCAACGCCGTGTCGCGCACGCTGGCGGCGGAAGCTGCGCTGGGCTGATTGAATCACGGCCGGCGGGCGCGGCCTCGTGCTTCGACAGGCTCGGCATGAGGCCTGTTGAGCAGCCGCGATCACCAAGCGCCTCATCCTGAGCCTGTCGAAGGACGAGGCGCGGTTGAGCGAGACGCCCGGCGATCCGCCTAGAAGCTGATCTCTTTCCCCTCGAGGCCCGGCAGCTTGAGGATGATCATTAAGTCGCGGATTTCCTGGCGCGCCGCGACATGGCTCATCGTGAAGGCGACGCCGGAGCCAGCATCCGTCAGATCCAGCAACGACAAGCCCATCGGGAACAGTTCGCGATAGATCACGCGCTCGGACAGACCCGGCGCGATGCGGAAGCCGATGCGGCGGGAAAGGTTTTCGAGCGCCTCGCCCACGCGCTGCTTGTTGCGGGCGTCCAGCGGCGACATGCGGTTGCGCATGACGATCCAGTCGATCGGCTTGCGGCTCGACTGCGCCTTCTGCTTCCGGCATTCCCAGACCAGTTCGGCATAGAAGCTGGGGCGCGCGACTTCCAGCGTCTGCGGATCGACATCGCCCAGCAGGTCGAAGTCGACGAACGAGTCGTTCAGCGGCGTGATCAGCGTATCAGCCGCCGAGTGTGCAAGGCGCGACAGGAAGGTGTCGCCCCCCGGCGCGTCAATGATGATGAAGTTGCACTTCTCGGACAGGCGCTTGAGGCTGTCCTCGAAATGCCTGGCCTCCTCGGCCTCGGCGGCGTCGAGATCGCGCGCCTGGCTCGCATCGATGCGCACCATCTCCGGCATCGGCAGCGGCGCGCCCGTATTGCGCACCCAGCGCGAGCGGTTTTCGAGATAGCGCGCAAGCGAGCGCTGGCGCACGTCGAGATCCATCACGCCGACCGTCATGCCCATGCGCAGCAGGCCGACGCACATATGCATCGCCACCGTGGACTTGCCGGCGCCGCCCTTTTCGTTGCCGACGACAATGGTGTGCGCCAGCCGCGAGCGGGCCGGCGTTTCACGATCCGAGGTCGGAGCGGGCGCAGTCATGGCTGTGGGCATCGTCCTACCACGCCCTTACCGGGGCAATACCGCGACACAGGCCCGTCAACGCGGCGAGTTCCACGCACAGGGCCTCGACTTCGCCGGCGCTGGACAGCGGCCCGACCGTGAGGCGGATCTCGCCGCCCACATCGGCATAGGCAGGCGCAAGACCCGCGAGGCGGCTCGTTTCGATGAGCGCGCGCCAGCGATCCTCGGCAGCCTGTTGCGAGGCGAAGGAACCGAACTCGGCCCGATGGAACAGGGAGGCGGAGCGGTCGAATTTCGGGGCCACGGCATAAAGCTGGGCGAGGTCTTGCGGCGCGGGCGCGTTCGGCGACCTCACTTCCACGTACCGGGGGATGAACAGGTCCGGGTGATCCGGCAGGGGGCCGAGAACATCCAGCGCCTTG
>CAZGWV010000031.1:28201-30977 GCA_964529555.1 uncultured Rhizobium sp.
GGGGATGAACAGGTCCGGGTGATCCGGCAGGGGGCCGAGAACATCCAGCGCCTTGCGGATGTTCGAGAATTCGGCGTCGGCTGTGGCAAGCTCGGCCTGGACGGCGGCCAGCAGGTTGTCCTCGGACGCGGCCTGCAGCAGGGTGGCGTCGCCGGCCGGGGCCTCGCCAAACCGGGGTTCCGGCGTCTGGGAGAGGACCTGCCGTTCGGCCTGCGCATGCGCCAAAGGCAGGCAAACCGCCAGCCAGAAGGCGGCGGCGGCGAGACCGGACAACCGGAAGATACGAACGAGACGCTGACGCATGGGCGAAAGATCGTCCGGGCCGGTTAAGGACCCATAAAGCCGGGACAAAGGGAGCGATTGATCCACCGCCGGAACGGGCCTAAAGCCCCGCCCGAATGCCGACGGGGACCCTCCGGGCGTGGCCTTCAGCGTGGAGAGCGTGCATTGCCCAAGCGTTCCAGACTGGTGGTCGCCCGTACAAGGGCCGAGGCCCGCGACTGGAGCCGGTCGATGCGGGCGGCGGGCAAGCGCATCGCCTTCGCCCCCACCATGGGCGCGCTGCATCCGGGGCATGTGAGCCTGATCAAGCTCGGCCTGACCAAGGCCGACGTCGCCGCGTCCTCCATCTTCGTGAACCCCACGCAGTTCGCGGCGAACGAAGACCTCGCCACCTATCCGCGCGGGGAAGAGGCCGACCTTGCCAGGCTGGAAGCGGCAGGGTGCTCGTTCTGCTACTGCCCCTCGCCGGCCGAAATGTATCCGGCGGGGGATTCCACACGGGTGAAAGTGAAGGATCTCTCCCACATCCTCGAAGGCGAGGTGCGGCCGCACTTCTTCGAAGGCGTGGCCAGCGTGGTGAGCCGGCTATTCCTGCATGTGGCGCCGGATGTGGCCGTGTTCGGGGAGAAGGACTTCCAGCAGCTTCTGGTCATCAAGCGCATGGTGATCGACATGGGCTTCCCCATCGAGATCGTCGGCGCCCCGACGCTGCGCGAGGAAGACGGCCTCGCCATGTCCTCGCGCAATGCGTATCTCAGCGCCGAGCAGCGCGCGCAGGCAGCGGGGCTTTCGCGCGTGATGCGCGAGACGGCGGCGAAGCTGGAAGCGGGCGAAAGCATCCGCGCGGCGACGCAGGCGGCGGCGGACCGGATGCTGGCGGCCGGCTTTGCCTCCATCGACTATGTCGAAGCCCGCCGCGCCGACACGCTGGCTCCGTTCGGGCAGGACGCCGCGCCGGTGGGCGCAAGCGGCCGCCTGCTGATCGCCGCCCGCATGGGCGCAACGCGCCTGATCGACAATATGGGCTTTGTGCGCAGATAGGCGCCCTGCTGCCGTCCCGATCTCGACCTGAACACATCCTTCGAGACGATCGCTTCGCAATCCCTCAGGATGAGATTTGCAGACTTTGGATCATCGCAACACACACCGGCCTCATCCTGAGGGATCGGCGCACCGCGCCGATCGTCTCGAAGGATGTGCGGTCGCCATGAAGCGCCGAAAAGAGCCCACCTCCCGCAACGGCACAGCTTGCCATGACGAGCGCTTCGGGATCAGTGGGGGAGTTGGGTTTTCGAGGGAGTGGAATGATGTTCGCACTTGTCGTATCTCGGAGGACGCTTCTCGCAGCGCTTGCCCTCACCCTCGCCGCCTGCACGCCAGCCGAGCCGCCCAAGGATGCGCCGCTGAGCGAGGCCGAGCTGGTTGAGCAGGCTCACGTCATCCACCGCGAGGCGCTGGTGCTGGACGCCCACGCGGACATCGTGATGCCGACGACGGCGGCGAACTTCCTCAGCGCGGACGGCGCATCGAAGGTCGATCCGGCCAAGCTGAAGGCGGGAGAAGTCGGCGCAGTGGTGATGGCCATCGCTGTCGGCCCCGGTTCGCGCACGCCGGCAGCAGGCGCCGAAGCGCGCGCCGAGGCGGACGCACAACTCGCGGCGATCCAGGCGCTGGCCGCGGCCAACCCCGACACCGTGACACTCGCGAAGACGGCGGATGAAATCCTCGCAGCCCGAGCGGCAGGCAAGACGGCGCTGATCCTCGGCTTCCAGAATGCGCGGTCGCTGCAGGGCAACGTGGACGCAATCGACACGTTCTATGATGCAGGCGCGCGCGTGTTCGCGCTCAACCATCTCGCGCACAACGACTTCTCGGATTCCTCGCGTCCCTTCCATGACCCGGCGACGGGGCTCTACGAGCCGGACGCGCACAACGGCCTGTCGGCGCTCGGCCTCGCCGCTATCGACCGGATCAATGCGCTGGGCGGCGTGGTGGACGTGTCGCAGGCGTCGAAGGCCTCCACGCTGGCGACCATTGCCCGCTCGAAGACGCCGGTGATCGCCAGCCACTCCAACATCCGCGCCATCTCGAACGCGACGCGCAATCTTTCGGACGAGGAGATCGACGCCATCGGCAAATCGGGCGGCGTCATCCATGTCGCGCCTTTCTCCGCCTACCTCATCAACTTCTCGACGCCGGACAAGCTCGCCGCCATCGCCAAGGCGCGCCGCGAGGCTGGCCTGCCGGAAACCTATTCATACCCTTACGAACTCTACTGGGAGCTTCCCGACCCCGCCGCCCGCGCGACCTTCACCGACGCGATCCGCGAGGCGCTGGGGCCCGCAACGATCGACATTATGATCGACCATATCGACTACATCGTGAAGCGCATCGGCATCGACCATGTCGGCATCGGCACAGACTTCAACCACGGCAGCGGCATTGAGGGCTACAACGACGCGAGCGAGTCCTTCGCCGTAACGCTGGGCCTGCT
>CAZGWV010000031.1:31077-33570 GCA_964529555.1 uncultured Rhizobium sp.
CGGGAATGACAGTGATGGAAGGCTGCAAACAGCCTAACGCAGCACAGCCGTCTGGCTCGGGCCGTAGACCGTCGGCGTGGAGTTGAGGACCTGTTTGGAATCCCCTGCCAGACCGAACGCAACGTCCGTAAGCGTAACCTTGACCGAGCGTTCCTCGCTGAGGCCCCAGCGGCCGCCACGGGCCACGAGGTCGTAGCTGACGACGTAGGAAACGCCCCAGCGTTCGGAATAGAGGAAGTTGTAGGTCTGGCGGTACTCGCTGACCTCTGTCCCGTCATCGAGGCGGACGGGGCTGTCGATGCGGTAGTCGATGCGCTGGACGTAGCCGGTGTTGCGATCCAGCTGCAATCTGCCCGTCATGCGGGCCGAGAACGGTTCATCGACAGGGCCGTCGTTCACCGACATGCGGTGGCGGAAGCTGACGGCCATGGAGTCCGCCGCGCCCGCGATACGCGCTTCGCCGAGGCTGAGGCGGAGGTCATCGGCAAAGAGGCGCGAGTCCGGGTCGCGCTCTTCCATCCAGCCCTGCACGACGGCATCGAGTTCGTCGTTGGCGCCGTTGGAATAGGTGAGCCGGAAACGCGGCTGACCGTCGGGCGCATAGGGATCGAACTGGATCATGCGCGTGGCGTTGCCGCTGGTCAGCGTGGCGTTGAAGGCGGCGCGCAGGGCGGGCGGCGGCTCGGCGGCGTCAAGCGCGCGCTCCAGGGCCTGCTCTGGCGGCAGCCCTGCCCACAACACCGCGAAGAATAGCCATGCGGGCATAGCTCGCCTTCCGTCCCATTCTGCGGCTGCCGAGGCCGGCGACCGTCATGCCGGAATGTGGCTGGAATTGGCCACGTAACCTTAAATCGGACTTCCGGCTGCTATTGAGCAGTGTGCCAGCCTCAGGATGAACAATTCCCGAATCGGGCGCGGCGGGAATGGGGCGTTATGGTGGGGTTCGGGGACGCCGCTGCTCCAGCGCTGTCATTCCCGCCGCAGGCGCGCAGCGCCGTAGAGCGGGAACCCAGGGGCCGCGAACACCGATGCCTGTGGCCCCTGGGTTCCGGCTCGCGCTATCGCGCGTCCAGAATGACAGTTGTGAGTGACCGGAAGATCAATTCACCAACGTCGCTTCCGTCAGCTTGCCGATCTCCTCGCGGGTGACGCCGGGGGCCGTCTCGACGACCTTGAGGCCGCCTTCCACCACGTCGAACACGCCGAGATTGGTGATGATGCGGTTCACCACCTTGATGCCGGTGAGCGGCAATGTGCACGCCTTGAGCAGCTTGGATTCGCCCGCCTTGTTGGCGTGATCCATGATGACGACGACGCGCTTCACGCCCGCGACGAGATCCATCGCACCACCCATCCCTTTGACCAGCTTGCCGGGGATCATCCAGTTGGCGAGGTCGCCCGTCTCGGAGACTTCCATCGCGCCGAGAATGGCAAGGTCGATGTGGCCGCCGCGGATCATGGAGAAAGACGTGGCGCTGTCGAAGAAGGACGAGCGGTCGAGCGTGGTGATGGTCTGCTTGCCGGCGTTGATGAGGTCGGGGTCTTCCTCGCCCTCGAACGGAAACGGACCCATGCCGAGCATGCCGTTCTCCGACTGCAGCGTGACATCGACGCCATCGGGGATGTGGTTGGCGACGAGCGTCGGGATGCCGATGCCGAGGTTCACATAGAATCCGTCCTTCAGTTCCTTCGCGGCGCGGGCCGCCATCTGGTTACGATCCCAGGGCATGGGTGCTCTCCTCAGCGCTCGTCGAGTTCGTCGAGTTGGTCCATCAGGCCGTCCAGTTCGCCGCTGGCCTGGAGGGCGACCGAAGCCTGCATGAACGATCCCAGATTGAGCGCACAGGCATGGATATACGCCTGTACAAGCGAAGGATTGTCCTTCGCGAATCCCTTGCCGAACTGCTTGTCGATCTTCTTGACGGCGGCTTCCAGAAATTCGTCGGTGTAGCTGATGGCGGTTTCGCCGGCTGTTGCTGTTGGATCGATCATGACGGCACGGCCTCCCTCTTGCGCACTGTGCGCTGCTCGATGCGCTTCTCGAAGCTGCCTTTGAAAAGGCGCTGCACGAAGATGCCCGGCGTGTGGATTTCGTCGGGATCGAGATCGCCGGTGGGGACGAGTTCCTCGACCTCGGCGACCGTGACCTTCCCGGCCATCGCCATCATCGGGTTAAAGTTGCGGGCGGTCTTGTTGTAGATGAGGTTGCCCTGCGTATCGCCCTTGTAGGCCTTCACGATGGACAGGTCGGCGACGAGGCCGGTTTCCATCACATAGGTCTCGCCGTTGAACACACGGGTTTCCTTGCCCTCGGCGACCAGCGTGCCGACGCCGGTTTTCGTGTAGAAGGCCGGGATGCCCGCGCCGCCCGCGCGGCAGCGTTCGGCCAGCGTGCCCTGCGGATTGAATTCCAGCTCAAGCTCGCCCGAGAGATACTGCCGCTCGAACTCCTTGTTCTCGCCGACATAGGACGAGATCATCTTCTTCACCTGC
>CAZGWV010000032.1:0-32682 GCA_964529555.1 uncultured Rhizobium sp.
AAACCCGCTTCACGAAGCTCTCCACCACCTTCTTCACGCCGGCCTTCTCGAACGCCACGGTCAGCTTTGCGCCTTCTATCTCCGTAATCCGGCCGTAGCCGAATTTGTCGTGGAAGATGCGTTGGCCGGTTTTCAGGCCGCTGGAGGCGGCGGGGTCGGAGGAGGCCAGCATGTCGCCGGGGGTTTTGCCGCGCTGGAGGGGGCGGCCGTCATTGTCGGCGGAGCGGAAGGCGCGGCCTTCGATGTCTGGGGGGCGGGTGGCGCCGCGTGTGGCCGTGGCCTGTTGGGCGCGGCGCCAGCCGGGGCTGTCGTAGCCGCCGCGGAAGCCGCCTGCTTTCGTGTTGTCGAAGACGGCGCTGTCGCGGTCGCGGAGCCCGCCCTCGTCCTTCGACGGACGCGCGCCGTAGGCGCGCTGCTCAGGATGAGGGCTACGATCGAACTGCGACTTCACTTCGCTGCCGTAGAAGCCGCCGCCGGGGGCGACGTAGCCGGTCTCGCTGACGGCGTCGACGTGTCTGGCGGGGAGTTCGTCGACGAAGCGGCTGGGGAGCACGCTGGTCCAGCGGCCATAGATCTGGCGATTGGCGGCGAAGGAGATGTAGGCGCGTTCGCGCGCGCGCGTCACGCCGACATAGGCGAGGCGGCGCTCTTCCTCGAGACCCTTGGCGCCCTGTTCGTCGAGGCTGCGGCGGGAGGGGAACACTTCTTCCTCCCAGCCGGGCAGGAAGACCATCGGCCATTCGAGGCCCTTGGCGGAGTGGAGTGTGAGGATCTGCACCTGGTCGTGGCTGTTTGCGCCCTCGGCATTGTCCATCACGAGTTCGACGTGTTCGAGGAAGCTGTTCAGCGTATCGAACTGGCCCATCGCGCGGACGAGTTCCTTCAGGTTGTCGAGGCGCGATTGCGCCTGCGGGGATTTGTCGGCCTGGAGCATGTCCGTGTAGCCGGACTCTTCGAGGATGATTTCGAGGAGGCGCGGGTGTTCGGTGTCGGCGGCCTGGCTGCGCCAGCGTTCCATGTCGATGAGGAAGCGGCGCAGGCCCGTGCGGGCCGGGCCTTTGATGTTGTCGCCGCGTATCTCCATGTCGGCGATGCGCGTGAGATAGGTGTTCACCTCGCGGGCGGCGGCGTAGAGCTTGCTTATCGTGGTGTCGCCGATGCCGCGCTTGGGCGTGTTGCAGACGCGCTCGAAGGCGAGGTCGTCGGCTTCGGAGCGGATGAGGCGGAGATAGGCGAGGGCGTCGCGGATCTCCTGCCGCTCGAAGAAGCGCGGGCCGCCGATGACGCGATAGGGCGTGCCGGTGACGATGAAGCGTTCCTCGAAGGCGCGCATCTGCCATGAGGCGCGCACGAGCACGGCGCATTCGGCGTAGCGGCGGTTCTGCTGGCGCCATGACGTGATGTCGTCGCAGATGAGGCGGGCTTCCTGTTCGCCATCCCACACGCCGCGCACTTTCACGCGGTCGCCTTCGCCGGCGTCGGTGCGCAGCGTCTTGCCGAGGCGGCTGGCGTTGTTGGCGATGATGGCCGAGGCGGCGGCGAGGATGTGGGCGGTGGAGCGGTAGTTCTGTTCGAGACGGATGACTTTTGCGCCGGGGAAATCCTTCTCGAAGCGCAGGATGTTGTCGACCTCGGCGCCGCGCCAGCCGTAGATGGACTGGTCATCGTCGCCCACGCAACAGATGTTGTTGCTTCCCTGCGCGAGCAGGCGGAGCCACAGATACTGCGCGACGTTGGTGTCCTGGTATTCGTCGACGAGGATGTAGCGGAATTTGCTGTGGTAGTCGGCGAGCACTTCGGGGTGTTCGGTGAAGATGCGGATGGTGTGGAGCAGAAGGTCGCCGAAATCCACGGCGTTGAGCGTGGCGAGGCGGTTCTGGTAGATCTGGTACAGCTTCTGGCCTTTGCCTTCGGCGAACTGGCGGCCTTCGTCCTTCGGCAGCTTCTCGGGCCAGATGGCGCGGTTCTTCCAGCCGTCGATGAGGGAGGCGAGGTAGCGGGGCGTCCAGCGCTTCTGGTCGATGCCCTCGGCTTCGAGGATCTGCTTGATGAGGCGGAGCTGGTCGTCGGTGTCCAGAACCGTGAAACCGGATTTCAGCTTCGCGAGTTCGGCATGGCGGCGGAGGATCTGGGCGGAGACGGAGTGGAAGGTGCCGAACCAGCGCAGGCCTTCGCCCTCGGGGCCGATGAGGTTCAGCGTGCGCTCGCGCATCTCGCGCGCGGCCTTGTTGGTGAAGGTGACCACCAGCATCTGCGATGGCCACGCCTTGCGCTGGGCGAGGATGTGCGCGACGCGGGTGGTGAGCACGCGCGTCTTGCCCGTGCCGGCGCCGGCGAGGACGAGCAGCGGGCCTTCGGTCGAGAGCACGGCCTCGCGCTGTTGCGGGTTGAGACCTTCGAGCCAGACTTCGTTGGTCGCGCCGGGGGGCGCCTGACGGGCCGAGGCGCGCTGGGAGATCGGGCGGTTGTCGAAGACGCGCTCTTCGGTGTCGAAATCGGGCGGCAGGTCCTCGCGGGAATCCTCGCGCAGGTCGTCGCCGGGGGGCAGGCGATGGAAGTTCAGCCCGTCGGGCAAGGGGGTGTCGTCGTCCGACCCCGGCTCACGCCCGGCGGGCTGCTGGGCGGAGGCGCGCGCGGGCGCATCGTCATCCGGGAAGGGGATGTCGCCAAAAGGCTCTGGAGGGTCGCGAGAATCGGTCATTGAGCGCTGATCTGGCGGGGGATTTTGCTTTCCGCAAGGCCGGGACCGTAGCGCGTTGATTTACGGTTTGTTCTGGTGGGCGTCAGGTCGTTCCCGGCTGGCATCCGAGTTCGTCCGAACGCTTTTGGAGCGCGGCCAGAAGCGCCTGTGCGACGGACTGCGTGGCCCCGAACGCTGCCTGGCTTTCGTGCTCGACGGCGGTCATCAGATCCTGGATCTGCGAGCAAACCGGAAGGTTGGGCGCTACAGCGGTTAACGTCCGAGCGGCTTCAAGCCGGGTGTACTGGAAGGCGTCGCGGCCAGCACCGAACATGATCAGGTCCAGCATCTCGGCCACGTCGTAGGGCGGGCCGGACTCCTTGGCGAACTGGAGAAGCGCGAACTTGAAGTCCTTCAGACCCGAGCGCGAGCGCAGTGCGGTCATCACTTCGATAAGGTCGCCGATAGATACCCGGTGGGCGCCGGCCTCATGTTCTGAGCGAACGGCATCGAGTGTGCGGTAAAGGTCCGCCTCGCTGCCGTGGTTTCCGGCAATACGCGTCAGAACGTTGATGGCGGAGTCGAGACTGTCGCCGGCTTCGGTGAATATCGTCTCGATGAATGTCCGCTCGCGGCTGCTCGTTGAGCTGAAGTAGATTTCCTTCAGACGCTCGCGGTCATAGCGGCGGAAATTCACAGGGCCGTTGAACCAGTCGTGGCGGCGTCGCGATAGAGCGCGCTTGATCTCTTCCTTCTCCACCAGTTCATCGAGGCGATTGATGTGGCCGGCGGCGAACAGCGTCTTCTGTTGGCGATTGCGTGTTGCAATCGCGATGGCCTGAAGGAGCGAAGCGATCAGGACGAGGTCGACCGCCAGACGCGCGGCGAACACGGCGTGCATTCCCATCGCGCCGTTCGGCTTCAACAGGTCTTCGCCGGGCTGCAGCTTGTAGATGTCGGCCCAGTCGATGACGGGAAGGGCCTTGGCCAGCTCGAACCCATAATAGCCGACCCAGAGATCGAGGTTCTCCTTGTCGCTCGGGTTGCTTGAGCTGAACAGCAGGGAGCCGAACAGGCCCTTGTCGGCCTGCATCAGCGCGATGGGAATGATCACCAGCACGAACAGGAAGCCGAGAAGCGTCTCGTCCCGGAAGTCTTCGCGGAAGCCGATCTTCACGGGCGCGTCGGGATTGTAGCGCGTGATCGAGGCGAGATTGCGATCATCCTCGACCCAGCTCCACAGTCGCGACACGGATAGCGCGAGCAGCAGGCCGATGGCGGCGGGGACTAGGCCCAGTGGGGCCGGGAGATTCCAGGCGAGGATTGCCATCGCGAGCATCGTGCCGCCGAGGATGAAGTAGCGGCTTCCAATCTGACGGTGTTCCATCCCCGCAGCGTGCGCGCCGATGCGGACCAGCACGGCGTCGACAACGTTGTAGAAGGTGGCGATCCCGCTTACGCGACGCGAGAAGCCCCTGACCGTCCGGCTCGCTGCGCGGATTGGCGGGGCTTCGGCGATCCAGTCGAGAAAGATGACGATTGCGAATAGCCCCATGACGCAGGTTGCGATGCCTACGCCGACGCCATTCTGGAGGCCTATGCCTTCCCGGAAGCTTCCGGCGAACCATGCGAGCGCGCATATCGCGAGCACGATGGATGTCGCGAGAAATGCTCCGAGCGCCTCTGCGTCGTCTTGTTCCTCTGTGCGTTTGGATAGTTCGGACGCGCGTTGTTGCGCTGCTGTGTCGCCGATGTGGCGCTTGTGCGTTGCGTCTGCTTCGCGTGCGTCGATCTCGCGTTGCTTGAAGGCCGCAAATCGTGCGGCGCTCCAGAAGCGCGGAATGTATGCTGCGGCTACCATTGCAAACACGGCGACGGAGGCCGCCAGCCGAGGGGCGCCATCCGGCGTCGCCAGTACTCCAAGCTGATACGTGTGATCGATGAGGGCGAACACCGCGACCAGGCTAAGTACGAGCAAGGTAGCGAGCGGAAGTGTGAGGCGTGGCCCGAGCCCCATATTGTCGGCAGAGTCGAGTGACAGGGAGAGGATGAGCATCACCAGAAGCGATGACGCCGCCACGAGCCACGCGATTGCATCCGGGCTGTCGAGAAACGGCTGAATGTAGACATGCGTGAGCACCGCGCCAGACAGCGCCAGTGCGACGATGGCGGCAGCGAGGGTCAGTCGCCCATTGCGTGTGTCGGTTAACCAATGAACGAAAGCTGCGAAGCCGCGTCGCTCAGTTGCGCTTGTGGCCGGCTCATCAAGGCCGCCGGTAAATCCGTCACCCATGCTCGCCCCCCGGCGATTGTCGAAAGTCTTCTTATGGGGAGCCTTGTAGCGCCTCGAATGGCCGCGCGCGAGTCAGGGATTTCCACGGGCGCCGCAAGGGCTGTCTCGCCGAGTGTCGCGCGGGGGTTGATGGCGGCGCGCGATCGGGCCAGCCTTGCCCGAGGCAGGAGTGGCCATATGCGGTGTATGATGAGGCTGGCGATGGCGATGCTCGCCACGGTGATGGCGGCCGGCGCAGCCCACGCGCAGAAGGTGGCGGACATCGGGATGACGGGAATCGATCCGCGGTCCGGCAATGCGCCCAAGCAGGCGGTGATCCTGTTTCATGGATATACGCAACGGGGGGCGGCGATGAAGCCGCTGGCGGATACGCTGGCGAAGCGGCTGCCGGATGCGGCTTTCGTTTTCAACGACGGGCCGCTGGAGGTTGGGGGCGGGCGGTCGTGGTATGTGTTGCGGGGGGAGGACCCGGAGAACACCAAGGCCGCCGTGACGGCGCTGGCGGTGGAGACGGTGAGGAAAGTGCATGAGGGTCTGGGCGTGCCTTACGACCGGATCGTGGTGGCGGGGTTCAGCCAGGGCGGCGGCGTGGCGTTCGATGCGGGCGCTTGCTCGACGCCGGATGTGAAGGCGGTGGTGTCTCTGGCGGGGGTGCTGGCGAATACGTGTCCGCGCGAGGCGGGGGCGGCGGCGGCAAATGTGCTGATCGTCTACAATGACGGCGATCCGACCGTGCCGCGTTCGCGGATCGAGCAGTTTCAGGAGGCGCTGACGGCGGCGGGGTATGAGTCGGCGCTGGAGACGTTTCCGGGCGCGGCGCACTGGCCGGTGGCGGCGGGATTGAAACGCGCGCAGGATTTCATCGTCGCGCAACTGAGCGAGTGAGCGCGCAAGATTGCGGCGCTGCGTGATCGGGAATCGGGCGCCTTTGGGGTTTCCGCCATCGGTTGATGGGGATGGGGCTGCGCGTGCGCGCGGCGCCTGTAGTTTCGCGCGAGCATATGTGAGGGGCTTGCGATGGGGCTGTTCTCTTTTCTGTTTGGCGGACAGAAGAAGGCGAAGACGGATGCGCCGGTGAAGGCGGCGTCTGTCGTGGAGAAGGCGCCGGTGAAGCCGGCGGCGGTTGCTGTGTCGGTTGCGCCTTCTGCCGGTGTCGTTCAGGCGCGGCTGCGGTTGCGGATGGCGGCTTCGCTGCGATCTGGCGAGCATGCGGCGGCTTATGAGGCGGCGCGCGGGCTGGCGGAAATGCAGGCGCGGGCGGGGCGCAAGACGGCGGCGCGCGTGTGGACCGAGCAGGCCGAGCGGATCAGGGCGAGCCTGCCTGCCTGATGCGCAGCAAGTGCCGGGAGCTGACGCCCGGCCTTGGGGCGGGGCTATCGCATGTTCGGTCCTGGGGGAGGCATTCTTGGGTAGGGGCGAAGCCTGCATCCCGAGAATCCCTGTTGGTTCATGTGCGGACTTGCTGGCGATCCCATCGCCGATGGAACCGGGATTCCCGGCACGCGCGCTTACGCGCTTGGCCGGGAATGACTCCTCATGGGTTGCTCTCATCCCTATGCGATAGCCCTGCAGCTTGGGGCGGCCGCCAAATTCCATTGACGTTCATACGCCGCCCCGCACGCTGGCGTCCGGGATAGCGAAGGAGTCTGTTCCAGCGATGAGCGACAGGCTGTGTGGCAAGCTGACCGTGCCGGGTGCGAATGATGGCGCGAGCTATTTTCCGCGAATGAAAATCTCCTCGATCGCGAGGCCGAAAGCGTCCGCGATCTGGAAGGCGAGCGGCAGGGACGGGTCGTACTTGCCGTTCTCGATGGCGATCACGGAGTTGCGCGAGACGTCGAGACGCTTGGCGAAGTCGGCCTGGGTCCAGCCGCGTTCGGTGCGGAGTTCGCGCACGCGGTTCTTCATGGCGCGATCATCCCTGGCCGCGCTTGGACAACCACCAGCCGGTCCAGACCAGACCATAGCCGATGATCTGGGCGATGGCGGCGGCGAAGACGCCGACCATGAAACCGCTTTCGGCCGAGACGCCGCCTTTCGATGCGGCCTTTACGAACGCGGCGACAGGCTCCCGGAGGAGAGGCGCGACGAGGGCGCCGACTGCGATCAATTCGACGACGAGCAGCCCGGCCGCACCGCCCCAGAACCAGGCGAATTTGTGCGCTTCGCGGCTGGGCTCATCGAGGCGTATCCACGCATAGACCGCAAACGCGATCAGCCATGTCAGGGCCGCTACCCCGGCCGCGATGTGCAGGCCGGGGTCGGGGATGGTGGGCGCGGCGGCGTAGACGACCGCCGGCACGGGCGCGGCAGCCGTGTAGACCCAGCTGGGCTGGCGCGTCAGCGACATCAGTAGCGCTCCGTCTCGATGCCGCGCAGCTTCAGGCGTTCCTGCACGCTGTCCGGGCCGACGAGGTGGCCGGCGCCGACGGCGATGAAGTGCGTGCCTGCGCCCTGGAGCATGGTCTCGATCTGGCCGGCCCAGTTCTCGTTGCGGTTCTTGAGAAGCGCGTCGATTGCGGCGCCGCCGAACATGGATTCGTCCGTCTCGCTCATCTCGGCGAACATCGCGGCGGCGCCGGAGATGTCGCCGCGCGCCCATTTGGCCGCCAGATCGTCCATCGCCGCCTTGCTGGCGTTGAGATCCGCCTCGGGCAGCGCGATCAGGTGGCGCAGCGCCGCGAGCTGTTCCTCGATCGAGCCGGAGGAGAGGATTTTCGCCTGCTCCTCGACCGTCTCGAAGCCCTTGATGGGGTCGCCATCGTCTTCGGCGAGGCCCGCGATCTTGAAGTCGATGCCCTGCGTCGGATCGTAACCGCCGGAGACCAGCGGCGAGATGCCGATGAGCATGGTGGCGTACCAGGGTTTCATCATGTTCACCACGGTGAAGGTTTCGGGCGGCAGGTCGAGGGCCGTGATGCGCGCTTTCAGCGCGGCGGTTTCTTCCGGCGTCAGGAGTTTGTCGAGCGGCGTGGCGCTCATCATGTAGGGGATCATCTTGGGCGCGGACTCGGCGGCGAACTTGTTCACGTCCGAACTCATCGGGATTTCGAGCCACAGCTCGTCTGCATCGTCGATGGCCTTGCGCAGCTTCTCGCTGTCCCACTGAATTTCAGCCGGCAGCATGTGGATCGTGCCGGTCATGTAGATCGTGCTGTCGGCGTCCTTGATGACCCACATCGGCAGGCCCTGTTCGGTCGTCTGCGCGTGGGCGGCGCCGAAGAAGCTGGCGGCGAGCGCGGTGGCGCCGGCGACGATCGAGCGGAAGCGGCGGCGTTTAGGCAAAGTCATGGCGTTTCCTTCCATGTGGAGGAGTGGGGAGGAGGTTCGAGTGGGCAGGCGGATGCGCCGCGCATGTTGCGCGTGCGGGTTGGCGTTCAGGCGTCCAGCAATGAGTTTCGGCTCATCGTTGATGCAAAGGAAACTTGGCATCGGGTGGCGCAACCGTCAAGGAGGCGCCTCGGAAAAAGTTCAGTGGGCGGATCGCCGGGCTCAATGCCGGGCGGATTTGATGCCGCGCTTTTCGAGCAGGACCTGAAGGCTGTCCGGCCCGACGAGGTGGGCGGCGCCCACGGCGATGAAGGATACGCCTGAGCCGGCCAGCATATCCTCGACCACGTCCGCCCAGTTGGTGTTGCGGTCGAGGAGCAGGGCGTCTGTCGAGCCGCCCGTTGCGCTGGCGCTGATGCCCATCATGGCGACGAGCGCTTCGACCATGTGCGTCTCGCCCTTGATCCAGCTGCCGTAGGCGAGGTCGCTGACGCGCTCCATCGCCAGGCCGAGGCCGGGCGGCGCCTGGATCGTGAGGCGGAGTTCTTCCATCTGGGCGGCGATGCTGGCGCCGGTCATCAGCGCGACCTGATCCTCGATGGCCTCCATGCCTTTGACGGGAATGTTCCGCTCGATGGCGAAGCGGGCGAGCGCGTTGTCGATGCCGTGATCCCTCTGATAGGCGTCGCCCATCAGCCGCGTGAGCCCGAGCGCATAGGTGGCGTACCACGGCTCCATCCGGTCGAGATTGTCGAACACGCGCTGGGGCGCGCCCGACTCGGTGAGTGCTGCGCGGAGGGCGGCGTTCTCTTCCGGCGTAAGAAGTTCGGACAGCGGCGTGCCGTCGTAAGCGGCGTAGGTTTCGAGGATGGGGTGGACGGCGGCCATCAGACCGTCAGGCGAGCCGATCTCGGCGAGTTCGAGCCAGAGTTCTTCGGATTCGGCGAGTGCGGCGTCCAGCTTCGCGCTGCGCCACTCCATGCCGTCGCGCAGGAGATGGATGGTGCCGGTGATGTAGATCGTGGAGTCTTCGTCCTTCACGACCCACATGGGCAGACCCGGCGCCGTGGCGGTTGGTGCTGGCTGTGCGTGCGCGGCGCCGAACATCGCGCCGGCGAGAACGCATGCGGCGGCGAGAAGGCTGCGGACTTTGATGTGGCTGAAAGTGATCACATTACCCCTCACGTTCACGTCCGATGCGTTGCGGAAAGTGTGCGTCGCAGCGTGACGGCGTCAAGGCGCGGAATGGAAAATCGCCAGTATTCACTGGTGAAACTGGAGTGTGGGGCGCAAGCTGCGTGTACTGCCTGCTGCGGTTGGGCGGATGGAGGGCGTGATGATGCGGATGGTGTCGGGGCTCGCATTGCTGGCCGCACTGGCGGCCTGCTCCACGGTGGACGAGCGCTACAGTTGGGACCAGCCGGCCATGCCGGCTTACAAGGACCCCGCGCTGAAAAGGCTGACTGCGGAGCGGCTGGAGACGTTCGGCAGCGAGAAGGCGTTTCTCGACTATCTCGCGAAGGTGCGTGCGATCGGCGAGGCGCGCGGATCGTGGTGGGCGGGCGAGGGGGTGCAGTACGCTTCGCTGCAGCCGCCGGAACCGCCGCCGCCTTGCGATCCGAGCGTGGATGAATGCAACAAAGATCGCGTCGTGCTGACGGCGTCGAAGATTTCGGCGCCTTCGCCTGCGTCGATGCCGGTGGTCAGCATCTCCGGCCCGACCGTAGGCGATAGCGGCACGGGCGCCGAGACGATCACCAATGTGCAGAAGGCGGGCGTGGACGAGGGCGATATCGTCAAGCGCATCGGGCGGCATCTTGTGGTGCTGCAGGACGGGCGGTTGTTTGCCGTGGACATGGAGACGCTATCGCTGACCGACCGCGAGGATATCTATACGCCGAAGACGAGCCGTGTCTGGTATGACGAGATACTTGTGACGGGCCGGCGCGTGCTGGTGACCGGCTTCAACTACGGTGAGCAGGCGACGCAGTTCTCGGTGTTCGCGCTCGACGAGGCGGGCAGATTTGCGCCGGAGGGGACGTTCTTTCTGTCGTCGCAGGACTATTACGACACGGACAATTACGCGACGCGGCTGGTGGGCGACAAGCTGGTGATCTATTCGCCGACCTATCTGTCGGAGATCGGCATGGGGGAGGCGGCGCACTGGCCGGTGGTGCGCCGGTGGAGCGAGACGCTGGCGTCCGAGGACAAGGCCGCGCTGGAGCGGCCGCTGTTCGATGCGCGCGACATCTACCGGCCTGTGCAGCCGACGGCGATGCCGGCGATCCACACGATTTCGGTGTGCGACCTCAGCGCGGAGGCGATGAAGGCGAACCTGCAGTGCAAGACGACGGCGCTGGTCGGGCCGGAGAACCACACATTCTATGTGTCGCCGGACGACGTCTATGTCTGGATCGGGACGAGCGATGCGCCGTGGGAAGATCAGTGCAAGGCCGCGAGCGTGCTGGCGCATGGCGATGGCCTGCCGGGGGCGGTCTACAAGATACCGCTCTCTGGCGCGAAGCCGAAGGTGATGCATGTGCGAGGGGCGCCGCGCGACCAGTTCGCGATGGACACATCGTCAGGCGAGTTCCGCGCGTTGCTGTTCTGGGGCTTCAGCGGATGCGACCGGAGCAGCTATGACGATGATGGCGCGCTGAACGTGAAATACTTCTCGGCGCCGATGTCGATGTTCCGGGACGATATCCGCACGGCGTCCGAGTGGCGCTATACGACGACGCCTGCGCCGGGCGGTATGGATTACGAGAACCGCTTTACGGACGATTACGTCGTCTATGGCGGCCGGGAAAGCTGGAGCACGGGCGCGCCGGACGCAGACGAGCCGGCAAAGCAGGCGAGCATTGTCGCGCTGCCGGTGAAGCGGCCGAAGGAGGCATCCCTGATGACGGCGCCGCATTCGATCAACCGGCTGGAGCGGGTGGGCGATGATATCGTGGCTGCAGGCTATCGCGATGCGGCGGGGCTCAGCGTGTCGATGCTGGATCTCAACGGCGCGCCGCGTGTGGCGGATACGCTGGTGCTGGCGGATCGCTATGAGTCCGAGGGGCGCAGCCATGCGTTCAACGCGCGGTTGGGCGCCGATGGCGATGGGCTGATGGGCATTCCCACGGTGAGGCGCCCGGAAGACAGCAATCGCTACTGGTGGTGGAGCGAGGCGTCGGACGTGTCGTTCATGGCGTTCGACCGGCGCGGGAAACTTGCCGAGGCTGGAGAGTTGACCGGCGCAAAGGACAATGCGCACGCTTCCTACAAGTGCGAGGTGTCGTGCATCGACTGGTACGGCAATGCGCGGCCGATCTTCATCGGGTCTCGTATCTTTGCGCTCACCGGCACGGAGATCGTCGAGGGGTGGTTGGCGGAGGGGAAGGTGGTGGAAGTGCGCCGGGTGAATCTGACAGCGCCGGTGGAGTAAGCATCAGGGAGCACGCGCTCGTCCTTCGACGGACGCCGCGCGCAGCGCGGCTGCTCAGGATGAGCGCTACGGGGCGTTTGGGGGCGAGTGATTTGAGGATTTGGGTTTATATTCTTCGTTGCTCGGATGAGGCTTACTATGTGGGCAGTCATCGGGGTGACGATCCGATGTATCGTGTGGCTGAGCACAATGACGGCGTTGATCGGCATGCCTGGACTTACACACGCCGCCCTGTTCGGTTGGCGTGGTGCGCCGAGTTTGAAGACCCTACACAGGCTGTTTTGTTCGAGCGGCGGCTGAAGGGTTGGAGCCGCGCAAAGAAAGAAGCTGTGATCCGCGGCGAATGGCAGGAGCTTCCCCTGCTGGCGCGACGTAGAAGCCGGCCAGCGGGTGAAATTCCGAAACGGAAAATTCCGCGACGGACACACGGAACACCCTGAAATCAGGCTGACGCTGTAGCCAAAGCGCTCATCCTGAGCAGGCCCGAAGGGCCGTCCGTCGAAGGACGAGCACTTTGGCGCCGCTAGTTCAGCTTCAGATTCTTCAGCGCCGCGAACGGGTTGCTGGAGTCGTCGGTCTTGGCGGGGCCGGCGGAGTAGTTTTGTGGGCCGGATTTGGCTTGCTTGCCTTGCGATTTGTCCTTGCCGCCTGACGATTGCTGCGAGCCGTGGGCGCCCTGCGTGCCGGGGACTTCGCGTTTCATCGAGAGGGCGATGCGTTTGCGCTCGATGTCGACTTCCTTGACGCGGACGCTGACGATCTGGCCGGCTTTCACGACGTCGCTGGGGTCTTTGACGAAGCTGTCGGCGAGTTCCGAGATGTGGACGAGGCCGTCCTGGTGGACGCCGATATCCACGAACGCGCCGAAGGCGGTGACGTTGGTGACCGTGCCTTCGAGCTTCATGCCGACCTTGAGGTCCGACACTTTCTCTATGCCGTCAGCGAAGGTGGCCGTCTTGAATTCCGGGCGCGGGTCGCGGCCGGGCTTGATGAGTTCGGCCAGAATGTCGGTGACGGTCGGCACGCCGAACTGTTCATTGGCGAAGGCTTCCGGTTTCAGCAGGGAGAGGAAGGCCTTGTCGCCGACGAGGTCTTTCAGCGGGCGGCCGGATTTCTCGGCGATGCGTTCGGCCACCGGGTAGGCTTCGGGGTGGACGGCGGAGGCATCCAGCGGGTGTTTGCCGTCCATGATGCGGAGGAAGCCTGCCGCCTGTTCGAAGGCTTTCGGCCCCATGCGCGGGACTTTTTTGAGCTGCGTGCGCGCTTCGAAGCGGCCGTGCTCGTCGCGATAGGCGACGATGTTGGCCGCGACGGCGGTGTTGAGGCCCGAGACGCGCGCGAGCAGGGCGGCGGAGGCGGTGTTCACATCGACGCCGACAGCGTTGACGCAATCCTCGACCACGCCATCGAGCGAGCGGGCGAGGGCGTTCTGGTCTACATCGTGCTGGTACTGGCCGACGCCGATGGCTTTCGGTTCGATCTTCACGAGTTCGGCCAGCGGGTCCTGCAGGCGGCGCGCGATGGAGACGGCGCCGCGCAGGCTGACGTCGAGATCGGGGAATTCCTTCGCGGCGAGTTCGGAGGCCGAATAGACCGATGCGCCGGCTTCCGAGACGGTGACGCGCGTGAAGTTGAGGTCGGGCATCTTGGCCAGCAGCTCGTTGATCAGCTTGTCCGTTTCGCGGCTGGCCGTACCGTTGCCGACCGAGACGAGTTGGACGCCGTGTTTCCTGGCAAGGACCGCAAGCGTTGCGAGGGAGCCGTTCCAGTCTTTCCTGGGCTCGTGCGGATAGATGGTGGCCGTCTCCAGCACTTTGCCGGTGCCATCGACGACAGCGACCTTGCAGCCCGTGCGGATGCCGGGATCGACGCCCATGACGACTTTCGGGCCGGCGGGGGCCGCCAGCAGCAGGTCTTTCATGTTGCGCGAGAAGACGCGGATGGCTTCGTTGTCCGAGCGTTCCTTGAGGCGTTCGACCAAATCCGTGTGCGAGGACGGGGCGAGGCGCTGCTTCCATGCCTGACGCGCAGTTTCGGCGAGCCATTTATCGGCGGGGCGGTTGCGGTCCTGAATGTTGAACGCGGCCATGATCGAGGTCACGGCGGGATGGCGCTGCTTCTCGTCGTGCGGAATGTCGAGGCCGATCTTGAGGACGCCTTCCTTTTCCCCGCGCAGCATGGCGAGCGCGCGGTGGGACGGCATGTTGGCGATGTTCTCGGAGAACTCGAAATAGTCGGCGAACTTGGCGCCTTCGGTTTCCTTGCCCTTCACGATGGCGGAGCCGAGCTGGCCGCCGCTCCACACTTTCTCGCGGATCTGGCCGACGAGGGCGGGGGCCTCCGACATGCGCTCGATCAGGATGCTGCGGGCGCCCTCGAGCGCGGCGTCGGCATTCTCGACGCCCTTGCCGGCGTCGATATAGGCGAGCGCCTCGGCGACGGGGTCGAGCGCGGGGTTGGCGAGCAGGCGGTCGGCCAGCGGTTCGAGCCCGGCTTCGCGTGCGATGCTCGCCCTGGTGCGGCGCTTGGGGCGGTAGGGGGCGTAGAGGTCTTCCAGTTCCACCTTCGTCTGCGCGGCGCGGATCTGTTTTTCCAGCTCCGGCGTCAGCTTGCCTTGTTCGCGGATGGAACGGAGAACGACTTCGCGGCGATCATTGAGGATGGTGAGGTATTCGAAGCGCTCGGCCAGCGTGCGCAGCTGCGTGTCGTCGAGGCCGCCCGTGCGCTCCTTGCGGTAGCGCGCGATGAAGGGGATGGAGGCGCCTTCCTCGATCAGCTGGATGGTGGCTGCGACCTGTCCTTCCCCGACCCCCAGCTCCTTCGCGATGACGCGGGCGATTTCGGCGACGATCAGGGGATCTTTGGACATGGACTATCTCGCAGCTTTGAGGGTCAGTGTGGCGGCAGCCTGGATGTGTTTGCGGCCGGACCCAACGTGTCGCGCGGCAATGGTTAGCGAGTGGTTAGGGCCGCAATCGGTGCGGCGCCGGAAGCATGTTCGTTGCCGGGGAAATCGAGCCTGCGTCAGAATTCCTGTTTCTTCGTGGTGATCGTTACATCGCCCATCTGGATGCGTACCGTGGTGTCCGGGCGCAGGGCGGCCGTGGCTTGCGCGTCATCGGGCAGGCCGGGCCAGACGCCCTGGACGCGCCATTCCGTGCTGGTTGACGAGCCGAGCGTGATCTCGACCGTAGCGCCGTCAGCGGACGCGCCCGTGATGTCGACGAGATAATCGCCCGTGGCTGTGGCCTTCGTCTGGTAGGTCTGGCCGCCATAGGCGACCGTGAGCGGGCGGGCCTCGGCCGCGATGCGGAGACGCAGGCTGCGCGCGCCTTCCCCGGCAAGCTGGATGGCCAGCGTGCGCTGGCCTTCGGCGTTGGCGCCGTCGTGGACGATCGTGGCCGTGGCGGCTGGGCCGTCGCGGAACGCCAGCGCGCGGGCGGCGAGATTTGGCGCGGCGCCGGGCGGGGAGGGGAACTCACCGACGACGAACTCGTCGCGAACAGCTGCGGGAAGCGCACCCGCGCGGGCGCTGGCGAAGAGTGCGGCGGTACGCGCATCGTGATCGTAATGCGCGGTGAAGTTGAGCGCGAGCGGGCGGTCGACGCTGTAGGCGGGCAGGAGGAAGGTGACGATCGCGGCGCCGCCGACGACGCCGCCGAGCGTAACCAGGATCGGCTTGCGGTGTGCGGCGAGCGATCCGACGAGCGCGAGCATGGGGGCGAGCACCATCGCTTCGACCACGCCGAACATCGCGGCCATGCCGAGGCCCATCGTGACGTCGAGCATGTGGACCAACGGGAAGAAGATCAGCGCGAGGAAGGCGCTGGCGATGGCGTAGGCGATGATCTGGTAGCGCGGAAAAAGCCAGGCGGCCGCGCCGCAGATGGCGAACATGATGCTGGGGACGAGATAGATCATCGAGAAGCCCGGCATGGCGAAGCTGAGCCCCATGCCGAAGACGAGGAACCAGAACCAGCCGGCGGAAAACAGCGATGCCGGTTCCGACTTTGGCGCAAGGAAGACAAGCAGCAGCGCGCTGACGAGCAGCGTCGCGGCGAAGATCGTCATGCTGAGCGCCTGCGGGCTGGCGGTCCAGAAGGCGGGCTCGGGGCGGAGGAAGCCGAGAACCATTTGCAGCGCGAACGCGGCGAGGCCGGCGCCCACCATCAAGGCGGGCGGCAGGGCGAGGGCGCGCCAGTCGAGCTTGCGCCAGCCGCTTTCGTGCGAGGGGCGGATCAGCAGCATGGCGGAAACGGCAAAGCAGAGGCCGAGCAGGACGAGGGCCAACACCTGCGGCAGAGACACAAAGATACGCGAGGCGATATCGGAATAGACGATTTCGCCGGCGGCGGCGTCCGTGCTCCAGTCGGCGGCGAGGAAGGCGCGGGTGGCGCCGAGCGCCTGGTCGCCCATGTGCTGGACGCTGGCGCGGTCGAGCATGGCGAGATTGTCGCGCGTGGTGTGGTAGAAATCGAGGCCGTCGGAAATGGCGATGTTGACGCCGTTGGAGCCGGCGTTGAGGTGGACGGTGAGATCGGTGGAGTTGGGCAGCAGTTCGTAGACCGCCGTCATCATCGAGTTGGAGAAGGGACGTGCGCCGCTTTTCGCCCAGTCGCCAACGACATTGGCGTTGGGGTGTCCGGTTTCGAACATCATGGCGGGGCCGCGTACGCCGCGCGCCTCGAGATTGATGATGCGCCCGACTTCGAAGCCATAGGCGGACGGATTGTCGACGAAGGCCTGTGCGCCGAGCAGGCCGGTTTCCTCACCGTCGGTGAAAAGAAAAACGACGGGCTTCTGCGGCGACGACGATTTCAGGAGGTGGGCGACCTCAAGCCAGACGGCGAGACCGATGCCGTCATCGCCGAAGCCGGGGCTGGCGTCCACGCTGTCATAGTGCGCGGTGAGGACGAGGGCGGGGCCTTCGGCCGGGCCTGCGCGGAAGAAGATGTTCTGCACGAAGGCGCAGCGGATGCCGTTCTGGCCCATCGCCTGGCAGGCATTGTGACCGCGGACTTCGGGCGTGTAGCCAAGCGCGCTGATCTCGCGGAGCAGGCGCGTGCGGGTTTCGTTGAGGGCGGCGGAGTCGACGGGGTGAGGCGCGCCATCCAGCACCTTGCCAAGCCGCTGGATGGAGCGGGTGACGTCGAACTGGTCAGGCGCGTTGGCGTCGTGCGGCGCGTCGAGGGTGAGGGGAGTTGCGCGCAGGAAGAAAGCGACGAGCAGGACGATGAAGACGGCCAGCGCCCAGCCCAGTCCGCGGGGTTGGAGCGGCGATTTGATGACATCTGCGTGCGGCGTTTCAGCCGGCGCGGAGTCGGAAGCGCTGTTGTCTGTCAATGTTCCGCCCCTTGTCCGTCACGCCTGGTCTGCGGCGCGGACGATGCAGCGGCAATCGCGGTTCGGCAAGTCAGCGCCAGCGCAGGGTCTGGCCGGTCTCTTCCGAGGGCATGGGCGCGAGGCGGCGGACGGCCATGCACGCGAGGTAACAGGCGAGCAGGCTCGCCCCGCCGATCTCGGGCGAGCCGGAGAGTTCGAAGGCGAGGATGGCGGCGGCGAACGGGGCGTCGAGCAGCACGGCGACGCACACCGCCATGCCGAGGACGCCGAGATAGACCTGCGGCGCCGGGATGCCGAAGAGCATGCCTGCGACCACAGCGAGCGTCGATCCCGCCATCGCGCCGACAAAGAGCGCCGGCGCGATGGGGCCGCCGCCCCAGCGGAACGCGATGGTGACAGCCGCGGCTGCGATCTTGGCGGCCATGAGCACAGGCATCAGTGCTGCGCCGTAGTTTCCGGCGATGGCGGCGCCGAGCGGTTCGAAGCCGACGCCGAGCACCTGCGGGAAGCCGAGCGCGATGATGCCGAGCAGCGCGCCGCCGACGATCGGCATCAGCCAGAGCGGCAGACCGACGCGGCCAGCGGCGGCTCCGGCGAGGATTGGCGCGCGCGCCCAGATGACGGCGGCCATCCAGCCGATCATCACGAGCAGCGGCAGGGCCAGCATGGCGGAGAGATGGGCAAGGTGCGAAATCTGGCCTGCCTCGGGGAGCGCGATCAGCGGGCGCGATCCCATCAGCCACATCGCGGCGAGCCAGCCGCAGACGGATGCGACGACGACGGGTCCGAGCGCGGTGAGGCGCACGCGGCGGAGGATCAGTTCGCTGGCCAGCAGCACGCCTGCGATGGGCGCGTGGAGCGAGGCGGCGATGGCGGCGGCGACGCCCATCGCGATCAGCATGCGGCGCGAAGCGACATCGAGCCCGAGCAGCCGTCCATGCAGCACGGCGACGCTGGCGCCCATGTGAGCGACCGGCTCCTCACGGCCCGCACTGCCGCCCCAGCCGAGCGAGACGATGGAGATCAGCGCGGAGAGGAAGCTGTCGCGCAACGACAGGGTGGTTGAGCGAATCGATCCGCGCAGGCGGCGATGCTGCAGCACGTCCTGCAGGCCGAACGGGCGCGGGGCCGGTCCCCAGCCATTCGAGATGCCGGCGCGTAACAGAAGCGAAATGATCGCGCCGCCGACGATGGGGCCGATCAGCAGGCTCCACCAAGGGAGGTCGAGCAGGCGGGAGGAGAGGCGGCCCGAAGCCGCGCCATAGGCCAGGAATTGCGCGTAGGTGACCAGTGTTCCGAAAAGCGCGACGAGCACGGCGGCGAGCACGCCGACCGCGATGGCGAGCGCCCACATATAGAGGCCGCCGCGCTGGGGGCGGCCAATGACTTCTCCAGATGGACGGACAACTGCACGCGACATCGGGATCACGTTTTCCGGGGCCGGGGAGCCGGGTCAAGACGAAGCTGGCATGCGTGGAGAAAATTTCAGTATCAGGACGTTTGCCTCGCGGCATGCAGGGCGCATGCGGCGGGCCGATCCTGGCGGATTTGCGACATGCGGCGAACAAGGTAGGCTCGCGGGACGGGCGAATGTGGACCGGGACGCGCATGACATACATTGACCGCAGGCAGCTGATCGCGGGACTGGCCGGAACGGCCGCGCTGGCGTCTTGTTCAAGCGTGCCGGGAGCGGTTCCGGCGGGGCCAGCGCCCCGGCTGTATTACCTGGGCCAGGCGTGCGTCTACATGGCCGATCCCGACACCGGCGCGCTGGCGACGCTGGTGGATCGGTCGCCAGCGGATGGGTCGCGCCCGCAGGGCATGATCAATGACGGCATCGCCGTGCATTCGGGGACGGGGCAGATCTACTGGACGGACATGGGCCGGCCGGCGGACCGTGACGGCACGATCATGCGCTGCGAGAAGGACGGCTCGGGGCTGACGACTATCGTGGCGGCGGGCGGCGCCTTCACGCCGAAGCAGCTGAAGATCGACGAGGCGAACGGCAAGCTCTATTGGTCCGACCGCGAGGGCATGTCGGTGAGGCGCTGCAATCTCGACGGGTCGGATATCGAGACGCTGGTGTTGACAGGCAACGCCATATCGGATGCGGGCGACGAGACGCGCTGGTGCGTGGGCATGGCGCTCGATCCGGGCAGGGGTCACGTCTACTGGACGCAGAAGGGTGGCGACAATGCCTCGCAGGGATTGATCCGGCGGATCGACATGAACGCGCCGCGCGGAGCGAGCGCGACGAACCGGCGGGACATGGTGACGCTGTTCTCGCGCCTGCCCGAACCGATCGATCTCGACCTCGATCTCGGCGCCCGCATGATCTACTGGACGGATCGCGGCGACAACACGATCTCGCGCGCGCCGCTCGATCCGGCGCCTGGGTTCGATCCGGCCGTGCGGATGGACAGGACGATCCTGCTGCGCGGGCTGCGCGAGGCGATCGGCATTGCGCTCGATCCGCCGCGCAACCGCATGGCGTTCACGTCGCTGGGCGGCGAGATCGGCGTTGCGGCGATGGATGGAAGCCAGCGGCGCATGCTGCCGTCAGCGCCGGGGCTTCTGACGGGGATATGCTGGGCGTGACCGCCGGCGTCATTTGGCCCCTGCGTGCGGCCGCACTTTGAGCCGCACGATGTCGTGCTGCGCGTAGCTGTCGGTCGTCGAGCATTTCAAGCATGACATCCTGAAGAAGAGTGCAGGGCGGCCGGATAAATCCACGGGGGCCGATTTGAGACGCTGCAGCTTTGCGCAGTGTTTGCAGGCGATCACCTTGGCGAATTCGGGTTTCGGCATTCCTGGCTCTCAAATCCCGCTGCGATGTGCGCAACGCCCGACCACTACTTCACGAGCCAGTCAACGAGACCTGAATCTGCTGAGGGTTGCACGCCTTCTCCCTGCCCAATTTGGGTAGCTATCCGCGTGCTGATTGGCGTATAATGCGCTCAGGTGACCAGGCAATGACAGACAGCATCCCGAAGGTCCCGCGCAACATGCGTGCCTACGCCTTCGCCAACGTCGAGCTGATGCTGGATGTGGTCTATGCATCGCGTGTCGGGCCGAAGATCGATCTCGAAAGCATGTTCATCTATCTCACCGTGTCGGAGGCGACGATGCGTCCGCTGATGCTCGATCCGGCGACGCCGCCCGAGGTGCTGGAGATGGTCGAACCGCCGGAGGAGTATCGCGGGTCGATTACGCGGCTGCTTGCTGCGGACCGGATCGGGCTGCCGCGCGAGACTGTTCGGCGGAAGATCCAGAAGATGATCGACGACGGATTGCTGGCGGAGGACGCCGAAGGCCGCATCCGCACCACGCGCAATTTCGGCGATGGCAATGTGCAGGACTGGACGCGCGCCACGTTTGCGGCGGTGCAGCGCTATGAGCAGCGGCTGCGCCATTTCGGCCGCCCCGGCGTGACGGGGCCGAAGTCGACAGAGGAAGATCCGTTTCCGTAACGATCGGGACTTGCCATCGCGCGCGGGGGTGGGGAAGCTGGCGCGACCAGTTCTTCGGGAACCCGCCATGCGCCCTGCCAGATTCGCCATGCTCACCGCCGTCGCCGCGCTGACATGCGCGCATACGTCGGCCCAGCCTGCGGACAATGGGCGGGCGGCTTTCCGGGCCATCTATGAGGAGATGGTGGAGATCGATTCCTCGCCCACGACCGGATCGTGCACCAAGGTTGTCCGTGCGGCCGAGACGCGGCTGAAGGCGGCAGGCTTTGGCGCCGGGGATTACGAAGTGATCATCCCGCCCGATCGCCCCGATGACGGCAACATCGTCGCGCGGATCAAGTCAGCGAGCCCTGCCAGGAAGGGCGTGTTGCTGATGGGCCATATCGATGTGGTCGATGCGCGGCGCGAGGACTGGGAGCGCGATCCGTTCACGCTGTTCGAGGAGAACGGCTATTTCTACGGACGTGGCGCGGCCGACATGAAGGGTCAGGCTGCGGTGTGGCTCGACCTGATGATCCGGCTGAAACAGGAGGCGGGTTTCAAGCCGTCGCGCGATCTCGTGATGGCGCTGACGTGCGGCGAGGAGACGTCGAACCGGATCAACGGGATCGACTATATCCTGAAGAATCACAAGCCGTGGTTCGATGTGGCTTTCGCGTTGAACGAGGGCGCGGGCGGCCTTCTGTCGGAAGACGGCAAGCCGCTGGTGCTGCAGATCCAGGCGGGTGAGAAGATTCATCAGGTCTACGAACTCGAAACCACGAATCCGGGCGGGCATTCCTCGCGGCCGACGCCGGAGAATGCGATCAACCAGTTGATGGCGGCGACGAAGAAAGTGTCCGCGCTGTCCTTCCCGGTGCAGGTGACGCCGGTGACGCGCGAGTATTTCCGCATCACGGGGCCGATCCTCGGCGGCGAGATCGGCGCGGCGATGTCTGCGGTTGCGAAGAACCCGGACGACAAGGCGGGGCTGGCGAAGCTGCTGGCCGATCCGACTTACAACGCGGCGCTGCACACGACCTGTGTTGCGACGCAACTTGAGGCGGGCCACGCGCCCAACGCGCTGCCGCAGCGCGCAAAGACGACGCTGTCGTGCCGCGTGATGCAGGGCACGACGCCCGAGCAGGTGAAGGCGATGCTTGAAGAGGCGATCGGCGACCCGAACGTGAAAGTCTCCATCGTGCGCCGCCGCGATGGATCGACGGCGCCGCCGCTGACGGACGAGATCATGGGCCCGGTGAAGGCGCAGGCCGCGAAGATGTGGCCCGGCGTTCCGGTCGCGCCGGTGATGATCGCGGGGGCGACCGACGGCCGCTTCCTGATGAACGCCGGCATTCCGACCTATGGCCTGAGCGGCATGTTCTCCACGAGCGGCGAGACGAACGCACACGGCCTCAACGAGAAGATTCGCGTGAAGTCGCTGTACGACGGTCGCGATTTCCTTGAGGCTGTCGTGCGGGCTTATGTGAAGTAGGCGGGAAGGATCGCCGCGCGCTGAATTTCAGGCTTGCGGTGTCGAGACAGACCCCCACCTGTCCGCCCCCTAAGAACGGGGCGGGACCCTGAAGCGGTCACCGTCCTTCAAAGTGAGGTAAGGTCTCTCAACATGGTTCCGCCCCGTTCTTAGGGGGCGGACAGGTGGGGGTCTCTGTCGGCAGGTGTGGTGTTGCAGTGTGGGCGCTACCTCGCCCGCTCGGCGTGGCGGGCGCCGCGCAGGATGCCCTCCAGCGCGTGATTGCCTTCGTGGCAGGCGAATTCGTAGATGTCGCCCGGCGAGGTGGTGAAGAGTATCTCGCCGCGCCATGTTTGCGAATAGAAGCCGGGATCGTCGATCTCGAAGGCGTAGGTGAGTTCGTCGGCGCCGGTGCGGGTGAAGCGTTCGGTGACGGTGGCTTGTTCTGACAGGAAGACCGGCTCGTAGTCGCCGTGCCAGCGGTTCCAGTTGCGGGTGACGATGACAAGCGTGTCGCCGTCCCAGTGGCCGATGCTGTCGCCCAGCCATTGCTTCACGGGCTCGGGCTTGTGTTCCTGGCCGAGGCGGACGATGCGCGCGTCGTGCATCATCTCGACATCGATCATCACATGGTCGGCGGTCTGAACGATGTGATATGTGTTGTTGTAGATGTTGTTCAGCATGGGCGGGCCGCCAGAGCCGCGTGAGCCGATGAGGCAGCGGTCGGCGGGGTTCATGCCTTCCGGGCCGTCTTCGTTGCGTGTGGACATGATCGCCGCGATGCGGACCTTGCCCTGATCGGAGACGGGCATCTTCCCGTTTGGCGGATCGGTGATCCAGGACGAGCGCGCCTCTCCATTGATGACGCCCACACGCGCGCCGCGATCGAGCCAGAAGGCGTTGTAGCCCGCCGCCGTGTTGCGATCCTTCGGCGCGCCGGTTTCAGGATCGGTCGGGCTGTTGGCGGCGACTTCCTGTTGCAGGCGCTGACCTTCCAGCGCCGCCGTCTGTTCGGCGTTGAGCACGAGCGGCAGGGCCGGGTTGGTGCGTTCGAGCGTGGTGATGCTCGAATTGGTCCACATGCCCTGCAGGTCGGGACGGCCATCGGATGTGCGCGGCGGCTGATAGCTTTGCGCCATGGCGGCGGGCGCAAGCGCAAGGCAGCCGAGCAAGGTTGCCAGAAGGCGCCAGCGTTGCGTCATGGGTGTCTCCGTGGCGTGTCTTGCGGAATGCCGGGCAGGCGCCCGGCATTCCGTTCGGCTACTTCTTCAGGCTGTCGCGATAGTCCTCGGCGGCTTTCAGCAGGCGCACGACGTTGCCGCCCCACATCTTGGCGAGATCGGCTTCGGTGTAGCCTTCTTTCAGCAGGCGCTCGGTGATCTTGGGCAGGGCGGTGATGTCGCGGAAGCCGTCGAGGCCGCCGCCGCCGTCCCAGTCGGCGCCGAAGCCGACATGGTCCACGCCGACGAGTTTGATCGTGTAGAGCACTTGCTCCATGTAATCCTCGAACGTCGCGCGGTTCTCGGGGAACTGCCGGTTGATGACGGCAAGTTCGTCCAGATACTGCTCATAGCGGTCCTGCGGCAGCAGGTTGGAGTTGCCCCATTTGGCGCGCAGGGCTGTGATCGCTTCCATGCGCTCCTTCGTTTGCGGCAGCGGCTTGATGAAGGAGCCCAGCGCGTTCATGTGGATGACGCCGCCCTTGTCTGCGAGCTTCTTCAGCAGCGCGTCGGGCGCGTTGCGCGGGTGTTCGTTGAGGTGGTCGGCGCCGTGGTGCGAGAGGATGATCGGCGTCGCCGACAGCTCGATCATCTGTTCGATCGTCGCATCCGATGCGTGACTGCCGTCGAGGATGATGCCCAGCTCGTTGGCGCGCTTCACGTATTCGCGGCCCATCGGGCTGAGGCCGCCCCAGTTCACCGGCGGGTTGGGGCCGGGGTTGGTCGAGTCCGCCAACTGGTTGCTGCCGTTGTGGACCGGCCCCGCCATGCGCACGCCGAGCTTGTAGAACGTGTCGAGCAGCGAGAGGTCCTCGCCCAGCTCGTAGGAGTTCTCGATCGAGAGATAGACGATCTTCTTGCCCGTCGCGTTGATGCGGGCCGCGTCCGCCGCCGTGAGCGCGAGTTCGAACTCGTCGGGATTGGCGGCGACCATCTTGTGGATCGCCAGCGCGCGGAGCAAGGCCGTGTCGCGGATCTCCCGATAGCCTTGCGGCGTCAGCGGACCCTGGCCCATGTAGATGACCCAGAAGCCGCCATCGAGGCCGCCTTCGACCATGCGCGGGTAATCGACCTGGCTTCCATCGCGCTCGACGTCGTGGCGCTCCATGATGTCGTAGCCGCGCACCGTGTCGAAGAAGGCCGGCGTATCGAGGTGGGTGTCCAGCGTCATCAGGCGCTGATGGATCGCCCAGGCATCGGCCGAAACGCCATGCGGGGCTGCCGCTGTCGTCGTGCAGGCCGAAAGCAGGGCGGCGGCGGCCAGTGTCAGGGTCAGTCGTTTGGAAAGCGCCATGATGTCCTCGTCGGGAGAATGGGAGAAACCGGAGCGCCACCATGCACGCCATTGCCCGCGCCTCAAGCTGAACCGCGCTCACGGGACAATGCCAGCGCTGCGCACGCCGAAAGAGTGGTCGCCTGCGCCTGCGTGAGGGTCGCGACGTGCAGTCGCGGACACGGTTTTGTCAGCAAAACAGGGCCTCTCACTGCTTTTCCGATACATATTGCGACTGAGAATGGATTGCATTTGGCGCCCCCCTGTCGTAACGCTCACCCCAGCTGGGGCCGGATGTTCGGCCAGGAAATCACGGATGCGCGCCGGCTACGGCCCGCACTGCAAGGGAATCGATGGCCGAGGGATCGGACATAAAGGCGGCTGCGTCTTCGGATGCGGAAAAGCTGGCGGCCGAGAAGGCCGCGAAGAAGGCCCATAAGGCCAAGGTGCGCCGCCTGTTCTGGATGACGCAGGCGCGGATCTGGCACTGGATCACGGGCGCTGCGACGCTGGTCGGCATGCTGCTGTTTGCCGCCACCGGCATCACGCTGAACCATGCCGGGCAGATCGAGGGGCGGCCTGTCGTCGTCGAGAAGACGGCCGTGATGCCCGAGGAGATTCTGGTCCAGCTGGGCGAGACGCCTGCAGAGGGCGAGACGGCGATCCTGCCCAAGCCTGTCGCCGAGTGGCTGGAGAAGGAAGTCGGCGCGCCTGTGTCGCGCAAGGCCGGCGAATGGTCGGACACGGAAATCTATGTCGGCATGCCCAAGCCCGGCGGCGATGCGTGGCTGTCGATCGACCGCGAGACGGGCGACGTGATTTTCGAGAACACCGATCGCGGCGCCATTTCGTGGCTGAACGATCTTCACAAAGGCAGGAATACGGGCCCTGTGTGGTTCTGGTTCCTCGACATTTTCTCGGTTGCGGCCATCCTGTTCTGCATCACCGGCCTGGTGTTGCTGTGGATGCATGCGCCGCGCCGGCCGCCGACCTGGTTCATCGTCGGCGCAGGTCTTGTCGTTCCGGCGGTCATCGCCGTCTTCCTGGTTCATATCTGAGGTAGGGTGAATATGCGCAATGTCGTGATGCTTGCGGTTCCGGTGATGATGGCGGGCGCGGCCCATGCCGGCACGCTGGAGCTGACGGTGGAAATCCCGAAGCTGAACGTTGCCGAATACCATCGTCCCTATATCGCCATCTGGATCGAGGATTCGAGCGGCAAGGTCGCGGCCAACCTGTCGGTCTGGTACGACATCAAGCTGAAGGACCAGGAAGGCGAGAAGTGGCTGAAGGATATCCGCCAGTGGTGGCGGCGCACCGGCCGTGAACTCGACCTGCCGATGGACGGCGTCTCCAGCCCGACGAAACCGCCGGGCAAGAACACCGTGAAGTTCGACACGGCGGGCGCGGCGTTCGCGAACCTGCCGGCCGGCGACTACAAGATCATCGTCGAAGCCAGCCGCGAAGTGGGCGGCAAGGAGCTGGTCGAAATTCCGTTCAAGTGGGCGCCGGACGCCGAAGCCGCGGGCTCGGCCAGCGGCAAGACGGAACTCGGCGCGGTGACGCTCAAGCTTACCAAGTAATCCAGATCATACCGGGAGAGACATTATGAAGAACCTGGCGAAAAAACTGCTCATCGCCGCCGCCGCCGCCACGCTGATGGTGGGCGCGGCTCACGCTCACCGCGCGTGGATCCTGCCGTCGGCGACGGTCGTCTCGGGCGACAATGCCTGGGTGACGATCGATGGCGCGATCTCGAACAATCTGTTCTTCCCCGACCACCGCCCGATGCAGATCGACGCGATCAGCATCACGGCGCCGGACGGCGCGTCGGTGAAACCGGCCAATGCCGCAGTCGGCCAGTACCGCACCACGTTCGACCTCAAGCTCGAACAGAAGGGCACCTACCGCATCGCGCAGGCCAACACCGGCCTCAATGCGTCGTGGAAGGAAGGCGCGGAAACCAAGCGCTGGCGCGGAACGATGGCCGATTATGTCGCGCAGGGTATCGACAAGAAGCCGGGCGTCGAGCTGACGCTTTCCAGCCGCCGTGTGGAGACGTTCGTCACCAATGGCGCGCCGAGCGAGATCAAGGCGACGGGCAAGGGCCTCGAACTGGTTCCGGTCACGCACCCGAACGATCTCTATTCGGGCGAGGAAATCACCTTCAAACTGTCGGACAATGGCAAGCCCGCCGCCAATGTCGAAGTGACGGTGATCGCCGGCGGCGACCGCTATCGCGAGGAAGCCGGCGAGCTGGTTCTGAAATCGGGCGCGGATGGCACGATCAAGCTGACGCTGGAAAACGCCGGCATGTACTGGCTGGAAGCTGAATCGCGCGGCACGGCCTCGATGGAAGGCAAGACGGTCAACTCGATGTCGACCTATGTGGCTGTGCTCGAAGTCCTGCCGGGCTGATTCCTTGAGTGTCTGGCGGGCGCCGTAAGCCCGCGGCCTCGTGGTTCGACGGACGCCTGCACTGACATGGTCAGTGCAGGCTGCTCGCCATGAGGCCTCTTCGCTTGCATCTGTTCGTTTAGCCCTCATGGTGAGCAGGCCCGAAGGGCCGTCCGTCGAACCGCGAGGGCGTGGGCGAGGAGCTTGCCAAGCGACGCATGACCGATCCGCGCCTCCTCATTCCCAAGAGCATGACGCCCGCCGATGTGCGCGACTCGCGCATCGATGCGCCGGTGCGGCGGCTGTCGGGCGCGACGATGGGGACGGGCTGGTCGCTGTCGTTTGCGGCGGGCGAGGATGTTGCGAATGTTGCGGTGATGGCTGCGCTGGAGGAAGCGTTCGCGCGGGTGATCCGCCAGATGAGCGGATGGGAGCCGCAGTCCGATCTCTGCCGCTTCAATCGCGCGGAGGCGGGCTGGCATGAAATCCAGCCGGAGTTCTATCTCGTTCTGTCGCGCGCGCTGGAGATCGCGGAGGCGACAGGTGGGGCGTATGATCCGGCGCTGGGTGATCGTGTTGACGCGCTGGGTTTCGGACCATCGTCACAAGCTGTCATCCCGGCAGCGCGTGGCGCTGTCCCGGATGATAAGCGGTGGACGGATCTAAAACTCGATCCCGAAACGCGCCGTGTGTTCCAGCCAGGCGGCGCGACCATCGACCTCTCGTCGATCGCAAAGGGATACGCCGTCGATCTCTGCGCGGCGCGGTTGCGTGCGCTTGGTGTGCCGAGTTTCCTGATGGAGATCGGGGGCGAGTTTGTGGGGCAGGGCGTGAAGCCCGATGTGCAGCCATGGTGGGTGGCGCTGGAATTATCCGATCTGCCGCCTGCGCCGGGCGAGCCGCCGACCATCGATGTGGCGCTGGTGAACCTGTCGGTTGCGACGTCTGGCGATTTCGTGCGGCGGCGCGATGGCGTCTCGCACCTGCTGGACGGGCGCACGGGGGAAGCGGCGCGCGGCGATCTGTCGGGCGTGGCGGTGATCCATGCGAGCTGCATGGATGCCGATGGATGGGCGACGGCGCTGTTTGCGCTGGGGCTTGGCGAGGGGCTTGCGATGGCGGAGCGCCACGGCCTTGCGGCGGTGTTCTCGCAACGCACGGCGGAGGGCGCGCGCACGCATTTGTCGAGCGCGGCGAAGGCGATGGCGGAGTAGGGGCCGGAAAACAGAAAGACGCGCTTCGATGAAGCGCGCCTTCCCATCACTCTACGCTTTGCACTCTACACGGCCGACGAGACTCGAATCGGCCAACTCCACTTACGCATACGCCGGCGGCCAGCGGGAGATTCGAAAAGCAGCAGAAGCTGCAACGAACTCCGTGAGCGAACGGGGCGCGCCGGTACTCTTACAAATCGGGAAATCTACAGACGACTCGGGCGCGGAGATCGGTGCGAACTCAACGCGCCCTTTGTCGGATCGGGAAATCTCCCCCGAGGGGGAGGGAGGAGCGGCCGGGTCCGGGGGAGGAGGAGATCCGGGCCCGGCGCTCGTCGGAGACAAGCCTAGGCGGCTTTCTTGCCTTTGGCGGCTTTGGTCGTGGCTTCGGCAGCTTCTTCGACGGCTTTCGGCGTCAGGGCGACGACCGTGTCGATGATCTGCGTCTGGGCTTTCTTGGCGACTTCGGCGTAGGCGAAGAGGCGGGCCGGAACGTCCTGCATGGCGGCCTGGGCGACTTCGCCGGCTTTCTTGGCGTAGGCAGCCGGTTGGGCTTCGGTCGTCATCAGCGTGGTGGCGTCCTTGGCGGCGTCTTTCATCCAGGCGGTGGTCAGCTCAACGTTCTTGTTGAGGGCTTCCACGGCGACTTCGCGGTACTTCGCCTGCATGTCGGCGAAAGCCTTCAGCGGGGCGGCGTTGGCGAAATCCGGGACGAATTTCGAGAATTGCTCGAGGTTCTTGTTGAAGTCGAACATGTCGGTCATCGGGTTCATGGGGAGGGCTCCTGAGGGTGGTCCTAACTCTGTGACGACGATCTAATGCCGCGCCGCGGCAAAGACAAGGCGAATTTTGCCGCAGGTGCGAAAAAGATTTTGCGAGCGCGAAGCCGGTGTTAGGCTGACGTTAGGGAATTGGCACGTTGCGCGCGCGGGGGAGCGGGGAATGGGGAGTAGGGAATAGTTCTCCCATGTCGCCGCGCGAACGGCCCACTACTCCCTATTCCCCATTCCCTATTCCCTCACGTAGCGCCCCGGCGCCGGTTCGAGGCGGGGGACGGAGGCCGGGAAGCTTTCGGCGGCGTCGATCTTCTTGCCGGAGCGTCTGGCGAGCCAGGTTGCCCAGTCCGGCCACCAGGAGCCATCGACGGCTTGCGTGCCGGCGCGCCAGGCGTCGAGGTCCGTGCCGGGGTCGGCGTCGGAGACCCAGTAACCGTACTTCTTCTTGTCGGGGTGGTTCACGATGCCGGCGATGTGGCCCGACTGCGCGAGCACGAAGCGCCCGCCGCCTTTCAGGCGTGTGAGACCCTTGAACGAGGCGGTCCACGGCGCGATGTGGTCTTTCTCGCAGGCGACGACATAGTGCGGGATCTTGATGTCATCGAGGCCGACCTTCACGCCCTCGATCTCGAAGCCGCCATTGGCGAACAGGTTGTCGCGATAAAGGTGCGTGAGGTATTCGCGCGCCATGCGTTCGGGCAGGCGGGTCGAATCCTCGTTCCAGAACAGCAGGTCGAATTTCGGGCGCGGCTCGCCGAGCAGATATGCCTTCACGGCCGGGCCGTAGACGAGATCGTTGGGGCGCAGGAAGCTGAATGTGCGCGCCATGATGCGCTGGTCGAGGAAGCCCTTGCGCTGGGCTTCGATCATTATGCCCGAGATGAAGCCTTCGTCGATGAAGGATTTCAGCGGGCCGGGGTCTTCGAAGTCTGTCAGCGCGGTGAAGAAGGTGACCGACTTGGCGGGGTTCTCCTGTTTGGTCTTCTGCAGCCACGCCTGCGTCAGCGCCAGCGTGGTGCCGCCGATGCAGTAGCCGACGACGTTGATGCCGTCATTGCCGTGCAGCGCGTCCACCTTCTTCATCGCAGGGACGACGCCCTGCGTGACGTAGCTGTCCATGCCGTATTCGCGCAGTTCCTCGCGCGGATTTTTCCACGAGACGATATAGACGGCGAAGCCCTGATCCGTGAGCCATTTCACCAGCGATGATTTCGGCTGCAGATCGAGGATGTAGTATTTGTTGATCCAGGGCGGGATCAGCATCAGCGGGCGGGCATGGACCTTGTCCGTCGTCGGCTCGTAGCGGATCAGCTGGAACAGGTCCGTCTCGTCGACGACATGGCCCTTGGCGGTCGCCAGCGTTTCGCCGACCTTGAAGGCTTCGGGATCGGACAGCGTGACCAGCAGGTCGCCGCCCGAGCGTTCGAGATCCTTCACGAGGTTTTCCAGCCCCTCGACCAGCGAGCGACCGTTGGTTTCGACCGCCTTCTTGATGGCGACCGGGTTGGACGCAAGGAAGTTCGCCGGCGAGAACAGATCCACCAGCTGGTGCGTGAAGAAGTGGACCTGCTCGCTGTGCTTCTCGTCTTCGCCCGTGGAGGCCGTGTCGGCGATGCTTTCCAGATACTCCGACATGATCTGGTACTGGCGCCTCAGGTAGTAAAAGAACGGATGCTTGCTCCATTCGGCGTCGGCAAAGCGGGCGTCCACCGGCCCCTCGTCGTCGCCGGCGGCCTTGGGCACGCTGTTCGCGCCCGAGAGCATGGCCTGCGTGAGTTCGGCATAGAGCGCGGTTGTGTTCTGCCAGAACTGCAGCTGCGAGTTCATGGCCTTCATCGGGTTGGTCATCCAGCCCTGGGCGTGGCTGACGGCGGCGCGCAGGAAGAAGGGCTGGCCCGGACCCTCGACGCCGGGATTGCGGACTTCCCGGCGGGAGAGGGCGAGGAAAAGCCGCTGCAGCAGGAAATTTATGCGCTGGAAATTCTGGCTGAGTTCGAACGCCCCAGCTGAACTCATACCGTCTGTCATGGAAGCGCCTGGACCCTGTTCTAGCAGAACGTAACACCCGCCCGGATCGCGTCAAACGCTCTGGCGATAAACGCCTTTCTGGTGGCAGGCGAAAGTTAATGCCGCCGTAGCGTAAGGCGCCGGGAAAGGTTTCGCCGCCCTGCGGCAATTGCGGGCTTCTGGAATCGCGAGGAAGGGGATAGAGGAAGGTCTGGGGATTGCTGCACCTGCTCACTATGTTGGTTGGTCCTGGTCGCTGGAGACGTCGCCGCCTATGCAGCTTGGCTCCCTGACACGCTGGTTGAAGCGCGATGCGCCTTCCTGGGAAGGCGAGTTGTTCACGGTGTCGACCGTGGGCCGTGGCCGCGATGTCGTTTTGCTGCACGGGCTCGCGGCATCGCCGGACACATGGGAAGAGGCGCCTGACTATCTCGGCGCGGGCTATCGCCTGCACCTGCCGCACATACGTGGATTTTCCGGGTCGGCCCCGAGCGCATTCCGCGACCCGATGAATTTTCTCAAGCCGATGGCCGATGCGCTGGCCGGCTATATCCGCCTGCAGATCGGCCAGCCGGTTCCGATCGTGGCGCATTCCATGGGCGGGCTCGTTGGCCTGATCCTCGCGCGGGATCATCCCGATGCGGTCGAGCGGCTGATGGTCGTCGACGTGCCGGCCTACTTCTCGGTTCTCATTACGCCGTTCGCGACGCCGTCCTCGATGGCCGGCCTCGCGCAGCATTCGCGCCGCAGCTATATCGAGAAGACCAGGCCGCAGCTGCAGGACGAACTGCGCCGCGCCACCGAGAAGCTGGTGACCGACCCGCAGCGCGTCGAGCGCATCGTGCAGTGGGGCATGGCGTCCGACCGCCGCACGACGGCCGATGTGATGGCCGAGGTGATGGTGACCGACCTGCGCGGGGACATGCAGAACATCAAGACGCACGTGGATGTGGTGTATGCCTGGGACAAGGCCGCCCATCCGAGCCGCCTCGCGCTCGACCAGACCTATAACGCCGCCTATGCGGGGCTGGCGCAGGGGACAAAGCTCCGCATCGACGATGCGCGGCACTATGTGATGTTCGACCAGCCGGCGGCTTTCTACGGCGCCGTGACCCAGTGGCTGGCGAAATAGGCCCAGAAGGCTTGAGACTGAGGGACCGAGATGAGCGAACACGAAACCGTCGAACTGCGCCGCTATCCCAGCCGCAAGCTCTATAACAAGAACTCCTCCAGCTATGTGCGTTTGCCGGAGGTGGCGGAGATGGTGCGCAAGGGCGCCAATATCCGCGTCGAAGACACGGAGACGGGCGAGGACGTGACGCGGCAGGTTCTGCTGCAGATCATCATGGACCAGGAGGGCCAGACGACCGGCGCCATGCTGTCGGCCGACCTGATGATGGACATGATCCGGCTGCACCAGTCGAAGGCCAGCGAGATGATGACCGGGCTGTTCGAACAGTCGGTCGCCTTCATCCGCTCGCAGCAGGAACAGCTGGCCAGCCAGATGACCGGGGCCATGTCGAATGCGATGCCCCAGCCGTGGAACGTGTTCGATCCCGCCGCGATGCAGGAGATGCAGCGCGAATACCAGAAACGCCTCGCCGGCTTCTGGAACGGCGCGATGCCCGGCATGCCGGGGATGACCCCGAAGAAGCCCGAGCCCGCCCCGGCGAACGACGCGGAGGAGCTGAAGGTTCTTCGCGCGCGGCTCGAGGAGCTGGAGAAGAAGGCGGCGAAGAAGTAGGGTGCTGTCTGCGGCCTGAAGTCATCCTTCGAGACGATCGCTTCGCGATCCCTCAGGATGAGGTCTGTGCTTGTTGAAGCAGAGCAATCCCCACCGGCCTCATCCTGAG
>CAZGWV010000033.1:0-6221 GCA_964529555.1 uncultured Rhizobium sp.
AGCTTCACGGCTGCATCGATATCGCCATCTGGCCGACGCCGTTCACCAACACGCCGCCCGTGCTACGCCTGCCGTGGAGAACCGGGCAGGTTCGCGAGTTTACCATGGCGTATGTGAAGGCGCCCGACTTGCAGGTTTACGCCGACAGGCAGCGCTACACATCGCTCGGCGGAAACAGGTTCCGCATCGAGGCGGTGGATGGCGATTTCGCCGCAGACATCGACTTTGACGGGCACGGCCTCGTCACGGATTATCCGCCCCTATTCTTCAGGGCATAAAGTTCTTCCGGGTTCAGGGACCAGACAATGACCTTCCGCACGCTTCAAGGCGCAGATCTCACGGGCAAGACCGCTCTGGTGCGCGTCGACTTCAACGTGCCGATGGAGAACGGCCAGATCACCGACGACACGCGCCTCAAGGCCGCGCTGCCGACCATCGAGCTGCTGTCGAAAGCGGGCGCCAAAGTCGCGCTGCTGGCGCACTTCGATCGTCCGAAAGGCAAGCGCGTTCCCGAGATGAGCCTCAAGCCCGTGCTGCCTGCCCTGTCGAAACTGGTCGGCAAAGATGTGGCGTGGGCCGATGACTGCATAGGCTCGGACGCCAAGGGCGTGATCGACGGCCTCAAGGCGGGCGGCGTCGCGCTGCTGGAAAACCTCCGCTACCACGCGGGCGAAGAGAAGAACGATCCGGCGTTCGCGGGCGAACTCGCCAAGCTGGGCGACATCTATGTCAACGACGCCTTCTCCGCCGCGCACCGGGCACATGCCTCGACCGAGGGCGTCGCGAAATTGCTGCCGGCCTATCCCGGCCTGTCGATGGAGCGCGAACTGGCGGCGCTGGATGCGGCGCTGGGCAATCCGCAGCGGCCGGTGATCGGCATTGTCGGCGGCTCGAAGGTTTCGACCAAGCTCGACCTGCTCAAGAACCTCGTCACCAGGCTCGACAAGCTGGCCATCGGCGGCGGCATGGCGAACACTTTCCTCTATGCGCAGGGCCACGACGTTGGCGCGTCCTACTGCGAAAAAGACCTCGCCGAAACCGCGCGCGAGATCATCCGCCTCGCCGGCCAGAACAACTGCAAGCTGTTCCTGCCGATCGACATCGTGGTCGCCGAACAGATGGCCAAGGGCGTGCCGACGCGCGTGCGCGCGCTGGGCTCCATCGACGAGCATGAGCGCATTCTCGATGCCGGCCCCGAAACCATCGCGCGCCTGAAACGCGCCATGGGCAATTCGAAAACGCTGATCTGGAACGGCCCGCTGGGCGTGTTCGAAATCCCGCCCTTCGACAAGGGCACGGTCGAAGCCGCCAAGGAAGCCGCGAAGCTCGCCAAGGAAGGCGCGCTCGTGGCCGTCGCCGGCGGCGGCGACACGGTGAGCGCGATGCACCACGCCGGCGTCGCGGGCGATCTCACTTTCATCTCGACGGCAGGCGGCGCCTTCCTCGAATGGATGGAAGGCAAGGAATTGCCGGGCGTGGAAGCGCTGAAGGTTTAGGCGGTGGTTTTCAGGGCGGCGGTAGTGTAGGATAAAACCATGTCGGCCACACCCGCCCCCAAGCCTATGTCCGTTGCGGACTTTCTGGCTTTCCTCGATGCGCGCCCCGGCACGCATCAGGGCGAGAAATGGGAGCTGATCGAGGGTTTTCCCGTGGCGATGGGCGGCGCTACGGTTCGCCATGCCCGCCTGTCGCGCAACATCGCCCGAGCCTTGGACGATGCGGCTAGCGGCCGTGGTTGCGAGGTTCTTCGCGACCTCTTCGTTTCGGTGGCCGCCAACGACCATCACCTGTTCGATCCCGACGTGATGATCCGGTGCGGCCCGGCCGACGAAGCGGCGCGCAGTGTGGACGATCCCGTCGCCGTGTTCGAGGTGTTGAGCCCATCGACCATGGGCCGGGATCGTGGCGTGAAGGCCGAAACCTATATGCGGATTCCCTCGCTGCGTTTCCTCGCGCTGGTGTACACGACCGAGACGCGGGTCGAGGTCTGGTCGCGCGAGGCAAGCGGGAAATGGCCCGAATGGCCGGCGGTCTATTCCAGCGGCGATCAATCCATTCCGGTCCCGCCCATCGGCTTCGACCTGACACTGGCGGCGATCTACGCGGGCGAGTGATCGCGGGCGGCGCCTTCCTCGAATGGGCGGCAAGGAACTGCCGGGCGTCGAAGCGCTGAAGGTTTGAGGCTACCTCCCGTTGAGAGTCATTCTCGGGACGCGCTTCGCTTACCCGAGAATGCCCCCCCTTGAGGGTCGCCCACTTGCCATCCGCGCTCCGCTTTGCCATCCGACCTTCGCTTGTGAGTGAAGGACGAGGATATCCATGACAATCCGGTTTGACGGCAGGGTCGCTATCGTGACGGGCGGCGGCAACGGGCTGGGGCGGCATCATTGCCTGCAACTGGCGGCGCGCGGCGCGAAAGTGGTCGTCAATGACCTCGGCGGATCGGTTGACGGCTCGGGCGGGTCGATTTCGGCGGCCGAAGCCGTAGCCAAGGAAATCCGTGACGGCGGCGGCGAGGCGATCTCGAACGGTGCGGACATCACGAAGCTCGACCAGGTCGAGGCGATGGTGGCCGACGCGAAGGCGAAATGGGGCCGCGTCGACATCCTCATCAACAATGCCGGCATCCTGCGCGACAAGTCGTTCGCCAAGATGACGATGGACGATTTCAAGAAGGTGGTGGACGTCCACCTGTTCGGCACGGCCAATTGCACCAAGGCGGTGTGGGAGACGATGCGCGAGCAGAACTATGGCCGCATCATGCTGACCTCGTCGGCCTCGGGCATCTACGGCAATTTCGGCCAGTCGAACTATGGCGCGGCGAAAGCGGCGATGGTCGGCCTGATGAATGTGCTCCACCATGAGGGAGCGAAGAACAACATCCGCGTCAACACGCTGGCCCCCACCGCCGCGACGCGCATGCTCGAAGGCCTGATCCCGCAGCAGGTGGCCGACCTGATGCAGCCGGAACTGGTGACGCCGGGCGTGCTCTATCTCGTGTCGGAAGATGCCCCGTCGAAGACGATCCTCGGCGCGGGCGCGGGCTGCTTCTCCGTGGTTCACATCTACGAAACGCCCGCCGTGTTCCTCGGCGGCGCCAACACCACGGTGGACGATGTGGCCGCCAACTGGGCGAAGATCTCCAGCCCCGCTGGCGAGCAGCCGCTCGATGCTGCGTTTGCGCAGACGAACAAGTTCGTGGCGGCGGCGGCCGAGGCGCTGGGCGTCAAGCTCGGCTAGGCCTTTACATCCGACGATCGGCAGCCATCTCCTCCAGTGCTTACGCGCTGGAGGAGATTTCATGTCCAGACTGCCGATCGTCTTCATTCCGGGGCTGATGTGTACCGGGCGCATCTACCAGCACCAGGCCGAAGAGCTTGGGCAGCGCCATCCCGCGCTGCTGGCCAATCACTGGTCGCATGGATCGATGGCGGAGATTGCGGCCAGCATTCTTGACGTGGCGCCCGAACGGTTCGCGCTCGCTGGCACATCGATGGGCGGCTATGTGGCGTTCGAAATCATGCGACAGGCGCCAAACCGCGTCGCAAAGCTGATCCTGATGAGCACGAGCGCCAAGCCCGATACGCCGGAACGCAGCGCGGATCGCCGCAAGCAGGTAGAAGGCGCGCGCAAGCACGGCCTGCGCGGCGGCACAGCGGCGCTTTACCCCAAGCTGGTCCACCCTGCCCGGCACGAAGATCTGCACCTGCTGAACACATTCCATGAAATGGCCGAACAGCTGGGCGTCGATGCGTTCGCCAACCAGATCGAGGCGATCATCGGCCGCCCCGATTCACGACCCACGCTTGACGAGATCAAGATCCCGGCGCTGGTGATCGCTGGCAAGGACGACAGGCTCATCACGCCGGACAATTCGGAAGAGATCGCTGGCGGCATCAAGGGCGCAAAACTCGAACTGGTCGAGCATTGCGGCCATATGGGCATGATCGAGATGCCGGTGAGCTATACGAAGCTAATCGCGGAGTTCCTCGGCTAGGCCGCGTCCGGGTTCTCGAAGATGAACGAACCCGCCTTCACATCGCCGCTCCGTTCATAGCGCGCGAGGATCACGCCGTTGCTAGATACCGCCGACTTCACGAGCTTCAGCCCGGCCGGCGCTTCATTGCCGTCGAACAGCCGCCTGCCCTTGCCGAGTACGACCGGGAAGATGAGCAACTGGATCACATCGACGAGATCGGCGGCCAGAAGCTGGTGGATCAGATCGCTGGATCCCTGCACGACAAGATCCGGCCCGCTGGTTTCCTTGAGGGCCTTGATCGCGGCGGGGATATCCTCGCCAAGCGCCTTGCTGTTTTCCCAGCCCAGCGAGGAAGCACGGTGCGTGGCGACGTGTTTGGTCGCCTTGTCGAACTGCCGGCCCATCTCGGCTGTGCCTGCGTCGTAGTCCTTCGCTTTCGTGTCCTTCTGCACATAGGGCCAGTAACCCGCGAAAATGTCGTAGGTGCGCCTGCCCAGTAGAAGATCGAACGGCTTCTCGAACAGCTCGCCCACCGCCGCGCCGGTCGTCTCGTCCATGTGCGGAACCAGCCAGCCGCCGAACTGGAACCCGCCGCTGGTGTCCTCGTCGGGACCACCGGGGGCCTGCATCACGCCATCCAGGCTGACGAATGTACCGACGATTACGCATCTCATGGCTGCATCTCCCTGTTTTCACACATAGGACGAAACAGCAGGCCCGGTTCCGACAAGCCTGCGCAAATTCGCCCCAGTTCCGCATGGGGCCCGGTTCTTGAAAGAGCAGCCGGAAACGGTATGCCCTGTCCAGAGCGGGTACGCTTCGGGCCGGGGCTGGCTGAGCGGTTCAGGCAAGTTGAGGGACATTCATGATTAACGCTGCGATGGCGCAACAGGCTGCAAACAAGGACGGTTTCATCGCCGCGCTCGATCAATCGGGCGGCTCCACCCCGAAGGCGCTGAAACTGTACGGCATTCCCGAGACGTCCTATTCGGGCGAGCCGGATATGTATCGCCTGGTTCACGAGATGCGCGCGCGCATCATCAAGTCGCCCGCCTTCACTGGCGAGAAGGTGATGGGCGCGATCCTGTTCGAGCGCACGATGGACGGCGAGATCGACGGTACGCCGACGGCCGAATACCTCTGGAAGAAGCGCGGCGTCGTTCCGTTCCTGAAGGTCGACAAGGGCCTTGCCGACGAAGCCGACGGCACGCAGCTGATGAAAGCCATGCCGGACCTCGACGCGCTGCTGACGCGCGCTGTCGCCAACGGCATTTTCGGCACCAAGATGCGCTCGGTCATCAACGCCGCGAACCCGAAGGGCATTGCCGCCGTGGTGGCGCAGCAGTTCGAAGTCGGCAAGCAGATCCTGTCTCACGGCCTGATGCCGATCATCGAGCCGGAAGTGACGATCTCGATCGCCGACAAGGCGCAGGCCGAAGAGATCCTGCTCTCTGAAATCACCAAGCAGCTCGACGCCCTGCCCGCCGGCAAGCAGGTCATGCTGAAGCTGACGCTGCCGACCAAGACGAACCTCTATCATTCGCTGGTCCAGCATCCGCGCGTGATGCGCGTGGTGGCGCTGTCGGGCGGCTATAGCCGCACCGAAGCCAACAGGATTCTCGCCGCGAACGATGGCGTCATCGCCTCCTTCTCGCGCGCGCTGACCGAGGGCCTCTCGGCCCAGCAGTCGGACGCCGAGTTCGACGCCGTGCTGGGCGCCGCGATCAACGACATCTTCCAGGCGTCGAAAACCGCCTAGACGACTGCTTCAACCGGACGATGACAGCGGCGCGATCCAGGCGGATCGCGCCGTTTGCTTTCGGGGGGCAGGTTTCGCGGGAAATTTGTCCGCAAACCGCATTGCGCGGACATGCATGGCCGCTAGCTTCACGCCCATGCTGGAGATGCGCCCCAACTGCGAATGCTGTGACCGCGATCTCGATCCTTCGGGAGACGAGGCTCGCATCTGTTCGTTTGAATGCACGTTCTGCTCGACATGCGCCGAACGCGCCTTGAAGGGCCGATGCCCCAATTGCGGCGGCGTACTGGTTGTTCGCCCCGCACGCGCGGAAGACAGGCTGGCGCGTTTCCCGGCATCTTCGAAGCGTGTCGTGAAGCAGGGCGGCTGCGCAGGCTGACCGCTTGCTCCTGCTCACGCACCGGCGTACGCCTCGCGCATGCCGTCCGAACCGCGCCGCTGCCGCCTCTATCTCATCACGCCGCCCGAGATCGCGGATATCGC
>CAZGWV010000033.1:6321-10306 GCA_964529555.1 uncultured Rhizobium sp.
AACCGCGCCGCTGCCGCCTCTATCTCATCACGCCGCCCGAGATCGCGGATATCGCGGCGTTTTCCCGTGCGCTGGATGAAGCGCTCGATGCAGGTGACGTGGCGAGCCTGCAGCTGCGCCTGAAATCGCGCGACGGCGTTTCGGCGCCTGACAGCCATATCCTCGAACTGGGCCGCCACATCATTCCGCGCGCGCAAGAGCGTGGCGTTGCCGTGCTGGTGAACGACCGGCCCGATCTGGCGGTGGAGCTGGGCGCCGATGGCGTCCACATCGGACAGGGCGACATCCCCTACGCCAAGGCGCGCAAGATCGTGGGCCCCGACGCCGTCGTTGGCGTCACCTGCCATGACAGCCGCCATCTGGGCATGGAGGCCGGGGAAGCCGGGGCGGACTATGTCGCCTTCGGCGCCTTCCACCCGACCGGCACCAAGGACGCAAAGGCCAAGGCCGAGCTGGAGCTGCTGACCTGGTGGCAGCAGATGATGGAGCTGCCCTGCGTCGCCATCGGCGGGATCACGGCGGAAAACGCGCGCCCGCTGGTTGAGGCCGGGGCCGATTTTCTTGCGGTTTCGGCAGGGATCTGGCGCGCAGCGGGAGGTCCGGGCGAGGCGGTGCGCCATTTCAATGCAATTTTCGACGAATTGGCGACGTGATCCGCCGCACCCCCGGCTGGCGAACAAAGCTTGCGCTTTAAGGCTTTCCCGCTAGAGGAAGCCCCCTAAGTGAAGGCTGTTTGACATGTCCCGTCCCTCCCCCACCGTCAGTGTGATGATGGATGCCGCGCGTGCGGCTGGCCGCAGGCTCGTGCGCGATTTCGGGGAGGTCGAGAACCTCCAGGTCTCCCGCAAGGGGCCCGCCGACTTCGTATCCGCCGCCGACAAGAAGGCGGAAGAGATCATCCGCAAGGCGCTGGAGAAGACACGGCCCGGCTATGGCTTCCTGCTCGAGGAAGGCGGCGAGGTCATCGGATCGGACAAGACGCACCGCTTCATCATCGACCCGCTCGACGGCACGCTGAACTTCCTGCACGGCATTCCGCACTTCGCGATTTCCATCGGCCTTGAGCGCGACGGCAAATTGCGCGCGGGCGTTGTGTTCGACCCGATGCGCAACGAGCTGTTCTGGGCCGAAGAAGGCCAGGGCGCGTGGCTGGAGAACAAGCGGCTGCGCGTGAGCGCGCGCCGCAAGCTGACCGAATGCGTCGTTACGACTGGCATTCCGCAGCTCGGCGTCAACGGCGCGGAAAAATTCCTCGACGAACTCGCGCGCGTGCGCACGGAAGTCGCGGCGGTGCGCCGCTTCGGCTCGGCGGCGCTCGACCTTGCATGGGTCGCGGCGGGCCGCTTCGACGGCTTCTGGGAGCGCGGCCTGTCGCCCTGGGATATCGCGGCAGGCTTCGTGCTGTTGCAGGAAGCGGGCGGCATGGTGGTCGGCCTCGACAGACAAGACGCGCGTCTCGGCTCGTTCGCGTGCGGCAACACCAGTATCGCGCAAAAGCTGGCTGACTCGGTCGAAGGCAAGATCCGAAAACCGGCGGCGCCGCCGTCAAAACTGCGTCCGGCCTGACAGCCAGCCGCTACACCGCGAGCCGGCCGTCCTTCACCAGGCTCGCATGCACCACCAGCGCATCGTGCTCGCGGCGATAGTTCCGGGTCGGCAGCGGCGGCTCATACACCGCCCATTGACCGGCTTCGGGCTTCAGCCACACGCAGTCCAGCTTCTTCGAGATGCCGATGACCGGCGTTGAATCCCACGGCGTCTCGAACCCCGGCGGGAAGAGCAGCGCCTGCACCTCGCCCTTCCACAGCCGCGCCGCCCATGCGCCGATGGACGATCCCATGATCTCATAGCTCCTGAAGCGCTTCACCAGCGCACGGGTCTCGGGCCCGTATTCCTCGACCGGCTCGCGCAGGAGCCCGCTCATCGCGCCAACATCGGACTGCGCGCACACGCCGGGGTCCAGCGGCTCGAAGCTGTCGAGATTGGTGATGCGGTGAACGGCGCGCGAACCGGGGCGATAGCCATAGACTTCGTCCGACGAAATATCGCCGACATAGGCGGAGATCACCTCGCCCTCGTCGACCAGCGCCACCATCGTCGTGATGCCGTGGCTCTGGCGGCGGATGAAAGCGCGCGTGCCGTCGATGGGGTCGACGGTGAAATAGGCCGTGACCGGCGCCGTCGCCGGGATGGAGAGCGAGTCCTCCTCGCCGATAACGCCGCAGCCGGGGAAGCATTCCGTGAAGGTGCGGAGATAGACTTCCTGCGCCGCCTTGTCGGCCGACGTGAAAACGTCGTTCATCGTGCCGCCATAGCCCTGCTTTGTGTGAGCCTCGAAGGTCAGGCGCTGGGCGCGGATCTCTGTGGCGGCGCGGCGGACCGCTTCTTTCAATATGCGGCCAACACTGTGACCATTGAGAGGACCGAGATTCACTTTCGCATCTGACATGGCCGTCTCCTACCGGCGATATGGGGCGCCAGCAAGGCGACGGTGATGGCGCGCCGAATTCCTATGGGCTATTGAGGCTTGCGCAGCCGCATCATCAGGAAGGCGGGCCGCCGCGACAGCTCCGCATGCCGGCGCGGGTCTGCCGCGCGGAATTCTTCCGTCGGAAGCGGTTCGAGCAGCCGGTCCAGCAGCATCCCCGCGCGCAACGGCGCATTGATGAAATCCGCCATCGAACGGCGATAGCTGTTCATCACGAACCTTTCGCCGAAGCCGCTCCACGGGCCCTGCACGGCTTCGATCGAGAAGTACTGTTCCGTCCTGTAATACTCCGCATCGAAGGACGGATGCATCGCCGAGATCACGACCATCCCGCCCGGCTTCAGCACGCGGCGGAACTCCGCGAACACATGATCCCAGTCGCGGATGTAGTCGAGGCAGAGCGGCGCATTCACGACATCGAACGCGCCATCGTCGAACGGCAAACGCTCGGAAAGATCGAGCGCCACGATTTTCGCGCGGTCACCCACCCGCGCGCCGGCAAGCTCCCGCATACGCGCGGAGATATCGCCCGCGACCACGCTGGCGCCGCGCTTCAACAACTCTTCGGCATAAACGCCCGGCCCGCAGCCCGCATCCAGTACGCGCAGGCCGCCAAGCTCCGGCCAGAGCGAGATCACCGCCGGGCGGTCGTAATAGGCGTTGTGCGGCTTCGTATCGATCCTTGCCGCATAGGCGTCCGCTATCTTTTCGTAGGTCGCGGCGGCGGCGCGCTCGGTCGTCTTGTCGGTCATCTCGGCGCCCCGCGTCTGAGCGCATGTGGAATGCAACTTCGGCGGCGCGGCGTAAAGCCCACGGGCTTCCAACACCTGCCCAGCTTGCCCTGCCCAGCCGGAGCGACTAATTCCCGCGCATGGCCCTGCTCCCCCCGCTTCCGCCCCGCGCGACCGTGACCGGCAATCTGAAGCGTGCGCTTCTCGCGCTCGTCATCATCGTGGCGGTCGATCAGCTCACCAAATGGCTGGTGGTCGAGCACATGAACCTGAAGGAGATCGGGGCGATCGACTTCATCCCCTTTCTCAATTTCCGCATGGCGTGGAACACGGGCGTCAATTTCGGCCTGCTGTCGGCCGAGGACCCGATGGGCCGCATTCTGTTGATCGCCTTCACCGGCGCGATTTCGGCGGCGCTGATCGCCGGCGCCGTCTGGAGCCGCAGGCCGCTGAGCGCGCTTGGGCTGGGGATCGCCGCGGGCGGCGCCATCGGCAATCTGATCGACCGTTTCACCTATGGCGCGGTGGCCGACTTCATCAACATGTCGGGCCTCGGCATCCGCAACCCGTGGTCGTTCAACGTCGCCGACATCGCGATCTTCATCGGCTTCGGCCTGCTGTTGTGGCCGTCGAAGAAGACGGCAACCGATCCGCAGCCTTCGGCGTAACCGCCACTGTCATTCCCGCCGTAGCGCGTCAGCGTGCGAGCCGGAATGACACTATTGAGCGTCTCGCCGAAAAGTATGGGCGCGGGGGAAACTCAGCC
>CAZGWV010000033.1:10406-32373 GCA_964529555.1 uncultured Rhizobium sp.
GAATGACACTATTGAGCGTCTCGCCGAAAAGTATGGGCGCGGGGGAAACTCAGCCCGCCGTGAACTGCATCTCGGCCAGCTTGGCATAGAGCCCGCCGGCGCGGACGAGGCTTTCGTGATCGCCCTGCTCGGCGACACGGCCTTCCTCGAACACGACGATGCGGTTGGCCTTGCGCACGGTGGCGAGGCGGTGGGCGATCACCAGCGTGGTGCGGCCCTGGGACGCCTGATCCAGCGCCTTCTGCACCAGCCGCTCGTTCGCGGCATCGAGCGCCGAGGTCGCCTCGTCCAGCAGCATCACCGGCGCGCCACGCACGAGCGCGCGGGCAATCGCGATACGCTGGCGCTCGCCGCCCGAAAGCTGACGCCCCTTCGCGCCGACTTCGGCGGCAAGACCGCCACGGCCCTCGAGGAAAGCAAAGGCTTCGGCCTTCTTCAGCGCCTCGCGAACTTCTTCTTCGGACGCATCGGTGCGGCCAAAACGGACGTTCCCCGCCGCGTCGCCCGAGAAGATCGGCGCTTCCTGCGGCACATAGGCAAAGCGCGCGCGCCATTCGGACGGGTCCGTTTCGCGCGGATCGAGTCCATCGAGCGTGACCGCCCCGGTCTGCGGATCGAAGAAGCGCAGCAGCATGCGGAAGACGGTGGACTTGCCCGCGCCTGACGGTCCCACGAGCGCGACAAGCTCGCCGGGCCTGGCCTCGAACGACACGTCCTTCAGCGACGGGCCCGCCGCGTCGGGATAGGAGAACGAGACAGTGTCGAGCTTCACATGGCCGCTGATGCGCGCCGGCATGGGCCTGGGCGACGCAGGCGCGGCGATATCGGGCTTCTGCTCAAGAATTTCGGTAGCGCGCTGGGCTGCCCCCGACGCACGCATCGCGTCTCCCATCACCTCGGCCACCGTTGCAAAGCCGCCGACGCCGAACATGGCCAGCAGCACGAACTGCATGAACGCGCCCACGCTCATCGCGCCTGACTGCACCTCGAGCGCCCCGACCCAGACCACGCCGGTAACGCCCGCGAACATCAGCGCGATGATGATGCCCGTAAGCCAGGCGCGCGCGCCGATGCGGGCGAGCGCCGCCTGGAACGCCACTTCGATAGCGGAACGGAAACGGCCCTCGCGCTCTTTCTCCATGCCGTAGGCCTGCACGAGATCGATCGCATCGATCGTCTCGGTGGCTTCGGCGGCGGCGTCCGCAATGCGGTCCTGCGCGTTGACCGACAGCTTGCGCACCCGGCGGCCCATGGCGAGAATCGGCAGGATCAGCACCGGCGCGAGGACGAACAGGATCAGCGTCAGCTTCCACGATGTGACGAACATCAGGATCAGTGCGCCGATGGACGTCACGAAGGAACGCACCGCCATCGAGAAGGTGGACCCGAAGAACGTCTCGATCAGCGTCACGTCGGCGGTGAGGCGCGAGACCGCCTCGCCCGTCTTCAGCTTCGAGAAATAGGCCGGCGAAAGCGACATCAGCTGCGCATAGACATCCCCGCGCAGGTCCGCCGCCAGCCGCTCGCCAAGGCGCGAGAAGAAGTAGAAGCGCACGGCCGACGCGACGCCCAGCGCCAGCGCGATGGCGATCATCGCCATGAAGCCGGTGTTGATCAGCGCCGGATCGAAGCTCTGGAAGGCGTTGTTCCCCAGCCATTGCACCGGGAAGGTGATGGCGAGGTTGAGGGCGGCGGCCACAAACAGGAAGATGACGCCCAGCGTGGCGGTGGTCCGCTGGCGGGCAAAATAGGGGGCCAGGCGCATCAGCGGCTTCAGCGAGCGGGACTTCTCCCGCTCCGGCCCGCCCTCGCCCCAGCGCTGGGCCCCGGCCGTGCGGTCAAACGCGGCGTCGCCCGAACCGGACGCCGGGGGGGCGGATTGGCCTGCTCCGTCGCTCATTTTGCCGTCCAGACCCCTGATTCCACGCACTTCAGCCGTGCAGCTTGCCAGCACTGGCGGGTTCGGGTATGAGCCCCGCTCCCGAATTCAGCAAGGCTCCCCGCGTTAACGCTTCCGGGACCCCTCGCACAGACGCCAGAGACGTCCGATGAAAAAAGAAGGCCATCCCGACTATCACTTCGTCGAAGTGGTGATGACTGACGGCACGCGCTACAAGACGCGCTCGACCGCTGGCAAGGAAGGCCACGTCATCGCGCTCGACATCGACCCCAAGACGCACCCGGCCTGGACCGGCGGCACGGGCGTGTCGCTGGATCGCGGCGGCCGCCTGTCGCGCTTCAAGGACAAGTTCAAGGGCTTCGTTAAGTCGTAAGCTGCTCTGGACCTTATGAGACACTGGGAGGGCCCGTCAGCAATGGCGGGCCTTCTGCTTTTCCGGGGCGCCGCCTCCGACATGCTGAATCTGGGCGGCTGAACGCCGCACCACGCCGGCGGAATCGCCCAGGAGATTGTCATCAGACGTCTCTATGTCTATATGATATATCCATACTGATGTTTTATACATGATCCACACATGATAACCGGAGCCCAGATGCGCGCCGCGCGGGCCCTGCTGGGGATCGACCAGCGGGAGCTGGCGGCGCTGTCCAGCCTGTCGCTGCCAACGATCCAGCGGATGGAGGCCAGCGAGGGCCCGGTGCGCGGCACGGTGGAGTCGCTGACCAAGATGGTGGAGGCGCTTGAGCGCGGCGGCATCGAACTGCTGGGCGAAAACGCCCCGAGCGGCGGACTGGGACGCGGCGTGCGTCTGAGACGGGCGACACGGAAATGAGACGGCCCTGAGGAAAGCGCGGGAAACGGAGATGAAGGACGCAACCGCAGAAGACGCCAGCCGGACGACGGCCCCGAGCTTTCGCGAACTCTTCACCCCGAAACTCGTCACGGTCCTGCGGGAAGGCTATGGCCTGCGCCAGCTTCGGGCCGACGCGATAGCGGGACTTACGGTCGCTATCGTCGCCTTGCCTCTGTCCATGGCGATCGCCATCGCCTCCGGCGCGACGCCCGCGCAAGGCCTCTACACGGCGATCGTCGGCGGCTTCCTGGTGTCCCTGCTGGGCGGCAGCCGTTTCCAGATCGGCGGGCCCGCCGGCGCGTTCATCGTGCTGGTGGCGGCGACCGTCCACGCGCACGGCATGGACGGGCTGCTCATCGCAACCATCCTCGCCGGCCTCATCCTCGTCGCCATCGGGTTCCTGCGGTTCGGCTCGTACATCAAGTTCATCCCCTATCCGGTGACGGTGGGTTTCACGGCGGGCATCGCCGTGATCATCGCGACCAGCCAGCTGAAGGACCTGTTCGGGCTATCGCTGGCGGGTCCAGAACCCATCGAACTGATCGACAAGATTCCGGCGCTGTGGAACGCGCTGCCGACCTTTCAGCCAGCGGCCTTCCTTGTCGCCGCCGGCGTCATCGCCGTGATCCTGGTATCCCACAGATTGAGACCGGGCTGGCCTGGCATGCTGATCGCCGTCGCGGCCGCCGCAGCGACGACCGCAGCGCTCAACCTGCCGGTCGAAACCATCGGAAGCCGGTTCGGCGGCATACCGGGCGCGCTGCCCCTGCCTTCCCTTCCCGCCATCACGCTGGAGAAAGTGCTGGCCGTCCTGCCCAGCGCAGTCTCCTTCGCGCTGCTCGGCTCGATCGAATCGCTGCTGTCGGCGGTCGTCGCGGACGGCATGACGGGCCGGCGTCACCGCTCCAACTGCGAACTTGTGGCGCAGGGCGTGGCGAATGTCGGCTCCGGGCTTTTCGGCGGCATCTGCGTCACCGGCGCCATCGCCCGCACGGCGACCAATGTGCGCGCCGGCGCGCATGGCCCGGTCGCGGGAATGCTGCACGCGGTCTTCCTGCTCCTGTTCATTCTCGTGGCCGCGCCGCTGGCCAGCTACATTCCGCTGGCCAGCCTCGCTGGCGTGCTGATGGTCGTATGCTGGAACATGGCCGAGAAGCGGGCTTTCGCGACGCTGCTTCGCGTCTCGCGGGGCGAGGCGCTCGTTCTCCTGTCCACTTTCCTGCTGACGATCTTCCGCGGCCTGACCGAGGCGATCATCGTCGGCTTCGCCATCGGCTCCGTGCTGTTCATCCATCGCATGTCGAAGGCGACGGCGATCGAAACGCAGCGGCCCCTTGTCATGGACGACCGGCCGGACAGCGAGGGCGAGGACCGCCTGCCCTACGATCACGCCGCCGCCACCAATGACGACGTCGTGATCCTGCGGATTTCGGGCGCGCTCTTCTTCGGCGCCGCCGCCTCGATCGGGTCCGCGCTCGACCGCGTCGCCGACCGGCAGAACGCCCTGATCGTCGACCTTTCCGCCGTACCATTCCTCGACTCGAGCGGGGCGCACACGATCGAATTGCTGGCCGACAAGGCCCGCCGGAAAGGCCTGCCGGTCTACCTCACGGGAACCTCGCACACGATGCGTCAGGAGCTTTTCGCGCTGGGACTGAAGCCGCCGCTGGTCCATTACGACAGGACGGTCGCAACGGCGCTGCGGCGGCGCGCGGTCTGATCCGCAGCGCCCGGCTGGCCGGCTTATGCGAACAAGCTGCTGGGCCGGATCGCGGAGACGCGCAGCGCCGCAGCGCCGCCTATTTCCGCCAGACCGACAACGGATCGAATGCCCCGCCTTCGGCGGCGGCGCGCAGGCGGTCGATCTGCTTCATCACATTGTTCTCGGTCGGCTGGGGCGTTTCCGAGTACAGCGCGGCATCGAAGCGCCAGACGCGCTCGTAGAGCGCGCGGCTGCGGTCAACCAGCGTCATCAGCGGGCCGGGCATCACGGAACGGTCGACCGGGTGCGGCTCGCCAGGGCGCGCGATGCGATATTTCTCGTCGCCCGCCTCTTCGACCTTCATGTCCTTTTCCCGGATCGCGCGCTGAACCACGAGCCAGGACGCGGCCTGCATCAGGCGCGTGGTGACTTCCATGCTTTCGGCGGCATAGACGAGCGCGAGTTCGCGATTGAGCTTGCGGGAATCCGTACGGCCAGGACCGTCGAGATAGCTGGCGGCTTCCTCGACGAGCGCCATGCCTTCCTTGAAGAGGCGATCGAACAGCTCCGAGCCGGCAAATTCCGACACTCGCTGTTTCCATTCCTCTTGCGCAGGATCGGCGGAATACATCGCGTCGCGCATCAGTCCCTCAAAAAATTCATCCATCTGGCGAAGCAGTCTCTGCCTGAGACCTTGCCCGAGCCGCGATGTCGGTTACCCCGTGGTTCGAGCCGGTATCACGCAAGACCCTTGCCGAATTGTGAGGCAGCGACGTCCTGCCTCGGTTCAGGACTTGAAAAAGGCCGCCTCGGCCGCTTTTCGCGTCGCTTCCTTCTTCACGATCATCTGCTCGCAGGCGGCGATTTCCCCTTTCAGCGCCTCGATACGTTCCTTCAGATCCTGGATCGACATGTCGTCCAGTGAACGCTTCACCACCCGGATGGGTTCTTCATCGAACGTCATGGCCGTCCTGCCCCTTTGCGTTCCAACGGGTCTAGACCCTTCCGCCCCACCCCCATGTCCTCGGCGCACATGTCCTTGGCGCGCTTGACCTCATGGGCTCCTCGCGCCCAAGAGAACCAGACTTGCCTGTTATGATTAAAACCTAGAGCGCGGAAAATGTCCAAACCGATGATGAAGGCCGTGAAGTCCGTCGTGGGACAGCCGCTTGTCCTGCACGAAATCGAAAAGCCTTCTCCCGGACCGGGTCAGGTCCTGATCCGCGTACACGCGGCAGGCGTAAACCGCCCCGACCTGATCCAGCGCGCCGGAAAATACCCGCCGCCGCCGGGAGCGCCCGAAACCCTCGGCCTCGAAGTCGCCGGCGTGATCGAAGCGATCGGCGACGGGGTGACGCTATGGAAGGGCGGCGAGAAGGTCTGCGCCCTCGTGCCGGGCGGCGGCTATGCGGAATATGCGGTGGCGCATGAAGGCTCGGCCATGCCGCTGCCTGCGCCCCTCACCTTCCTCGAGGCGGCGGGCCTGCCCGAGACGGTGCTCACGGTCTGGAACAACGTCTTCCACATGGCCCAGCTCAAGCCCGGCGAGGCCTTCCTCGTCCACGGCGGCGCCAGCGGCATCGGCACGACGGCGATCCAGCTCGCCAGCAACTGGGGCGCGACCGTCTATGCGACGGCGGGCACGGAGGAGAAGCGCCAGCTGTGCGAAAGCCTCGGCGCCAAACGGGCCATCAACTATCGAACGGAAGATTTCGAGACAGTCCTGCGCGACGCCGGCGGCGTCGATGTGATCCTCGACATGGTCGGCAAGCCCTATTTCGAGAAGAACCTGACCATCCTGAAGGACCTCGGGCGCCTCAGCTACATCGCCTTCCTGCAGGGCTCGCGCATCGAGGCGGACTTCACGCGCCTCATGCTGAAACGCATCTCGGTCTCGGGCTCGACGCTGCGTATCCGCACCGACGCTCACAAGGGCATGCTGGCCGCCGAGGTGGTGAAGCATGTCTGGCCGTGGATCGCCGATGGCCGGTTCAAGCCCCAGGTCAGCGGCGTATTTACCCTCGCGGAAGCCGACGCCGCGCACGCAAAAATGGAAGCTGCGGACCACTCCGGCAAAATAATTCTGCAAATCGCGCCCTAAGGCCCTGATTCTGTGTGAGCCCCATTGCGTCATTCGAGGTTCACAAGCGCAAAAACCTGAACTATATCAGCGGCGCTAGGACTAACTTCCCTTCTCGACAATTCCGAGAAACCCGGCCCCAGCGCCGGGTTTTTCCGTTTCAGGACTAACGAGGCGCTCCATGGCCAAGATTCTCATGCCGAAAGCGACGGCCGTCTGGCTGATCGACAACACCACGCTCACCTTCGAACAGATCGCGGACTTCTGCGAACTGCACCCGCTCGAAGTGAAGGGCATCGCCGATGGCGAAGTGGCCGAGAACATGCGCGGCGCCGACCCGGTCGCCTCGGGCGAGCTGACGCGCGAGGAGATCCAGAAAGGCGAGGACGACAAGGCCTATCGCCTGACGCAGCCGGCGCCGAAATACAACGAAGTGCCGCAACCGAAAAAGAAGGGCGCGCGCTTCACCCCGGTCTCGCGCCGCAAGGACCGCCCGGACGCCATCGCATGGTTCCTGAAACACCACCCGGAAATCACCGACGCGCAGATCTCGAAGCTGATCGGCACCACCAAGTCGACCATCGAATCGGTACGCTCGCGCCAGCACTGGAACGCCATCAACCTCAAGGCGGTCGATCCCGTGACGCTGGGCCTGGTGTCGCAGATCGAACTCGACGCCGTCGTTTCGAAAGCCGCCGCCAAGCGCGCCGCCAATCGCGATGAGAAAGACGCCCGCCTCGCCGGCCCGACGCTGCGCAAGGTGGTGACGCCCGCCCCGGCCGAGCCCGCCGCCGACACAGGCGCCGATGGCGAAGAGCCCAAGCGCGACAACATCACGGCCGAACAGCTGTTCGCCAATTTCGGCAAGGCCAAGCCCGAGGGCGAATAACGACTCCGCCCGGCCTACTCCCCCGCGGGATAGGTCGGGCCATCGTCGCCTGCCCGCTGTACGGCTGGATCGCTGGCGCCATTGGCCTGGAACACCGGCGCTGCAACGGGCGCAGGCTTTCCCGCCAGCGCTTCCTCGATTCCCGAAAGCCGGTCATGTGCGCGGTTCATCGCGATCAGCATGTCCGCCATCATGCGCAGGGCTAGCCAGATGCCGAAAGGCAGGGCGACGCCTGCGGTCAGCTGGAAAGCAGCGGGAAGATAATTCCCCTGCGCCACGCTCGCGACCGAGATCACCAGCATCGCGAACGACGCCACGCCCAGAAAGACGCCGACCAGCGCCAGAGCCGAGCGCAGAAGCGCGGGCGACAAAGGTTTCTCGTTATCCCAGAGGCCTCGCATCGGGTTCGACTCTCATCCGTCCTGCTCGCCCCCGAGCTCGTGAGCGGCAGGATTCGCTTGCGCGCGGAGAAGGTCAATCAAGATGTGGCCGGCGCGCGCGGGAATTTCATTCCGTACGCAACGCGACCCCGCATGAACGCCAGGCCATTGGGTCGAGAGTGGATACCGGCCGGAGGAGCCGAAAAGACTAGTTGGTTCTAAGCGACGCGATCTCGTCCTTGAGGCGGAGCTTTTTTCGCTTGAGCTCGTGGATACGAACATCGTCGCCGGCGGGGTGTTTGAGTTCCGCGGTGATGGCCGCATCCAGACGCTTGTGACGCTCGTTCAGTTCCTTGATGCGTGATTCCAGGCTCATCGAAAGGTCTCTCCTTCTCAGTTGCGCGACGCCAACCTGAAACAGGCGGCTCCGACGCCAACCCCGACCGCGAGCGAACGGGCTGCGTCCGCTACGGCCTCGCTGGAGAGTTCGAGGAGACCGACGCGGCTACGCTGACCAGCCGCACGAGAAGTGAACCACGAAGAATTTCGCGCGTCACCGCTTGAAAACGCGAAAAGGCCGCCCCGCATGAAAAAAGTGCAACGTTAATGCATGTCGCGCTGCAGCAAGGCGCGGAACAGGCGGCAAGCCCTCTCGCGGCTTCCACCGACGCCCCGGATTTGGTATGCCGCACGCCGGTGGGAGGGCATGCGGACAGAAGGTCTGCTGCGCGACCTTCGATGTTTCAGCGCCCTGAATCGTTGCCGTGTTCCGCGATCTCGATCCGGGCTACGGCGCACACGGCGCCTGCAAGGTCTGGAAGTCACGTTGAGCGACAGCAGTTTCGACACGACCGATATCGACGCCATGCTGCAGCGGCTTGAAGAGCTTCAGTTGCGCCATCGCGAACTCGACACCACGATCGAGCAACTCGCCGCGACGGGCGCGAACGACATCCAGATCATGGCGCTGAAGCGCGAGAAGCTGCGCATCAAGGACCGCATCGTCTGGCTGTCCTCGCACATGATGCCCGACATCATCGCGTAGACGCGCCGACGCCCCGGCTACACCACGCGCGTCGAGGCGATGTCGTGGATCTCGACGCCGCTCGAACTCACGGCCAGCCGGCGGATCGTCGTCATGGTCTCGCGGCTGTAGGGCTTGGCGAAGTGCTCCTGCACGGCCGCCATGTCGCGCCATCGCTCGACGAACACGAACGTCCCCGGCGCCATCATGTCCTCATGCACGCCGTGACCGATGCAGCCCGGCTCCTGCCGTGAGAGCGCAACATGGCGGATGGCCGCTTCGAGAAACGCCGCGCGGTTCTCCTCCGCAATGGCGACCGTGCCGGTGATCAGGATCATGCGCGCCTCCCCTGCTGGCGTCATCTGCGCATGAGGCGCCGCAAAACGAAAGCGCCACCCCGCGAGGGGTGGCGCTTCGCATTTCAGCTCGGCTCGATCTTACGACGACGGGGTCGGTGTGGTCGGAGCCGTCGGCTGCGGCTCGACCGGAGCAGCGATGTCGGTCTGGACCGGGGCCGGACCCGTCGTGCAGCAACGGATCTGCATCTCGAGGACCTGGCTGTTGAAGCGGCAGCCTTCGTCGTTGATCTCGCGCAGGATCGACGGAGCGCCGGCATTGTACGTGAAGCGCGTCTGCACGCACGACTGCACCTTGTAGCCTTCGCCGCATGTGCCGGTCTTGGCGCGCTGGATCGTCTTGGTCTCGCAGTTGAACTGGGCCTGCGTGGCGATCGCGCCTTGCGCATTGTTGGCCGCGGCCATCGCGGCATCGGCGGACGATTGCGCATTGTTGGCGCGCGCGAGCGCGCTGTCGGCGATCTGGCGCGCCTGGCTCAGGCGCATGTCGGTGTCCGAAAGCGCGCGCTTCTGGCCATCGATCTCGACATTGATCTTGCAGACGTCCGTGTTGGACTTGTCGGGCTGCGCACAGAATTGCGCGACCGTCATATCTTCAGGAATTTGCTGGCACGCGGTTGCGCCGACAGCCAGTGCGGCAACAGCCGCGAAAATCTTCAGGGACATTCAGTTTCTCCATCACCTGACGCCAACATGGATCAGTCGGGCCGTGCGGCAAGTGAAATGACTGCAAGCCTTCACGCCCGCCGAGCCTTGCCGCACCAGCGGCTCGCGCATGGCGGGCATGCATTTGGTTACGTCCAGTTCATCCGCGTGCTGATTATCCCGATTCAGCTGTATTTCGCGCCGCCGCGCACCCATCTCGCCGGCCTCGCCGGCGGCGCGTGACTCTTCCGTCATGTTTTCGAAATTCGATGCGGCGGCTGATTCCTGTGAGCACAGCGCGCCGCCTGCCTGCATCTTCAGGCGCTCACATGCCCGCGAGCGCTATCGCGGGATGTACGATTCCGGTCCCTCCGCTGGTTCTGCGACATCCCGCGACGGTGATGAACCGAGCCCAACCGGGCGTCGCCGTCCCTTCATGTACTCAGGCGTTTCCTGTTCGTGCAGGCGCATCGCCGCTCCCCAGGCGGTGCGCGAACCGAAAAGGAGATACTGCATGAAGCGCTTTATCCTCGCCGCCACGGCGGTCCTCGCTCTCGGCGTTCCGATGGCCGCCCCGGCCTTCGCCGATCCGCCGCGCTCGCATCGCGATTACGACAATCGTGGCAATGACAGGCGCGATCACGACCGCCGCGACTATCGCGCGGACAAGCACACGCACTGGCGTGTCGGCGGCCGCATCGATCGCGACGATCGCCGCTATCGCGAGGTCGACTACCGCGCCCACCGCCTGCGAGAGCCGCCGCGCGGCTATCACTATGTGAAAGACGCCAACACCGGCGATATCGTGCTGGCGGCCATCGCCACCGGCCTCATCGCGGCGCTGATCCTCAACTGACGTATCTCTCCACCGGGCTCCCGGAGCACGGAGCCTGACCCAGCCGCCCCGGAGCCAGCCTTCGGGGCGGCTTCATTTCAGGCGCCGCGAATGCCCTTCGCGACGGGCTTTACTTTTCCCACGTCCCGGTCAATTTTGCCGTCCACAAAGACTGTAAAGACGCTGCGGCAAGACAGCGTGCGGGAGGAGACTCATGAACCTGCGAACACCCCACTGGCTGGGAGCCTTCGCTGCGGTCGCAGCCCTCGCTCTGGGATGCACCCAGATGGCGCCGGCACAGGATGACGCGGCAAACGGGGCGACGGGCAGCACGGCAGACAAGGCGCTCGCCGCGAAGATCGGCCCGCGCCAGCCGGGCGAGTGGATCACCTGGGGCGGCGATCCGGGCAACACGCGCTATTCCCCGCTCTCGCAGATCAACGCGCAGAATGTCGGCCAGCTCGAGATCGCCTGGCGCTGGAAAGCCTCGGACATTGCCGGCCGCCCGGACCCGAACTGGAAGGCGACGCCGCTGGTCGTCGATGGCGTGATGTATGTGCCTCACGGCGGCACGCGCATTTCCGCTATCGATCCCTCGACCGGCGCAACGCTGTGGACGTTCGAGCCCGATCCCTATCGCGTCACCTCGACCCGCGCCTTCTCCGGCTCCAGCCGCGCCGTGTCGTGGTGGACCGATGGCGCCGCCCGCCGCATCCTGCACAACACGATCGATGGCCGCCTGCTCTCCATCGACGCCGTGACCGGCCTGCCCGATCCGAATTTCGGCGACAACGGCCAGGTCGATCTCAAGAAGGACCTCCTGCCTGCGGACGACGCGCGCACGGTGCAGGACATCAACTCCACCGCCCCCGGCATTGTGGTGGGCGATGTCATCGTCATCCAGGTGATCGGCGACGACACCATCCCCACCAAGGGCGGCACGCCCGGCTATGTGCGCGGCTACGATGTGCGCACCGGCAAGAAGCTGTGGACCTTCCACACCATCCCGCGCCCCGGCGAGTTCGGCAACGAGACATGGGGGAACGATAGCTGGAAGGATTTCGGCGCCGCGTCCGTCTGGTCGATGATGTCGGCCGATCCCGAACTCGGCATGGTCTACCTGCCGGTCGAAAGCGCCACCAACAACTGGTGGGGCGGCCAGAAGCCGGGCGATGGCCTGTTCGCCGAAAGCATCGTCGCGCTGGATGCAAAAACGGGCCAGCGCAAATGGCACTTCCAGATCCTGCATCACGGCGTGTGGGACTATGACCTGCCGGCCGCCCCGATCCTTCACGACATCAACAAGGATGGAAAGACGATCAAGGCGATCACCGTCCTCACCAAGCAGGGCATGAACTTCGTGTTCAACCGCGAGACGGGCGACCCCGTCTGGCCCATCGACGAGCGCGCCGTGCCGACCGAAGGCGCGCCGCCGGAAGAGCACCTCTCGCCCACGCAGCCCTTCCCGACCCGGCCCGCGCCCTATTCACGGCTCGGCTTCCACGAGGAAGACGTCGTCGACTTCACGCCCGAGATCAAGGCGCAGGCGATGCAGTTCCTGTCCGAATACACGCGCGGGCCGATGTATTCGCCGCCCACGGTGGTGACGGCGACGAACAAGGGCACCATCGTCTATCCGAACTATGGCGGCGGCTCGAACTGGAATGGCGGCGCGGTCGATCTCGAAACCAACACGCTGTTCGTTCCCACCCGCAACACCTACATGGCCATCGGCCTGCGCAAGACCGACCCCGCCAAGACCGACTGGACCTACGCCCCGGTCTCCAGCGGCGTGCTGCGCCTGCCCAACGGCATTCCCGTGAACAAGCCGCCATGGGCGCTGGTCACGGCCACCGACATGAATGCAGGCGAGCACATCTGGTCGCGCTCCATCGGCGGCGCGCCCGATTCGATCCGCAATCATCCGTTGCTGAAAGATCTGCCGCTCGACTTCGACAATATGGGCCAGATCTCCGTGCGGCCTTCGCCGCTGGTGACGAAGTCGCTGCTGTTCATGGCCGAGTCGGCCAACATTGGCGGCGATCCGGGCGGCAAGATGTTCCGCGCTTACGACAAGACCACCGGCGCAGTCGTCCACGAATTCGTACTGCCGGGCCTGACTTCCGGCGCGCCGATGACCTACGAGCATCGCGGGCGCCAATACATCGCCGTGGCGCTCGCGGCCCAGGGCCAGCCTGCCGAGCTTGTCGTGCTGTCCCTGCCGGGCGCACGCATGCCGTCAGCCACAGGCGCGGTCGCTGCAACGACGACCGCCGCAGCGCCTGCACAGCGCGTGACGGCGACGCCGGCGCAGCTCACGGCGGGCCGCGATCTCTACGCCCGCAACTGCGCCATGTGCCACGGCCCCGCAGGCCAGGGCATTCCGGGCGGCAGCGCGCCGCCGCTGACGGCGACCGGATCGCTCACCGACGTCGTGAACTTCATCACGCGCGGCGCGCCGGAAATGCCGGGCTTCAGCGCCACGCTGTCGACGGATCAGATCGATGCGCTTGCGCGGTTCGTGAAGGTCGGACTCGCAGCGCCGGCAAATTGAGAGGAGCGCGCACCGCGACCGCAAGCATGCGGCGCGGCGCGGAAGGTCACAGGAGGAATGAAATGAAGGTCCGCGCTTCGTTGCTCGCTATCGCCCTGGCGGCGTTCGCCTCGCCCGCGCTGGCGCAGGTCAACAGTTATTCGGCCGACGCCTATGCCAAGCCGAATTACGAAGGCTATGTCCCGCCGAAGAACGGCTTCGGACAGCCCGACATCGCCGGCGTCTGGAGCAACGCCACCACCACGCCGGTGGAGCGTCCGCGCGAATTCACCAGCCTCACCCTGACCGAGGAACAGGCCGCCGGCGTGCAGGGCCGCGCCGAAACCTATCGCCGCGCGGGCGATGCGCCCACCGACCCCAGCGCCGGGGCGCCGACCGACCGCAACACCAATCTCGGCTACAACCGCTTCTGGACCGATCCGGGCACGCAGGTGATGCGCGTGAATGGCGAGCCGCGCTCCTCCATCCTCACCACCGCCGATGGCCGCGTGCCGCCGCGCAAGCAGGGCGCGCCGCCGCCGCCAAGGCGGCGTGTGGCGGTCACCAGCGAGTTCAGCGCGGACGCCGGTGCTAATGACGGCCCCGAATCGCGCGGCCTTCCCGAACGCTGCATCTTCATGCCGACCACCGCCGGCGCCGTGATGCGGCCGGTGCTCTACAACAACAATTACCAGATCGCGCAGGGCAGCGATTCCGTCGCCATCTGGGTCGAGATGATCCACGACCTGCGCATCATCCGCATCGACGCGAAGCACAATCCGGGCTCGGCCGCGATCCGGCCGTGGCTGGGCGATGCGATCGGCTGGTATGAAGGCAATTCGCTGCTGGTCGAGACGATCAACTACCATCCCTTCCAGGAACTCTACGGCGCCTCCGACGATGTGAAGGTCACCGAGCGCTTCACGCGCGTGGCCGACAACCGCCTGCTCTATCAGTTCACCATCGACGATCCCGTCACCTGGGATGCGCCCTGGGGCGGCGAGTACGAGTTCTGGGCCTCCGAAGGCATCTACGAATACGCCTGCCACGAGGGCAATCACGGCATGTACGGCATCCTCGAAGGCGCGCGCGCGCTCGAACGCCAGGGCCGCACCGCCGCCGCAAGGGAGTAAGAGGATCGCTCCGGGCTCCCGAGAAAGCCGGACGCGAAACCTGAAGGGCGCCGCTCGCTCCGGCGCCCTTCTTCTTTTGCAGTGCGCGTCAAAGAAGAAGGGCGCTGCATCGCACAGCGCCCTCTCAGTTTTGACAGGAAGTCTTCCCCCGCCCTCATGCAGGCGGGGAACCGTCTGGCCTAGAAGTGGATCTGCAGTTCCACACCCCAGGTCTGCGGCAGTGTGCGTGTGTAATTCTGGTAGTAATACCCCACCACGTTGTTCGGCCCCACCGGGAGCGTGGGATCGTAACAGACGTCGGACGCTGTCGTGCATTGCGGCGCCGGCGTGGTGTTCGTCCGCGGGTTGGACCGGAACGATGTGCTCGCCGAGTCATAGCCATTCTGGTCGAACACGTTCCGCACGAAGCCGATGACCGTGAACATGCCATCGGCGTCGTTCCAGATCAGGCGCGCGTCCGTCTGGTCGAAAGACGGCGTGATGTCGCCGACATTGTCGAACACGCTGGAGGTGAACGAGTCGCGCCAGTAGTAGCTGACCGACGGCATCAGGGTGGAGCCGTCCTCGAAGTTGAACGCATAGGAGGCGTTGAACGCGATCTTGTTCTCCGGCGATTGCGGCAGCACGTTTCCTTCCAGCGACTGCAGCGGATTGACGTAAGTGGGGTCCGTCGTCGGCACGGTCGTGGGAATGTCCGAGTTCAGATAGACGCCGCTCTTGGTAATCTCCGGCTTCAGGTAGGCGTAGGTGAAGCGCAGCGTCAGATCGTCGATCGGACGCCACACCGATTCCAGTTCGAAGCCGGTGGTCTGGACTTCGGGGATGTTGCGAAGGCTGCTGATCCGCGTCTCTCCCGCCGTTCCGATGTTGAACACCTCGGTCAGCGGCACCTGGATGTCCGTGTAATTGTAGAGGAACGCCGCCATGTTGACGGTGAGATCCCAGTCACGGACTTCCTGCTTCCAGCCGAGTTCGTAGCTGTCCACATATTCGGGGTCGGTGCGCGGGAATGGCGACATGCTGGTCGCGTTGAATGCGCCGGTCTTGTAGCCGCGCGAGTACTTCGCATAGGTCAACGTGTCGGTCGAAGGCGACCATTCAAGGCCGGCCGTGCCCGTCCACGCCTTCCACTCATCCGCCAGTTCGCGCGAGGACACGCCCGTGGTCGGATCGTAGGTGATCCCCGTCGGGTTGGCGGCCGTCGCCGAGACGACGCCGGGTTGCGGCGAGGTTGTGATGCCCCGTCCGCCATTCCACGACGCCTGCGTGATGTTGGCGAACGGCGCGCCGCAGATGATCAGGCAGTTAAGTTCCGCTTCTTCATGAATCCGCTTGTTGTCGACCGAGTAGCGGATGCCGAGCGTAGCTTTCAGTTCGTCAGTGAACTGCCAGTCGATCTGCCCGAAGATGCCGTATGCGTTGTTGAGACCGCGATTGTCCGTGTAGGTCAGCAGGCGATCCGGGTTCGCCGGGCCGCCAAAGGTCGCGGTTGGTATCGAGACGCCAACGCTTGGAGAATAGTTGACATAACCGAAAGCGTTGCAGGCTGGATCGCCCGCAGGAACGTAAGGACATCCGATGACAGTCCAGTTCGTTGTCGAGGCCAGCGGTTCGTTCTTCAGATGGGTGCGGATCGGCTGACGGAAGTTCTCCTGATACGCATAGATGCCGCCGATCCACTGGATTGGACCGTCATGCGTGGAGATGAAGTTCAGCTCGTTGGAGAAGAACGCCCGGTTCTCATTGTAATCGAGCGTCTGATCCGGGTAGATCGTGCGGATCAATGTGCCCGTGTCGCTGGGGTTTACTGCTCCCAATGCGTTCGGCGTGCCCCGATAGGTGATCGACTTGATCGGCGAGCCGTCCTGGTCGCCGGTCAGGTGGTAGCGATAGAAAATGTAACCGCCGACATATTTGATGTCGAAGCCCGGCGCCTCGTAGATCATCTCCAGCGCGAAGTCGTCGTAATTGTCGAGGTCGGCGATGCGCGGATAGCTGTCGTTGAGGTCGGTGTTCCCGTCGATCATGCGCGGGTTGGTGGTAAGCGATCCGGTCTGCGTGTAGCTGATGACCGCATCGGGCGTGCAGCCAAGACCGTTCTGCGGCGTCGCGTTGCAGTAGGCCCATGTCGGCTGTGGCAGAACCCCGCCCGCGTTGAAGTTGCGGTTGTAGGGCGCGTTCGATCCGCCGCCCGTGCGGCCGCCCGGCGGGCCGGCCTGCGTGTAGCGGCCCGATGTGTATTTGGTCCACCAGCTGAAATTCTCGCCGATATCGCCCTCGAACTGGATCTCCGCGTTCCAGTTGTTGATATTGTAGCCTTCGGTATCGCCCGTTCCGTGGTTGTAGTAGACACCCTCGTCGCGGACTTCCTTGTAGGCGACGACGCGCCCGCGTAGCCAATCCTCGATGATCGTGTCGGACAGCGAGAGGCCGATTTCCTTCTGGCCGAAATTGCCGAGGCCGATCTTGAACTCACCCTCGAAATCGTCGCTTGGGCGTTTCGAGATGATGTTCAGCGCGCCGCCGACGGAGTTACGCCCGTACAGCGTGCCCTGCGGCCCGCGCAGCACTTCGATCCGGTCGATGAACAGCCCGTCGCGGCCCGCGATGGAGGCGAAGGACTGGTAGACGCCATCCGTATAGTTCGCGACCCCCGGCTCGGCGCCGAAATTGTTCGTCACCCGGCCGATGCCGCGCAGCGTGATGCGCTCGTTGGCCGCCGTGTAGGACAGGCCCGGCGTGAAGTTGGTGAGGTCGGTGATCGTGTTGACGCCCAGTTCGTCGCGCATCTCGGACGTGACGGCCGTGACGGCCACGGCGACGTCCTGCACAGTCTCTTCGCGCTTGTTCGCCGTGACGACGACGACGTCGCGATCCCTCTCCTCGGTGGCGGGCTGCGCAGGCCGTGCGGTCTGTGGCGTTGCCGGTGTGGCCGGCGTCTGCGCGAGCGCCGGAAGCGCGGCCCCGAACGCCAGCAGGCTGATTGTCGAAAGACGACGTATGCGCACCATGAGATGCTGCTCCCCTTTGAATGTTTCTTCCCTGGCCCCGAAGGCGCGCACCTGTGGCCGGCGCGTCGCCCCATGCTCGCAAAAACGAGCATCGAGCCGCGTGCATGCTTGGAAGATCGGTATGCGGGGTCAATCGATCGCCAAGTTGACGTACGCGACCACGACGTAGCGGGCCGCTGCGGCAGCATGGAAAATTTTTTCGTGCTGTGGCCCGCAAGCTCACGCAAAACGATAAATCGGTATGTCGTTAGCGCACTAACGCTTGCCTCGTGCACGCGAAAGGCCCGGCGCGTTCAGCACCGGGCCTCCCTGCCGTTTGCGTTAGCGTCGTGGCGCTACTTCCCATCCATCAGCTTGCGCGCGAGATAGGTGAATTCGAGCGCCACGCGGCGCGCCGTTTCACGCTGGTTCGCTGCCGCCGAATGGCCGCCGTCGATGTTCTCGTAATAGAGGAAGGGCTTGCCGGTTTCCTCAAGACGCTTGGCCATCTTGCGCGCGTGACCGGGGTGGACGCGGTCGTCCTTGGTCGACGTCTCGAAATAGATTTCGGGATACGTCTTCGCCGGATCGACATTGTGATAGGGCGACGTCTTCTGCAGGAAGGCGCGCTCTTCAGGTACGGACGGATCGCCATACTCGTCCATCCAGGATGCGCCCGCGAGCAACTGGTTGAAGCGCAGCATGTCGAGCAACGGCACCTGGCAGACGATCGCTTTGAACAGGTCCGGGCGCTGCGTGTACATCACGCCCATCAGCAGCCCGCCATTCGAGCCGCCCATCGCGCCGAGCCTTTCCTTCGACGTGACGCCAAACGCGATCAGGTCTTCCGCGACCGCGATGAAGTCGTCATAGACAACCTGGCGATTGGTCTTGAGGCCGGCCTGGTGCCAGGCGGGGCCGAACTCGCCGCCGCCGCGGATATTCGCCATCACATAGACGCCGCCCTGCTCCAGCCACAGCTTGCCGACCGTGCCGGAATATCCCGGCGTCTGGCTGACCTGGAAGCCGCCATAGCCATAGACCAGCGTGGGGTTCGACCCGTCGCGCTTCATGTCCTGTCTGTGGACCACGAAGTAGGGAATTCTGGTTCCGTCGCTCGACGTCGCCTCGCGCTGATGGACCACATAGTTCGTCGCATCGAACCAGGCGGGAAGCTGGCGCAGCTGGTTCACCGCGCCCGTGCCCGAGTCATATGTGTAGAGCGTATCGGGCGAGAGATAGCCTTCGTATCCGAGGAAAGCCGTCGCCTCCCCGCTGTCGGCATAGATCACGCCCGCCGATCCGTTCGGCGGCAGCGGCACATCCGTCGATGTCCAGTTGCCGCCGGACTTCGTATAGGCCATCACCTTCACGGCGACATTGTCTGAGATGTTGACCAGCACATTGTTCTTCGTGATGCCCACGCCCTGCAGCGCCTGCTTCGGGGTGGGGCGGAAGATCAGCTCGACGCGCGGCAGCTTGCCGTCGGCCAGGAACGCACTCCACGAGAAGCCCACAAGATCGCCGGTGACGAACTGGCCCTGCCCGGCCGGCGCCCAGTCCTCCTCCAGCGTCAGCAGCAGCGTGTCGGCGAAGATGCCTTGCGGCGAGGCCTTCTTCGGGATCGGCAGCTGCACCGGCTTGTCCGCCGCGTCGAACACATAATAGCTCGCCGTGAAGAACGTCTCGGCGCGGCTGATGCCGAACCAGCGCTTGCCCGTCTCGTCATCGAGCGACATGCCATAGACGCCGACATCGCTCTTGGCTCCGCGATAGAGTTCCTGCGCCGCCGACAGCGGCTGCCCGCGTTTCAGGCGCTTCACCACGAACGGATAACCCGACTCCGTCATCGTCGAGCCATCGCCCGCCCAGTCGGTCGCGAGCAGGATCGAGTCGGCAGTCTCCCACACGAAGCCCTGCTTGGCTTCCGCGATATCGAACCCGCCGGGCTTGAAGCCGTAGGCGCCGTTGGCGATCGCGTATTCGCGGACGCTCACCGCATCCTTGCCGCCATCGGAGAGCTGCAGCAGGCAGTCCTCATATTGCGGCGGGCGGCACGACACGCCCTTGTAGACCCAGTTCCTGCCCTCGCTCGCCGCCAGCTTGTCGATGTCGAGCAGCGTCTCCCACTCGGCCGCGCCCGCCGCATAGTCCGCCAGCGTCTGGCGGCGCCAGATGCCACGCTCATGCGCCTCGTCCTGCCAGAAATTGTAGACGAAGCCGTTGCGGATCGAGCCGTAGGGGATGCGCTCCTTCGACGTCGAGATCGCCAGCGCGGCGTCATAATATCCCTTGAAGCGCGGATCGTTCTCCAGCACGGCCAGCGACCGCTCGTTCTGCGAGCGCACCCACGCCAGCGCCCGTTCGCCCTCGACGTCCTCCAGCCACAGATGCGCGTCCGAATTGGGATCGAGGGACGCTGCCGATGCAGCCGCCGCCGGAGTATCTGTCGTCACTGTTGTCGCCTCCTGGGATGCGCACGCCGCCAGAACCGCTGCGGCCACGCCCATCAATATAGTGCGCATGCAAAACCCCTGTTTTCTGGGCTGGAAGGGGTAAACGCAGCGCTGACGCGCCGCAAGGGAATAGGGAATGGGCAATAGGGAGTAGGCGGGAGCGAAACTATGCTATCCGCAACTCCCTATTCCCTACTCCCCATTCCCCCCCTAAATCTCCCCCATGAAATTCTGGAAGATGAACGGCGCCGGGAATTCCTTCGTCATTTTCGACGACAGGAAAGGTGCGCTCAATCTCCAGCCCGAAGAGGTGAAAGCCCTCGCCGATCCCAAGACCGGCGTCGGCGCCGATCAGGTCATCGCGATGGAACAGACGCTGCGCGGCGACGTCTTCATGCGCATCTGGAACAAGGACGGCTCGTCCGCCGAAGCCTGCGGCAACGCCACGCGCTGCGTCGCCTGGCTGATGATGGAGGAGACGGGCAAGGACAGGATCCTCGTCGAGACCGTCGCCGGCAAACTCAAGTCAGAGCGCCTCGGCCCGACGAAAATCTCCGTCGACATGGGCTCGCCCCTGCTCAAATGGGAAGAGATCCCGCTGGCCGAGCGGATGGACACACGCGGCATCGACCTCAAGGTCGGCCCCATCGACGCGCCTTACCTGCAACTCCCCGGCGCAGTGAACATGGGCAACCCGCACATCATCTTCTTCGTGCCCGACCTCGACAGGGTGGACGTGAAAGCCGTGGGCTCGCTGGTGGAATGGCACCCGCTGTTTCCGCAGGGCGTCAACACCGGCTTCCTCGAAATCGTCTCGCGCACCGAAACGCGCCTGCGCACCTGGGAGCGCAACGCCGGCCAGACTCTGGCTTGTGGAAGTAACAACTGCGCCGCCATCGTCGCCGCCGCCCGCCGCAACCTCACCGACCGCAAAGCCCTCGTCCACAACGACGGCGGCGACATCGAGATCGAATGGAGCGAAGCGACCGACCACGTTATTATGACGGGTCCGGTGGAGCTGGAGTATGTGAGCGGGGAGTGAGTTAGGAGTCGCTTAGTAATCTTCCTTGAGCATCGCCACCGTCTTGATGGGGGTAGAACGATGAGCCGCGTTCACGTAGTGGATTCAGACGGAACTGAGTTGGAAGCGCACTACTTCAGTGGCGCAGGGGCCAAACCAGATAGATTTAAGAACCGCGAAGGGTACCGCGCACATCCGGCTGGAGCTGGACACAATCTTTCGGGAAGCGGCATTTACTTCAGGACTCAGAAGGAGCTTGGCGACCATCTCCTGGCCAATTCCGATTGGGGAGTTAGGGTAACGAGCCAGTCGGGAAAGCCGTCGCTAAGGTACAGGAACGTGTACGTGAACGGCCGTCGTCGTTGAAGCGGCTCTACCGCCCGCACGCGCCAAATCCCACCGTCGCAAGCAGCACCGTCTTCGGGATCTGTTTCTCGCCGCTGGCGTAGTAGGCGATCATCCGGCGTGAGAGGCCGAGAGCTTCCGCCGCGCCGTCCAGTGTCAGCGCGTGGCGTTCCATCCAGTCGCGGAAATCATCTGCGCGCATCGTCTCGCCCGCCTGCTCGTCCGCCCAGCGGCGCAGTTGCGGCGAGCCGAAATCGATGCCGCCCGGCCATTCGACCGACCAGCCATCGTCGCTGAGCGCCGCCTTCGCGAACGCCTTCGCGGCGCGGATCGGCTTGAGGCCCGCATGCCCCGCGATAATCTCGCCAAGGTCCACGCTGGCGGCATGGCCATCGTCCCATTCAAGCTCCAGCTTGCCGGGCCCCGCCACCGCCAGAGACGTCATCTTGCCAACCGCCATCCCTGAGCGTTTCATCGTTGGCCTCCACTCTGCCGCGCCCAATGCGCCCGCAGATCATCGCGGTGCGTCGCCGCCCACGCCAGCGCCTCGCGCAGGTCTACGCGCCCGCTCGAAGCGATCACCTCCAGCGTCTCGATATCGACCTGCGCCGCGCCATCCCGCCCCAGCACATGAAAATGCGGCGGCGGATGATCCGCGAAGTACATGGCGATCTCAGCCGAAGCGAAGCGCACTATCCGGGGGCATGACAGAACATAGTGCAATGGTTGCACCATGACAAGAGGCTCACCCCACCGCCCTAACTCACGGCAAAGTCCACCATGATCTCCCCCGAAATCGCTTCCAGCGCGGCTTGCACGCGGTTC
>CAZGWV010000034.1:0-8289 GCA_964529555.1 uncultured Rhizobium sp.
GCGTCGTTGATGGCGGCGCCTTGAGCCTTGGCGTGTTCGTCGATTTCGGAGGCGGGGAGGTCGGTGAACAGGCGCATGAAGCGGACGACGTCCGCGTCTTCCGTGTTGCGCCAGAACTGCCAGTAGTCATACGGGCTGCGCATCCCGGCGTTGAGCCACACGGCGCCATCGGCTGTCTTGCCCATCTTGCCGCCCGACGCGGTGGTGATCAGCGGCGTGGTGACGCCGAACACCTGTTTGTCGATGATGCGGCGGGTGAGGTCGATGCCGTTGACGATGTTGCCCCACTGGTCCGATCCGCCCATCTGGATACGGCAGTCGAAACGGCGGGCGAGTTCCAGGAAGTCATAGGCCTGGAGCAGCATGTAGTTGAATTCGAGGAAGGTGTACGGCTCCTCATTGTCGAGGCGGCGGCGCACGGTTTCCTGCGCAATCATCTTGTTGATCGTGAAGTGCTTGCCGTAATCCCGGAGGAATTCGATCCATCTGATCTGGTCGAGCCATTCGGCGTTGTCGATCATAATCGCGTCGGTGGGCCCGTTGCCGAACTTCAGGAAGGGTTCGAAGTTCTTTTTGATTCCCGCCATGTTGTTCGCGATTTCATCCGTGGTGAGGATGGGGCGCGACTTCTCCTTGTCGGTCGGGTCGCCGATCTTGGTGGTGCCGCCGCCCATCAGAACGATGGGCTTGCCGCCGGCCTGCTGAAGGCGGCGCAGGTTCATAATCTGCACGAGGCTGCCGACATGCAGCGATTTCGCCGTGGCGTCGAAGCCGATATAGCCGGTGGGCGGCACGGGGCCGGCGGCGTATTCGTCGAGGCCCTTCTCGTCGGTGATCTGATAGATGTGGCCGCGCGAAATCATTTCCCGCAGGAAATCCGACTTCCGGGCATTTGCGTCGCCGAGTGTGTTCTGGGAGGTCACGAGAGGCTCCTTAAGGGTCTGCCGACCGGAGGCCATCTCTATATGCCGCCGGTTGGGCGGCATGCATGTTCGCACCGCCCGCCTATTTCAGCGCGCGGTAATAATACGCGGAGAGGGTGGCGCGGTGCGACATGGATGGTTTGATAGGCGTGCCGATGGCGATGCGTCAAGGCGGATGGGGCGCCGCACGACGTGCGGATGGCCGCCGAGGGGATCGGCTTCGCCGGCTCAGCCCTGCTTGGGCGGCGCCGGCAGTTTGGCGGCGTCCTTGATGGCTTTGGCCTTGGCGGCTTCTTCCTGCGCCTTCTCCCACGCCTTCATGCGCTTCTTGAGATAGGCGGAAGCGGTTTTCTCCAGGTCGTCGAGCTTGCCCTGGAAGAAGTGATTGGCGCCGGTGACGTTGGCGCGTTCGATCACCTCGCCGCGCTGGACGCGGACCTTGGTGAGCGAGCGGTCGATATCCGAGGGCGGCGCGACCACGTCCTTGTCGCCCGCGATGATGATGCCCGAAGCGGGGCAGGGGGCGAGGAAGGAGAGGTCGTAGTGGTTGGCCGGCGGGGCGACCGCAACGAAGCCGTCGATCTCGGGGCGGCGCATCAGAAGCTGGAGGCAGATATAGGCGCCGAAGGAGGAGCCGGCGACCCAGCACTGGCTGGGCGCTTCGTTGAGCTGTTCGAGATGGTCGAGCACGTAGGCGGCGTCGGAGAGTTCCGCCACGCCCGCGTCGAACGTGCCCTGGCTGCGGCCGACGCCCCGGAAGTTGAAGCGCATGGTCGAGAAGCCGTGGGCCGAGAACATCTCGAACAGGGTGATGGTGATCGGGTCCTGCATGGTTCCGCCGGCCTTGGGGTGGGGGTGCAGGATCAGGGCGATCGGCGGATTGTCGCCGGGGGCCTGATTGTAGCGCGCCTCAATCCGGCCTGCGGGCCCGGAGATGATAAGTTCGCCCATGATGTTCTCGCGCTGTATGCCGTTACGGGCGCCATGAGAGTGAGTTAGCGCCGGAGGGGCCGACAAACACTATTTCGGTCTCGAATTTCAAGCTTTTCGTGCGGATCGGGCCGAAAACGCCTGACGGAGCGGGATTTGCGTCTGCTGGAGCCATGCTCCCGGCCTGTCGGGAGGCGTGAAACTGGCGTAAGGGGCGGGGCATGAGCCCCACTGGCCGCATATACGCCGATTACAACGCCACCGCTCCGCTTCGCCCTGAAGCGAAGGCGGCGATGGTGCGTGCGCTGGAACTCACGGGGAACCCGTCCTCCGTTCATGGCGAGGGGCGCAGGGCGCGGACGCTGGTGGAGGGCGCACGCGAGGCGATCGCTGCGGCCATCGGCGCATGCCGGGACGACATCGCGTTCACGAGCGGGGGGACGGAGGCGGTGCAGGCGCCGTTGAGGGGCGCGCTGCGGGCGGTTGAGAATGCGCTGCTGGTGGCCTCGTCCATCGAGCATGATGCGGTGAGCGCGCTGGCGGAACTGCCCAAGGCGTGGCGCACGGGCGCGGATGGCGTGGTTGATCTCGTCTGGCTTGAGGCTGTGGTGGGAACGCTGGCGGCGGATGGGAGGCGTCCGCTTGTGTCGCTGATGCTGGTGAACAACGAGACGGGCGTGATCCAGCCGGTCGCGCAGGCGGCCGAGATCGTTCACAAGGCGGGCGGGCTGATCCACTGCGATGCGATCCAGGGGCTGGGCAAGATCGAGACGTCGATCATCGAGCTGGATGTCGATTATCTCTCGCTGTCGGCGCACAAGATCGGCGGGCCGCAGGGCGTGGGCGCGTTCTATGTGAAGCCGGGCGCGCCATTCCGTGCTGTGCAGACGGGCGGCGGGCAGGAGTTCGGGCGCAGGTCGGGCACGGAGAATGTCGCGGGCATTGCCGGATTCGGCGCGGCGGCTGAGGCTGCTGTGGCGGGCATCGGACGCTATCGGGCGCTGGCGGAACATCGCGACAGGATGGAAGGCAGGCTAAGGGCGGCCGCGCCGTCGCTGGTCGTTCATGGGGCGGATGCGCCGCGGGTTGCGGGCGTTTCCTGCTTCGGCGTTGAAGGATTGGCGTCGGAGACCCAAGTTATGGGTCTGGACCTTGCCGGAATCGCCGTTTCGGCGGGGTCAGCCTGCTCGTCGGGCAAGGTTAAAGCCAGCCGTGTGTTGACCGTCATGGGCCTCGGCGATACCGCCGCACGGTCGGCCATCCGGGCGAGCTTCGGGTGGGCCAGCGCCGGACAGGATTTCGACATGCTGGCGGAAGCATGGATACGACATGCGGCGCGCGCGCGACCGCAGCTAGTGAAACTGGATTCGAATGTCTGAGGGCAAGGAAATCAGCGTCAAGGAAGGCATTGACCGGGGAACGGTCGATGCCGCCCGTGCGCTTGAGGCCGACAAGTATGCCGAGGGCTTCGTCACCGATATCGAGATGGAACTCGCGCCCAGGGGGCTGAGCGAGGATACCGTCCGCTATATCTCCGCGAAGAAGGAAGAGCCGGAGTGGATGCTGCAGTGGCGGCTGGAGGCTTTTCAGCGCTGGAAGGAAATGATCGAGCCGACCTGGGCGATGATCGATTATCCGAAGATCGACTACCAGGACGCGCATTATTACGCGGAGCCGAAGGGCGCGGCGAAATACAAGTCGATCGACGATGTGCCGAAGGAAATTCTCGAAACCTACGCCAAGCTGGGCATTCCGCTGAAAGAGCAGGAAGTGCTGCTGGGCGTCGAGGGAGCGATGGAGACGGCTGCGGAAGCGCGCGAGACGCCGGCCAAGTCTTCCCAGCCGCGGGTCGCCGTGGACGCCGTGTTCGACAGTGTGAGTGTGGCGACGACGTTCCGGGCGGAGCTGTCGAAGGCCGGCGTGATCTTCATGTCGATCTCGGAAGCCATCCGCGAATACCCTGATCTGGTGAAGCAGTATCTCGGCTCCGTCGTGCCGGTGACGGACAACTTCTTCGCAACGCTGAACTCGGCGGTGTTTTCGGACGGGACGTTCGTCTACGTGCCCAAGGGCGTGCGCTGCCCGATGGAGTTGTCCACCTACTTCCGCATGAACGCGAAGGGCACGGGACAGTTCGAGCGGACGCTGATCATCGTGGATGAGGGCGGTTACGTTTCGTATCTCGAAGGGTGCACGGCGCCGATGCGGGACGAGAACCAGCTGCATGCGGCGGTGGTCGAGCTGGTGGCGCTCAGCGATGCCGAGATCAAGTATTCGACGGTGCAGAACTGGTGGCCGGGCGACGCCGAGGGCAAGGGCGGCATCTACAATTTCGTCACCAAGCGCGGCGATTGCCGTGGCGCGCGCTCGCGGATTTCGTGGACGCAGGTGGAGACGGGGTCTGCGATCACGTGGAAGTATCCCAGCTGCGTGCTGCGCGGCGATGACTCGTCGGGCGAGTTCTATTCCATCGCGGTGACCAATGGACGCCAGCAGGCGGACACGGGCACGAAGATGATCCATCTCGGCAAGAATACGAAGTCGCGGATCATCTCGAAGGGCATTTCGGCGGGCAAGTCGAACAACACTTACCGGGGCCTCGTGTCGATCCATCCGAAGGCGGCCAAGGCGCGCAATTTTACGCAGTGCGACTCGCTGCTGATCGGGCAGACGTGCGGCGCCCATACCGTGCCCTATGTCGAGAACCGCCGGGGCGATGCACAGCTCGAACACGAAGCGACGACGACCAAGCTCTCCGAAGACCAGCTGTTCTACGCCCGCCAGCGCGGCATCGGCGAGGAAGCTGCGGTCGCGCTTCTGGTGAACGGCTTTGTGCGCGACGTGCTGCAGAAGCTCCCGATGGAGTTCGCGGTCGAGGCGCAGAAGCTGCTTGAAGTGAGCCTTGAGGGGAGTGTGGGGTGAGGAGAATGCGGCGGTCTGGCGGGATTGTCGCTGTGATCGCGCTTCTTGGCGGATGCCTTCACGAAACCTATACAGCCGGTCTTCCGCCAGTCCGCCCCGAAGGCCCCGCGGCCAATGTGCTGCACGCGCGTCTTGTCGAAGAAGCGCGCGTCCAGCTCGGATGGATGCTGGCGTATCAGGTCAACGGGCATTTCGCGGGATACAGCGACGGTGAGAAGGTGCTGGCGTCGAACGCGCGAGCCTATGGGCTAGCCTGCAAGGATGATCGCGATACGCGAATGAAGATCACCTATCCGGGCGGGGGCGGACTCTGGGCAATGCCCGTACACCGCAGGCTGGAATCCTGCCCCGAGGCTTATCAGGGCTGGCCAAGGGACGCCGAGTTTGCCGGCGCGGGGCGGTCGGAGCTTGTCGCGGCTGCGCGAATGCTGGGTATGATCTGCGCGGATGAAACTTCGCAAAGCGTTTGTCATATAGAGACATCGTGGAAGGCATCGGAAGTGGCTGAGCCGATACAGCGGCGCGCCACCCTAGCGATCGATCCCGCAGGACAGATGCAGGTTGTCCTGGAAGGATATTGAGGCGTGGAAGCTGTGTAAGGTGAGCCTCGAAGGGAGTGCGGGATGGCTACCATGCGCCGGGTGAGTGCGTTTCTGGCGGCGGGGGTTGCCGGATGTGCGTACGGCGGCACGCAGGTTACCAGCGAAATGCTTTCGTCCATTCCGCTGACGCAATTGCTGGCTGGCGGGGACGGCGTCACGCGGGTGGCCCCCTCGGCCGTCTGGCACATCTGGAATGACCTCAACGACCCCGCGAGCAACCTCTCGGTGGAGTCGAAGATCCGCCGCGCTGCACTGAACGCTTCCGGCTATGTCTGCCAGGACTACAATGCGCGGGGCGATCATCTGACCAAGGGACCTCTCTACGAACTGGGTTCTATGGCGACCGGGGCGCAGGCGACGCCGAATGGCGGATGTGTCTCCGGCGACCGCTCGCCAGCGGAGGTTTATGAGGAGATCAGGATGCTCGGCGGTGCGAACGTCGGTCGGGTTGCGGCTGCGGCGGCGAGCATCGGATTTGTCTGTCCGCAGCCCGCTGGCGGCGCGCTTGCGTGCACGGCCAATTTCATTGAGCGTGAGACGGTCCGACAGCCGCCTGATGTGGTACAGAATGGTGGGCAAGCCGTTACGCGCACCGACTACAGGTTCGACCTTGTGCTAACCTATGCGCCGGGCCAACCGGCGGTGGTTTCGATGACGCGAACTGTTGTCCCGAAAGAGTCGGCTAGGCGATGACCAGCATCCACATCATCGATCTTGCCCGCAATCCGGCGGACGTTCGATCGCATCTGAGCTGCCGCTACGGCGCTGCTCGATTACATGCCTGTAAGCTGGCGTGCCGCTGGCAACTGATCTATTCCAGCCTCATCATAGGGGTGTCGGAATGATCCTGCGTGCCGTCTGCATTGCTGCCTTGCTGGCTGTTGCGGCCTGCTCGGATGCGTCTGATACGGGCGAAGGTGCGCCGGCTGCGGGCGATGCGCCTGCGGCCAAGCGCCTGCCGCTGCCGGACTGCGGCGAGACCGAAGCGCAGGACCAGGGCGCCGATGGATGGAAGCATCCCGATTGCCGCCTGATGTTCTCCGACCAGTCGGGCCTGGCCATCGAGGCGCGTTATGCGCCCGCCGAGGACGACTCGACCGAAGTGAAGGTGCAGGTCGTGCAGACGGGCGACGCCACGATCCAGGAGATCGCCGAGCGCATGGGCAACACGTTCAACGGGCCGAGCCTCGAGGACTTCGACAAGGACGGAAAGATCGACATCCTGCTGCCGCTGGAAACCGGCAATGTGAACACCACCTGGGCCGTGTGGCGCCAGACCGATGGCTTGAAATTCGTTCGCGTGGGCGAGCCCTCGGGCGTGTCGATCCTGAAGACCGATAGCGGCTTCATCTCTGTTCAGGGCCGGTCGAGCGCGTCGGAATACCATGTCGATTTCTACAAGCTGGAAGCGGACACGCTGAAGCCGATGCTGACGGCCCGTGTGGCGGGGCAACTGGACGATCAGTCCGCCAAGGTGGTCGCCGTCGCGTGCGTCATCGAGGAAGGCGCGGACCTTGCCGGTCTGGGCCTTTCGGCTGAGGCCGCCAAGGCGCAGTTCTGCGCCGAACCGACGGTCGAGGGGCTGGTTAAGGATATGCTGGGTCCACAGTAAGCCCAGCCTACTGGACTTTTGCCCCGTAGCGCACGAAACACCTCGCCAATCAGGCCGTTGCAGCCCTCGCGCAGGCGGGGAACAGGGCCTATCTAGAGGGTCCGGGAGCGGCCGGTTTCCCGTGTTTGCAGGCGTTTCATGCTGGAACTCAACAACCTTCAGGCCCGCGTCGTTCCCGAGGATGCCCCTGCGCGCGAAATCCTGAAGGGGTTGTCGCTCTCCGTGCCGGCGGGGGAGGTCCACGCCATCATGGGGCCGAACGGGTCGGGCAAATCGACGCTGTCTTACGTGCTGACGGGCAAGCATGGCTATGAGGTGACCGGCGGCTCGGCCATGTTCGAGGGGCAGGATCTGCTCGGGCTGGAGCCGGAGGCGCGCGCGGCGCTGGGGCTGTTCCTGTCGTTCCAGTATCCGATGGAGATCGCCGGCGTGCCGGTGATGACATTCGTGCGCGCGGCCATGAACGCGCAGCGCAAGACGCGGGGCGAGCCGGAAGTGTCGGCTGTCGATTTCCTCAAGCTGTCGAAGGTCGCCGCCGCCAAGCTGCGGATCGACCCGGACATGCTGAAGCGTCCGCTCAATGTCGGCTTCTCGGGCGGGGAGAAGAAGCGGCTTGAGATCTATCAGATGCTGATGATCGAACCGCGCTTTATGATCCTCGACGAGACAGATAGCGGGCTCGATATCGATGCGCTCAAGGTGGTGGCCGAGGGCGTGAACCATCTGCGCGGGCCAAAGCGCGGGATGCTTGTCATCACGCACTATCAGCGCCTGCTCGATCACATCAAACCGGACCGGGTGCATATCCTGTCGGCGGGCCGCATCGTGAAGTCGGGCGGGCCGGAGCTGGCGCTCGAGCTTGAGAAATCCGGCTATGACCAGTTCCTGAAGGCGGGCTGATGCAGCTGGCCGATCTTCCTTCGCGCCGCTCAGAGGCCTGGAAGTGGTCCGACCTTCGCGCGGCGATGGCGGGGCATGACGATGTGCTGGTCGGCACGGGCGCGATGCCCGCCGAGGGCCCCATCGCGGCGCTGGCCGGGATGATGGGCGATGCCTATGGGCCGAGCGAGCTGATCGTCGAAGCGCCGGGCGATACGTTCATCTCGAAGCTGACCGAGGGCGATGCTGGCCAGTATGGTCGCGTGGTCGTGAAGGCGGGCGCGACGGCGACGCTGGTGGAGCGGATCGGCGTTGCGGGATCGCGGCTGCGGCCCTTCCTGCCGGCGTATGCGCGGATCGAGGTCGAGCCGGGCGCGACGCTGCAGCGCGTCGTGGTGCAGGAGAATGCGGTGGCGGGCGG
>CAZGWV010000034.1:8389-26175 GCA_964529555.1 uncultured Rhizobium sp.
GTGCCTGAATGGATCGAGGACGAGTTGCGCGGCGAGATCGAGGCGCGGATCGATGCATGGCTGGGGACGCGGCCATGACGTTCGATGTCAACGCCGTCCGGGCGCAGTTCCCGATCCTGTCGCGCACGGTGCATGGCAAGCCGCTGGTCTATTTCGACAACGCGGCGTCGGCGCAGAAGCCCAACGCGGTGATCGATGCGATGGCGCATGTGATGCGTCACAGTTATGCCAACGTGCATCGCGGGCTGCACACGCTGGCGAACGAGACGACGCAGGCTTACGAGGACGCGCGCGAGGCTGTGCGCGGCTTCATCAATGCAGGCGCTGCCGAGGAGATCGTCTTCACCAAGGGCGGCACCGAGGCGATCAACATTGTCGCTGCGGGTATCGGCGCGAGCATCAAGCCGGGTGACGAGATCGTGCTCTCGATCATGGAGCATCATTCCAACATCGTGCCGTGGCATTTCCTGCGCGAGCGCAAGGGCGCGGTGCTGAAGTGGGTCGATGTGCTGGCGGATGGTTCGCTGGATATGGAGAGTCTTGCGAAGGCGCTGTCGCCGCGCACGCGCCTGCTGGCGCTGACGCATATGTCGAACGTGCTGGGCACGGCGCCGGATGTGAAGACAGCGATCGGCATGGCGCGCGCTGTGGGCGCGGATGTTCTGCTGGATGGCTGTCAGGCGGCGGTGAACCTCGTCGTGGACGTGCGGGCGCTGGATGCGGACTATTATGTCGGCACGGGCCACAAGATCTACGGCCCGACGGGTGTCGGCTTTCTCTATGGCAAGCGCGACAAGCTGAACGCGCTGCCGCCGTTCGAGGGCGGCGGGGAGATGATCGAGACGGTGACGCGCGAAGTCGTCACCTACAATTCCGCGCCGCACCGTTTCGAGGCGGGCACGCCGCCCATCGTGGAGGCCATCGGGCTGGGGGCTGCGATCACCTGGCTGCAAGCGCAGGACCGCGAGGCGATCCATCTCCACAAGCAGGCCCTGCTGGCGCGGGCGGTGGACCAACTGCGCGGGGTCAACGGGCTGACGCTGCACGGGACGGCGCCGGGCAAGGGGCCGGTGCTGGCGTTCTCGCTGCAGGGGGCTCACCCGCACGATATTGCCCAGATACTGGACCGGCATGGGGTGGCGATTCGCGCCGGGCATCATTGCGCCCAGCCGCTGATGTCCCATCTAGGGGTTAGCGCAACCGCCCGCGCGAGCTTTGCGCTCTATAATACAGCCGAGGAAGTCGACGCCTTCGTACAGGCGCTTTCCAAGGCCAGACTTATGCTGTCATAAGCGCGATGCTGGCATAGAGAACAAATGGCCGACGACCTGAAATCACCGATGCCAGACGCCGCCCCGCCGGGCGCGGCCGAGGCGCCGTCGGCTATCCCGCAGGAGGAGCTGGACCGGATCACGGACGAGCTGATCCAGGAGCTCAAAAAGGTCTACGACCCTGAAATCCCGGTCGATATCTATGAGCTGGGCCTGATCTACAAGGTGGACATCAACGACGACCGCCATGTCGATATCGAGATGACCCTGACGGCCCCGGCATGCCCCGTGGCCGGCGAAATGCCCGGCTGGGTGGAGGACGCCGCCCGGAAGGTCGCGGGCGTCAAATCGGCCCGCGCCAGCCTGGTATTCGATCCGCCATGGGATCCATCGCGGATGAGCGACGAGGCGCGCCTCCAGCTCAACATGTTGTAAGCGGGTTTCAGGGTATCCATTTAGGCAACATGGCCAGACGTCCTCGCCCCAAGGTTGTGACCCTTACCGACGCCGCTGCGGAGCGCGTTCGGGAGATCATGGCTGACCGGGATGCGGGGTTCCTGCGCGTGGGCGTGAAGAACGCCGGCTGCGCGGGCATGGAATACACGATGGACTATGTCGCCGAGGCGAGCCCGGCGGACGAGCGTGTGGACGACAACGGCGTCTCCATCGTGATCGACGCCAAGGCCGTGCTGTTCCTGCTCGGCTCTGTGGTCGACTACGAAGTCTCGCCTATGCATTCGAAGTTCACGTTCAGCAATCCGAACCAGACGGACGCCTGCGGCTGCGGCGAGAGCGTGACGATCGTTCCCGCGCACGCGGCGGAGTAGTCCGCAGGCGCTTGGCCGGGCGTCAGAAAGCTGTAGCGTTGTGTCATGCCGCTATCGCCCGGATTTTCCGACTATGTGGTGGAACTGCTGGCCGGCATGGGCCGCGTGCAGGCCAGGCGCATGTTCGGCGGGGCGGGTCTGTTCCGTGACGGGATCATGTTCGGCGTATTGCTGAACGACGTGGTCTATTTCCGCGTGGACGAGGCGTTGCAGGCTGACCTGAAAGCACTGGGCTCGGAGCCGTGGGTCTATACGCGCAATGGCGAAGCGCGGGAGATGGGCTACTGGCGGATGCCAGAGACGGCGGCGGACGATCCCGACGAGGCGGCCGAGATCGGGCGGCGTGCTTATGCGGCGGCGGTGAAGCGCAAGGCGGAGAGCGCCGCCAAGCCGAGGAAGACTGCGAAGAGGAAGGCTGCGCCGAGAGCATCGGCGAAAGCGAGGGCGAAGAAATGAGCGACAGGACCTGGAGTGCGGTCGACGCTTATATCGAGGATCGGCTGGTGGCGGAGGATGCCGCGCTGTCTAAAGCGCCTCTTTCGAGTCGATTCGCGTTTGAGGAGAACGCATTCAGAGTGCGTTCAGCGTGTCTGTACTAACCGGCGGATAGAACAGCACGTATTGGGTTGCGGGGGTGTGGAATGTCTCTGACGGCGAAGTCGGTATCGTTGGCGGTTCTGGTTGCATTGGCGGCGGCCTGCACCCCTCCTCCTCCGAAGGCTTACGAGGCGGCGGTAGCGTTGCCCAAGCCCCCCGAGGCTTCCGCAGTCGCGCACTTGAAGCCAACGGAAGCATGTGCGGCCCTTGCCGGCGATCCGCTTGAAGGGCGCGCGATGGGGCGCGGGGCTTTCCTGGAGCAGATCGACGCCAGGGCGGCGCTCAAGGCTTGTGACCTCGCCGTAGCGAACGGCCAGGGGACGCAGGTCGACTATTACAACCGGGCGCGCGCCATGCACGCAGTTATGCTGCAGGCGCCCGCATCAGAGTCTGCAAGATGGGCTGAGGATGCGCTCACGGCCTACGAGATGGCGGCTGGAAAGGGACATCCGTATGCCTTGATGTTGCTGGCGGAGCTGCGCCTCTCCGACCTGCCCAACCGGCCCAAGGATGCTGAGCTGTCGGCGCAGCTCCGCAATGCGGCGTTCGAGAAGCTGGGAAATCCTGCTACCTGGTGGCCGGAGACGAAGTTCTACGTAGCCTTGATCAAGCTGCGCGATGAAAATTTTCAGCTTCTGCCGATGTCGAAAGGCAGCGAGGCCAGTTCTGCAAAGAGTGCGATCTCAAATGCGGCTCGCGGCGGCATGATCCGTTACATCAAGCACGAGTACGACATGCTTCGGTGCGATGACTTTGACGCGCCCGCGCCAGGAAATCCGCGAGGTGAAGTCTGCGAGATGTTTCTGACCAAGATGGCTGAGAACGGCATGGTCGTTCCCGCGTCGGATCTGGCGGTCCGCCACTACAATGCCGGCGTGAGAGCGGCGCAGCGCCATGGCGTCCGCCACAATGATGCGCGCAACGGATACTCCAACGGCAAGTACTGGGCGGAAATGGCGCTGAAGGGGAAGATCGATACCGATGCAAATGCGCTGCGGCGCGCTCGCGAGGTTCGCGATACGGCGACCAGAATAGAGACCCAGATAGCCAATCAGGACAAAGCGGTGGCGGCGGTTGCCAATTTCTTTGGGAAAATCTTGTCGGGCTCGTCCGGCGCCCGTTCCTCTTCTTCCGGCTATCAGATGGATACTTCGCACCTCACCGATCCGCGCAAGAACGGCACATGCCTCGGCGCCGGGCTTGCGGGGGATGCCATGGAGCTGTTCGCAAGCGGCTGCTAGCGTTTCGAACTGGACGTGAATCGAGACGCTAGGCCGCGTTGGTCGCCGTCAGCGGCGGCAGGGCGGTTTCCAGTGTGACGCGGTTACGGCCGTTGCGCTTGGACATGTAGAGGCATTCGTCCGCGCGCGTGATGATCTGGCCTACGGTCTCGCCCGTCGCGTAGATGGCGCCGCCGAACGACACGGTGACGGCGCCGATGGTTTCGTTGGTGGAGCGGCGGACGAGGCGCTTGGCTTCGATGGCGCTGCGGATCTGGTCGGCGATGTGGCCGGCGTCCTTCAGCGATGTGCGCGGCATGATCACGGCGAATTCTTCGCCGCCATAACGGGCGACGAGGTGATCGGGCAGGGCGAACTTGGCCAGGGCCGAGGCGACGAAGCGGATGACCTGGTCGCCGGTCTGGTGGCCCCAGGTGTCGTTGAATGACTTGAAGTGGTCGATGTCGCAGAGCAGCAGCGACAGGTCGGTCTTCTCGGCGTCCGCCTCTTCCTTGCGCAGGCGCAGCGTCTCGTCGAACAGCTTGCGGTTGGCGATGCCGGTGAGCGCGTCGGTGAGCGCCTCGGCGCGGGCCTGGCGAAGCGACGTGCGGAGCTTCTCCATTTCCTGCGATGACTGGGCGAGTTTGTGAGACAGGTTTGTGTTCTGCTTCGACATCTCGGTCGTGGCGGATGCGAGGACGGTGACCAGGCGCTTGAGCGCGTCGCCGTCGATGGCGGTGTTCTGCAGACTGTCGGCGGCGACGTTCAGGGTGGCGCCGTAGCGTTCTGTCGTGGCGCCGGCTTTCTTCAGGGCGTCAAGCGCGTCCGCGATCTCGTGCGCGATACGCGAACCCGTCTCCATCACCTGCGTCGAGAGGTGCGTGGTGGAGAAGAAGCGCTCGTAGAGCTGCTCCATGTCTTCGGGCGTGATCGGTTTGCCGGTCGCCAGCATCTTGTCGACCATCTGTTTCAGGTCGGGCGAGGCGTGCGTCAGATAGGTGAGCCAGACCTCGTAGTTCTGAGGGCTGACGGGCAGAGTGTGCCGGCCGATCTCATCGATCGTTCGGTGGCCAAGAACCAGACCTTCCGGTCCGAGCAGTTGGTTGTTCAGCATCTGGTCTACGCCCCTTCAGCCTGGACGCCTTCCAGCGCCAGTCTCCTGACGGATTAGTGAAGATCAGCCGTTACGGATTAGCTAAAACCGCAGCATTCCCTTAGCGGAATGCTTACCCAGAATGGGCGCCGCATTAAGCGCCGCGGCGTTTTCCCAGCGATTGCAGCAGGAAAGCGGGGACATGGTCGCCCATTCCCTTGAAGCTGTCATTGCCGCCCTGCGGTGCGCCCGGCTTTAATTCGCCGTGGCGATTCTTGCCCTCGCGCTCGGGAGCGCGTTCCCGGTCGCGATTCTGGCTTTGGCCTGGCTCGCGGGTCTGATTCTGGTCGCGCTCGCCGCCGCGGCCACGGTCGCGGCCGCCACGGCGGCGGCGGCTCCGGCCTTCGCGGGCGGGCTTCTCGCCGGCTTCGGCCTGGATGGCGGCTTCCACCGTTTCCTCGGCGCTGTCGGCCACGGTCTCGATGGCTTCCGGTTCGGCGGCGGACGCTGGCGGCGATGCTTCAACGGGAGCGGGCAGGGCGTCGTCGCGGGGCTCCTGGGCGCGGGGCTGCCGTTCACGATCCTCGCTGCGCCCGCCACGGCCGCGTTTGCGGTCGAAGCGGTCACGGCGGGGGGCAGGGCCACGGCTGCGGGCTTCGCCCACGGCTTCTTCAAGGCCTTCGGGCGTGAACGCTTCAACGTCCTTGCCGATGCGCTTGAGCACGGCGTCCCACAGGCGGCTGTCGCCGGGGGAGACGATGGTGAAGCTCTCGCCCGAGCGTCCGGCGCGGCCCGTGCGGCCGATGCGGTGGACATAGTCGTCCGAGTTCGGCGGCGGGGCGTAGTTGAACACCTGGCTGACTTCGGGAATGTCGAGCCCGCGCGCGGCGACATCCGAGGCGCAGAGGAGTTTCAGCTCCTTGTTGCGGAAGCGGTCGAGCGTCGCCATGCGCTGGCTTTGCGGCAGGTCGCCGTGGATGGGGGCTGCGTCGAAACCGTGGCTGGCCAGCGATTTCGTGACGATATCCACTTCCGTCTTGCGGTTGCAGAAGACGATGCCCTGATCGGTCAGCTTCGCCTTGATGATCGAGCGCAGCACGGCGCGCTTCACCGTATCCTCGTTGGACGGGCAGTGCGTGACGTATTGCGTGATGGTGGAGGCGGTCGTGGCGGGCCGGGACACCTCGATGCGCACCGGCTCCTTCTGGAACTGCTTGGCGAGCTTGGTGATCTCCGGCGGCATGGTGGCCGAGAACAGCAGCGTCTGGCGCGTCCTGGGCAGCAGGGTGCAGATTTTCTCGATGTCGGGAATGAAGCCCATGTCGAGCATGCGGTCGGCTTCGTCGATGACGAGCATCTGCACGCCCGTCATCAGCAGGCCGCCGCGTCCGAAGTGGTCCATCAGGCGGCCCGGCGTCGCGATCAGAACGTCGGCGCCGGAGTTGAGCTTCTTTTCCTGGTCGCCGAACGACACGCCGCCGATCAGCAGCGCCATGTTCAGCTTGTAGCCCGCGCCGTATTTCTCGAACTGCTCGGCCACCTGCGCGGCCAGCTCGCGGGTGGGTTCCAGGATCAGCGAGCGGGGCATGCGCGCCTTGGCGCGGCCCTGGCCCAGCTTGTGGATCATCGGAAGCACGAAGGCGGCGGTCTTGCCGGTTCCGGTCTGGGCGATGCCCGTGACGTCGCGGCCGCCGAGAACGGCAGGGATGCCCTGTTCCTGGATCGGCGTCGGAGTCGTGTAACCGGCGCCCTGTACGGCTGCCAGAATTCGGGGGTCGAGACTGAGCTCGTCAAACGTCATTAAACTGGTCTTTTGGGCTTGATCGGCCGGCCGGCGAGCGAGAACGCACGCTTTTCGGGAACTTTGGGGACCAATGCGGCGGGGGGGCTTTCAAGTCAATCCCGCAGCCTGTCACGCCTCAAATACAGCGATTCTGCGACGGTTTCGCAGGCGTTTGCCAGCATCAGCTGCCAGTTCCTCAGGGAGAGGGCAGCTGCTCCTCATGGACGACCTTGCCGTCGACGATGGTCAGCAGGCTGCGGGTCGCCGGCAGCTGGGGCGGGGGGATGGTGAATATATCCTGGGACAAGAGGGCGAGATCGGCCTCCATCCCCTCGCGGATCATGCCCCTCTGGGCGTCCAGACCTTCAATGAAAGCGCCGCCTGACGTATAGGCCAGAAGTGCTTGTTCAACGGTCAGCGCCTCGGGCGGGTTCATCGGATGGATCGTCGCCAGCATGATGTTGAGCCATGGGTTGGCCCCGTCGCCACCAGCGTCGGAGCCCATGGCGAGTGGAATGCCGTCCGCCACCAGCGACTTCATCGGAAACAGGTTGGCTGCGCGATCGGGCGAATAGCGTGTGCCGGTCGGCGCGGCTGGCGATGGGTTCATGGGCGAGGGGTCGAAATGCAGCGGGTTCTGGATCACCACCACGCCCAGCGCGCGAGCGCGCTGGCGCAGGTCAGGCGCCAGGCCATCGCCATGCTCGATGCGTACGCGCTTTGCCTGCCATTGTTCAGCGGGAGCTTTCGCTTCCATCGCCGCGATCAGGCGCGCGAGTTCGCCATCACCCGCGACGTGGAGTGCGAGCTGGCCCGGTTTCGCCAGTGCTGACGAGAGGATGACGTCGAGATCGGCATCGGAGAAGTTGGAGATACCGCGCCAGCCAGGCTTGTCGCCATAGTCCTCACGGAGAAATGCGCCGCGCTCGATAGGCGTGCCGTCCAGCACCCATTTGACGCCGCCCATGCGTACATTAGTGGGCGGTTTCGCAGCGGCGACTTCGTTCCAGACCGTATCGAGCGGCGTCGCCGGGTAGCCCCAGCCATAGACGGTCCAGTTCATCGGCGCGGTGGAAGCGGACAGGGCAGCGAGCGTCTGGTCCAACGTTGGTCCTGTCGCCATCAGGTGAACGTCCGTGACGCCCCATGCGAGATAGCGCTGCGCCATCGCATCGACAGCGGGGGCGATGCTCGCGCCATCCATGTCCTTGGTCATTGCGCGATAGAGCAAGGTTTCCGCGCTTTCGCGCGCCACGCCTGTCATCGCCCCGGCTGCGTCGCGATCGAAGCTGCCGCCGGCAGGGTTGGGTGAGGCGTCTGTGAGGCCCATCGCGCGCATCGCGGCGGAGTTGAACAGCGTGGGATGGCCCCAGCTGGCGGATACGATCACCGGGCGTGTTGGTGACAGCTTATCGAGTTCAGCGCGCCAGTTGCGGGCGTCTTCGACGACCAACGGACCCATCGCGCCGCATATCCAGCCTTCGCCAGCGGCGGCTGCCGTTCGGACTGCCGCGATCAATTCGTCCGGCGTCGGGCCGGGATAGGGCAGGTTCACAGGCGGCAGCGCCTGACATGCGGGACCATATGCGCCGATGTGCACGTGAGCTTCAGTCAGCCCCGGCGTGAGCAGGCGGCCGCCGGCATCAATGCTTCGCGTGTTGCTAGCGGCGAGCGCGGCGATTTCGGAGCTGGTTCCGACTGCCAGTATCTTGCCGTCTCGAACAGCCACGGCCTCGGCCCATGGCCGCTCAGGATCGGCCGTGAAGACGCGCGCGTTTGAGATGACCAGATCAGGCGCAGCATTCTCTACGCTTGGCGAGCACGCGACGATTGCCGCCGACAGTACGACCAAAATCGCAATGCGCATCGCGGCGCCTCCAGACTGAATGCGCGATTGAGAGCTACACCGCTGCTGCAGTCAAGCGGACCAGCTACTGCCGCTCATAGGCCTGCGGCAGTGGTTCGCTGAGGTCGAGATAGCGGTCGCGGAGCTTGGTCTGGCGGGATTCCATCGGGGTCGAGACGCCGGCGATGTAGACCGCATCCGGGCTCGACATGAGTTCCAGCGGGTCGCCGTTCCAGATCACCACGTCCGCAATCGCGCCCTGGCGCAGCACGCCAAGGTCGTTGCGGCCATAGAGGGTGGCGGGCACGCTGCTGATCGCCTTGAAGGCTGCATCCCACGACATGCCGTTGGCGACCGCATTGCCGGCGAGTTGCTGGATGAAGCGGGTGTTGTGCGTCGACTCGCCCGGATCCGCGATCGCGACCGTCACGCCGGCCTTCTCGAGGCGGCCGGCATTCTCCAGCGTTGCGGCAAGAACCTCGAAGCTTTGCGGCAGGTTGGCGAGCGGGTTCACGATCACCGGCACGTTCGCGGCGGCGATCTGGTCCGCCACGCGCCAGCCTTCGGTCGCGCCCAGGATCACCAGCTTCATGCGCGGCTCGCGCTGGCGCAGGGTCAGCAGCTGGAGGATGTCCGATGCATTGTGGACATCGACCATCAGCGGCACGCGGCCCTCGACCACGGGCTTGAACGCGATGGCTTCCTTGCGTGAGAGGAGGTCGCCCTCGTTGTCGTCCTCGAAGCCGCGCGGATAGGCTTTGGCGTCGTCGATCGCCGTCAGCAGCCAGTGCCATGCAGCCGAACGCGATCCGCCGGCGGCGCCGGCGCCGCTTTCCCCGAGCCGCGCGATCATCACGACGTCGCGGGCGAAGATGCTGTCGAAGCTGCCGCTGAAATCGATGAGGGCGCCATAGCCGCCCAGGAGGCCCCTTGCCGGTGCGCCGACGATGGCCGCGCGGGTGAAGCCTTCGATGCGGGTGACGTCGATGGCGGTGTCATCCGGGTTGAAGCTGTCGGCGGCGCGCAGCGAAGCCTGGAAGTTGCTGCCCGGCGCGCTGGTGTCGTTCGTCGGATCTTCCGCGCCGATCTCGGCGAGACCGGCGCGCGAGAAGGCCGCGAACAGGCCCGGCGTGATCCATTTGCCCCCAGCGTCGACCACGGTTGCGCCGGCGGGGGCCGCCCCCGTGCCGACCGAGACGATACGGCCATCCTGAATGACGACCGTGCCGCTCTCGATCACACCCTGCGCGGTGTTGGTGACGATCTTGCCGCCGGTGATGGCGATGGTCTGGGCAAGCGCGGCCGGGGCCAGCGCCACGAGGCTTGCAGCCAGGAGAAGCGGCCGGATCATTTCACGTCTCCTTCGCCGGGTTGGCCAAGTTCGAAATCGACAACCGGGCGGCGCGCCGGGTCGTTGCGGTCCCATGTGATGGCGCCGTCGACGAACACCATGTCGGCGCGCGTGTAGACGCTGAACGGGTCGCCGCTCCAGATCACGACGTCGGCGGCCTTGCCGGATTCCAGCGTGCCGGTCCTGTCGAGGATGCCGAGCGCCTTGGCCGGGTTGCGCGACAGCCAGGTCCACGCGACCGCCTTGGAGATGTCGATGCCCGCCCGTGCGCCGTCGGCGAGCGCCTTGGCTGCCTCCTGGTTCAGTCGCTGGATACCGTTTGCGTCGTCGGAGTGGACGATGACGCATCCGTTGGCGGCATTGTGGACCATCGGGATGTTCTCGCGGATGCCGTCATAGGCCTCCGCCTTGAAACCCCACCAGTCAGCCCAGAGCGCGCCGCAGATGCCCTCCTTCGCGAGCATGTCGGCGATCTTGTAGGCCTCGACGCCGTGATGGAAGGCGGAGACCTTGTAGCCGAACTCCTTCGACAGATCGATCACATGCGCCATCTCGTCGGCGCGATAGCAATGGTGATGCACGAGGATGTCGCCGTTGAGCACGCCCATCAGCGTGTCGAGTTCGAAATTGCGGTCAGGAGCATTGGGCGGATCGCCGGGCCCCTTGTCATCCCTGGCGTCGGATGATTTCGCCTTCTTTTCCCACGCATCGAAGTCGGCGTTGTACTTGTCCCATTTACGCTTGTACTCGGTCGCGCGCTGCCAGGCTTCGCGATAGCCGGCGATGTTGCCCATGCGCGAGAACGGTGCGCTGCCGGGGAAGCGTCCGCCGCCATAGCCATAGACGCGCTTGGGGTTCTCGCCGCACGCCATCTTCAGCGTGTAGGGCGCGTCGGGGAATTTCATGCCCTGCGCCGTGCGGGCAGGGACGTTCTTGACGATGACGCCGCGGCCGCCAAACAGGTTGGCCGAGCCGGGCAGGATCTGCATCGCCGTGACGCCGCCGGCCATGGCGCGCGTGAAGCCGGGGTCGTGCGGCCAGATCGCGTGCTCGGCCCAGACTTCCGCTGTCACCGGGCCCGAGACTTCGTTGCCGTCCTGGTGCGCGCTGATGCCGGGCGAAGGGTAGACGCCTAGGTGGGAGTGGATGTCGATGATGCCCGGCGTCACGAAGCGGCCCGTGCCGTCGATCGTGCGGATGCCGGCGGGCAGGGTCATCGACGCTTCGGAGCCGACCGCCGTGATCTTGCCGTCCTGGATGAGAACCGCGCCGCCCATGATCTCGCCGCCCAGGCCGTCGAACACAGTGGTGTTGCGGATCAGCACGTTGTCGGGCGGCAGGGGCTTGTAGGTCGAGGGATAGGGATCGGGGTCGTAGGCGATGCGCGCAGGCATTGCTTTCGCCGGCCCGGATGCCTGCGCTCCCGTGGCTGACGGATCGGTCTGCGCATCAGTGGGCGTCGTCGCGCAGGCGCCGGCCATCAGCGCCATCAGTGGGATCAGTTTCCAGACCTGCATGCCTCGCCCCGTACTTATCGATTATCGCCAAGTCTGCATGCTGGCCGTGCGAGGTCAAACGCTTCACACGCGAAAGGTGAGGCGACGACCGCCTGACGTCGCGACGCCAGTGCGAGCCTTTGGGGCAAGGTGACTCGCGGCGCGGGCTCAGCCGGCGGGATGGACGCTATTCGCCCGCAGTGAAGCCAGAGGGCAACCGCAAATGGCTTTGCAGCAGGCAGACGGGCTTGTCTTCGTCCTGCTGCCACGCCTCCGCGTGGATCGTCGCAACCCGGCGGCCAAGGCGGCGAATGCGGGCGCGGGCAAATGTCGTCTCGCGGCGGGCGGGGCGGAGATATTCGACACTGATGTCGATCGTGCGGGCCGGCGCGACCAGGCCGATCTCGTGCGCCACCTGCAGCTGGCAGGCTATTTCCAGGAAGGCGGCGACACAGCCGCCATGCATCGCGGGCAGCATCGCATTGCCGATCAGTTCATCCCGGATCGGCAGGGTGGCGAGGACGCCGCGCTCATCCGCCTGCGCCTCGATGGCGAGGAAGCGGGCGAAGGGCGAGCCGGCGAGGACAGCGGCAAGGTCGGCGCTCATTTCGCGTCCTTGCGGTTCAGGATGAAAGCCGCCTGGGCGGTCGCGACCGGATCGTCGCGCGACACGTCCCACGCTTCGGCGCGGAGAAAGGCGATTATGCGCGTGGACTTGTAGCAATGCGCCGTGGCCGTGATGGAGGCGCGCGGAGCAGCTGGGCGCATGTGATCGATGCGCAGGTCGAGCGTGGCGGGCCGGGCCTCGAACCCGAACGCCGCCATGATGGCGAGGCCGCAGACATGGTCGATCAGGGCGGTGAGGACGCCGGGCGCCAGAATGTCCGTTCCGCCTTGCCCGACGAGGTCTTCGCGCCATGGCAGGAAAATCTCGCCACGGCTGGGAGACGAGGACACATACTTCATGCCGAGCGCCCTGGCGTAGGGCGTGAACGTGACCATGCCTTCGACGACGGCCTGATCCGGCCAGTCGCCGACGCGCTGCTGGGAGGGGGTGGGGCCGTCGGTCATGCTTCTGCATGTGCACAGAAGGATGCACGGAACAACCGGGAAGTCGTGGCCCATTGGTAGCAAATGCGCACGGCTTGAGTATTGGGCGCGGCCTCGTGGTTCGACAGGCTCACCATGAGGCCTGTCGGGCGGCGACCGCCACGCCTCATCCTGAGCCTGTCGAAGGACGAGGCGTGTTGCGGTGAGGCCCTAAACGTCGAGTTCCGCAACGAACTTCGCGTTGTCCTGGATGAATTTGAAGCGGAGTTCCGGCTTCTTGCCCATCAGGGTTTCGACGAGAGCTTCCACCGACTTGACCGAACTCGGCAGCGAGACGCGCGCCATGGTGCGCGTCTTGTGGTTCATGGTCGTCTCTTTCAGCTGGGCGGGCATCATCTCGCCCAGGCCCTTGAAACGGCCGATGTCGGGTTTCTTGCCCTTGAACTCCGTCGCGAGCAGCTGCTCCTTGTGCGCGTCATCGCGCGCGTAGACCGACTTGTTGCCCGAGCTGATGCGATAGAGCGGCGGCATGGCGAGATAGAGCCGGCCCGCATCGATGAGGCCGGGCGTCTGGCGGAAGAAGAAGGTGATGAGCAGCGAGGCGATGTGGGCGCCGTCGACGTCGGCGTCGGTCATAATGACGATGCGTTCGTAACGCAGATCCTCGATGCGGAAGCGATGGCCGAGGCCGGTGCCAAGCGCGGTCGCGAGATCCGACAGTTCCTTGTTGGCCGAAAGCTTGTCGTCGCCCGCGCTGGCGACGTTGAGGATCTTGCCGCGCAGCGGGAGCACGGCCTGCGTCGCACGATCGCGCGCCTGCTTGGCCGAGCCGCCGGCGGAGTCGCCTTCGACGATGAAAAGTTCGGTGCCTTGCGCCGAGTTGTCGGAGCAATCGGCCAGCTTGCCTGGCAGGCGCAGCTTGCGCGTGGCGGACTGGCGGGCGACTTCCTTGTCCTTCCGCTTGCGCATCCGGTCCTCGGCCTGGCCGATGGCCCATTCGAGCAGGCGGTTGGCGTTGGCGGTGGACGCAGTGAGCCAGTGGTCGAAACGGTCGCGCATCGCGTTTTCGGTGATGCGGAAGGCGTCCTGCGTGGACAGCTTTTCCTTCGTCTGCCCGACGAATTCAGGATTGCGGATGAAGACGGAGAGCAGCGCGCCCGCCGTGTCCAGCACGTCGTCGGCTGTAATGAGGCTGGTCTTCTTGTTGCCGACCATGTCGCCGTAAGCGCGCAGGCCCTTGGTGAGCGCCGAGCGCATGCCGGCCTCGTGCGTGCCGCCTTCGGGCGTTGGGATGGTGTTGCAATAGGTGCGCGAGAAGCCGTCGGCGTCGCTACCGTAGCCGTTGCCCGACCATACGACCGCCCACTCGACGGCGCCGCCGCCCTGGTTTTCGACGCGGCCCGTGAAGGCTTCCGGCACGACGAGCTTCGCCTCTGTCGTCAGCTCCTTCAGCATGTCGGCAAGACCGTTGGGATAGGAGAGCACGGCCTCGGCGGGTGTCGTGTCGCCTTCCTTGATGAGCGCGGGATCGCAGCTCCAGCGGATTTCGGCGGCGCGCGAGAGATAGGCCTTCGAGCGCGACATGGCGAACAGGCGAGCGGGCTTGAAGTGCAGCTTGTCGCCGAAGATTTCCGGGTCGGGGTGGAAGCTGACCTGCGTGCCGCGCCGGTTGGGCGCCGCGCCGACGGGCGAGAGTTTCGAGGTGGGTTTTCCGCGCGAATAGGTCTGGCGATAGAGCTTGCGGTCGCGGGCGACCTCCACCTCCATCTTGTCCGACAGGGCGTTCACGACGGATGCGCCGACGCCGTGCAGGCCGCCGGACGTCGCGTAGGCCTTGCCCGAGAACTTGCCGCCCGAGTGCAGCATGGTGAAGATGATTTCGAGCGCGGACTTGTTGCGGAATTTCGGGTGCGCATCGATCGGCATGCCGCGGCCATCGTCGCGCACCGTCACGAAACCGTCCTTGCTGAGCGTGACGTCGATCCGCGAGGCATGGCCAGCGACGGCCTCGTCGATGGCGTTGTCCAGCACTTCGGCGAAGAGGTGGTGGTAGGCGCGTTCGTCCGTGCCGCCGATATACATGCCGGGGCGTTTGCGGACGGGCTCCAGGCCCTCGAGGACCTCGATGTCCTTGGCGGTGTAGTCGGACGAATCCGACTTCTCGCCGCCGAACAGCTTTGCCTGGGTGTTCTTGGCCATTGGTGTCCTGTGGTCCGAATCGGTCCGGGTTAGCAAGTTCGGCAGCTAGCCGTCCGGGCGCCTGACCTGCAAGATAGTGTTGGACGGCAGAAACCGCCGTGAGACAAGTATTCGCAGCATTCTCGAAAGTTCTTGTCGAGATTGATGGGGTGGCGGTACGGATGCGCAAGTTATTGCTCACAATTGCAACGGTTCTGGCCGTGGCGCCGCTGCCGGTTGTCGCTGAGCAACAGTCGCGCTCCCTGAATGTCACCCGAGATTCAGCCCCCGGATGGCTGCCGAGTGAGGAGCAGGAAGCGGCTGCTGTGGAGGCCGCCCTGAACTACTTCACGGCGAGTGATGCTGGCGCGACCGCTTCGTCATACGCGCTGCTGACGCCGGAGATGAAGCGCACCATGCCAGAGGCTCAGCATGGCGCGGCCGCCCATGCGTTCAATAGCGAAGCCGGAGCGCTTGTGAGCCGCGACATCATACGAACGACCTGGACAAAAGATCCCGCCAATGCGCCTCGGCCCGGCGTTTATGCGGCAATCGATCTTGCCACGCGATACGTGAACATCGACCGGCATTGCGGCTATATCATCATGTATCAGGCGGCGGAGGGGGAGCCGTTCATGGTGATGCGTACGCAATCGACCATGCTTGCCAACGTCGCCGCTGATGCTCTTCGCGCCAGCGGACAGGACGTCGACCAGGTGTGGATGGGGTTGTCGAGGGCAACCTGCCCGAACTATTCGCCGGCGCCGGATGGCAGCCGCTAGAACAGCCCCAGGAACTTCTGGCGGGGTTTCAGGCCGGCGCAGTTGCTGATCTGGCTTTCGTAGCGGGCGGCCTGGGTGGCGACGCGGCCGGCGACGTCGACCAGCCAGCCCTTGCTCTTCCATGTGCCGCGCTGATAGCCGGTCGCGCCCTCGTGATAGATCAGATAGTGCGCGCGATAGTCGTACTGGTCCACGCCGACGCGCTGGCCGTTGGTGTTGAAATACCAGCCGATGAAGTCGGAGGCGTCGCGGAAGCTGGTGCGGCTCGCATTCCACTTGCCGGTCTTCTCCTGATACATCTTCCAGGTGCCGTCGAGCGCCTGGCTGTAGCCGGTGGCGCTGGAGATGTAGTCGCCCTGGACGAGGCCGAACCACTGGCTTTCGCCGCGCGGCGGGCGGGCGTCGGCGGTGAAGCTGCTTTCCTGCTTGATGACGGCGAGCTGGAAGCCCATCGGCGCGCCCCAGTTGCGGGCTGTTTCGCGCAGGGCTTCGTGCCAGTCCTTGTTCCGCTGCAGCAGTGCGCAGGCGTCCGCGATCTCGCGGTTCGAGGGCGTGGGCGCAAGCGTGGAGCAGGCGCCGACGGCGAGGGCGAGGATCGGGGCGAGGAGGCGTTTCCAGAGCATCCGGTAACCCTAGCAGAACAGGGTTTCCGCTGGCTCGCCCCGAACGCAGCAGTTGCGGCTAGTTCATTTCCGAAATTGCAACCAGTGTGGCGTCGAGCGCCAGGGTGGCCGAGCCGGCTCCCGTCGGGCGGTCGTTTGCGAAGGCGGCGAAGACCAGCAACTGGCCGCTCTTCGCCAGCATGAAGCCCGAAAGGGCGTTGGTTCCGCGCAGGGTTCCCGTCTTGGCGAAGACGCGGCCTTCCAGCGAGGTTTCCGCAAAGCGGCGGCGCAGCGTTCCATCGACCCCGCCGATGGGAAGCGTGTCGCGGAAGGCTTCGCCCCAGGGCTGGCCGTGGGTCCACAGAAGGAAATCCGCGACCATGCGGGGCGTCACGCGGTTGTAGACTGACATGCCCGAGCCATCCGCGAAGTCCCACGCCCAGCGCGGCGCGCCGGCTTGGTTCAGCATGGCTTCGACGATGGCGAGCCCGGCCTTGCGCGAGCCATCGCCCGCGATCAGGCCGAGGCGGCGCAGTAGGAGTTCCGCGTGCAGGTTCTGGCTTTGCTTGGTGATGAATGAGAGGTTCTCGATTAGCGGCGGGGGCAGGAGGCGGGCGATCTCGATATCGGGCGACGATGCCGGGGCAGCGCCATAGCGCCGGCGCGCTTCAACGAAGGCGCCGGTGTCAACGCCGCGTGCCTGCAGAAGCTGCTTCAGGCGCAGGGCGGCTGTGATCGTTGGGTCCTGCACGGCCACTGGAAGGTTCACGGCGGGACCTGTGCGGTCGATCTCGCCGAAGAGGCGCACGGTGGTTTGCGGACCTGCAGCGATGACGGCGGCGTCGAACTCGGCTTCGGCATTGTCGACTGTCGTTACATCGCCCTCCAGCGCGTAGCCGGGCGGCTGGTCGAGCCATTCGATGCGGGCGGGATCGTTCGGCTTTGCGCCGGGAGTTGCGCGTACACGCATCTCGTTGCTGTTGACGGTAAGCGCGGACACGGGCGCGCCCGAGCGCGTGATGGTGTCTTCATGGCTCCAGCCCGGCGGCCAGGGTTCGTGCGGGAAGATCGTCTCGTCGGCGACGATGCCGGCGATCTCGCGGATGCCGGCGCCGACGACAGCATCGGCAAGATCGGACAGGCAGTCGCGGGCGCAGTCTGGCGCGTCGATCAGCACGGGATCGCCACGGCCCACGAGCACGAGGGTGGGCGGCCCTTCTTCTTGGGCGATCAGTTCGAGCGAGGTTCCGCGCGCCGGGTCCGGCTGGGTCATGTCGCCGAGCCGGTGGAAGGCGGCGGCGACAGTGAACAGCTTGGTGTTGGAGGCGGGGATGAACCGCTCGTCCGGGCGGATCGAGACAAGCTCGCGCCCGTCCAGCGTCAGCACGACAAGGCCGAAGCGCGTGCCCTCGAGGCCAGGTTGTTCAAGGCTGTCCCGCGCGCGGTCGCTGAGCGAGGCGCAGGCGGAGAGGACGAAAGCGAGGAAGAGTACAAGAATCCGCATTTGCCTCAGCTTAGAGACGATCCACGCCGGCGGAAATGTTTAAGTGACGTAGGGGCGCGGCGGCGGGCAGGCAGTGTGCGGGGGACATGACGCTGTTACGACGACGCGCTAGCCTCTGGCCATGACAAGCATCGACCGCCGCCGACTCCTTGCTCTTGGCGCAGCGTCCATGACGCTGCCGGCCGC
>CAZGWV010000034.1:26275-32364 GCA_964529555.1 uncultured Rhizobium sp.
TCGACCGCCGCCGACTCCTTGCTCTTGGCGCAGCGTCCATGACGCTGCCGGCCGCCTCGATGCGCTGACGTCGAATCCCGATGTGTGGGCGCAGACCGTGTTCCTCATCAATTTCGACGAGAACGACGGGTTCTTCGATCACATGCCGCCGCCCGCGCCGCCAAGCGTGGTGAAAGGCGCGACGCTGGGCGCATCGACCGTGGATACGGCGGGCGAATACCATCTGGTGCGGGCGGAGAGCGAGAAGACATCCGAGCGGGACGATCTGATGGGGCGGCCTTACGGGCTGGGGCCGCGTGTGCCGCTCTACATAGTCTCGCCGTTTGCGCGCGGCGGTTACGTGAATTCGGAGGTGTTCGATCATACCTCTATCATCCGTTTCCTGGAGAAGCGGTTCGATGTGATGGAGCCGAACATATCGGCATGGCGCCGTGCGGTGTGCGGCGACCTGACGAGCTGCTTCAACTTCCGGGCGCCGAATGCGGAGCTTGCGGCTTTGCCGGCGACTGTTGCGGCGGCGGGGCAGGCGGCGATGCTGCCGGGGCGGACCAGGCCGCCAACGCCTGTGGACGTGAAGGCGCCGGTGCAGGCGTTTGGCGTGCGCCGGTCGCGTGCGCTGCCTTACGAGCTGAATGTGGTCGAGTTGGCGACGGATGGTCCGCTGAGATTGCGTTTTGCGAACACGGGCAAGGCGGGGGCGGTGTTCCATGTCTATGACCGCCTGCGGCTGGAGAAGCCGCCGCGCCGCTATACTGTGGAGCCGGGCAAGTGGCTGGAGGATGAATGGTCAGAGCCGGTGCACGATCTTTGCGTGTATGGGCCGAACGGATTCTTCCGGTCGTTCGCGGGTGTGACGAGTGACGCAAGGCGGCCACTTGTGGTGGCGCGGATTGCGCCGGTGATCGGCGGGCCGATCGACTTCACGCTCGGCTTCGAGCTTGCTTCGCGCGGGGCGACCGATCGCATCGTGGCGACGCCGGGCACCTATGCCGAGCATTTCGTGGCCAGGACGCTGACGCAGCCGCCTGCGGGGAAAGTCGCGCCGATCGAGCATCGCTGGAGCCTGATGAAGACGGGCGGCTGGTACGATTTCGTGCTGACGCGCGAGGGCGATGCGCGGTGGAAGCGGCGCTATGCCGGACGTTGCGAGATCGGCACGGGTGCGCTGACAAGCGACCCGGCGATGGGCGGGGCGGCGGTGATGGACTGGCGCGCCGAGTGACGGCCAAAAAGAAAGCGGCGCCAGGTCTCCCAGACGCCGCCTTTTGCCCCCCGGCAAGTTCTGCTGAACGCTCTCGCGATCAGTATTTGTAATACATATCGAATTCGACCGGGTGCGGATGGGTTTCCAGGCGCATCACGTCTTCCATCTTCAGGTCGATGTAGGCGTCGATGAAGTCGTCGTCCATCACGCCGCCCGCCTTGAGGAAGTCGCGGTCGGCATCGAGGCTTTCGAGCGCTTCGCGGAGCGAGGCGCTGACGGTCGGGATGTTCTTCAGCTCTTCCGGCGGCAAGCTGTAGAGGTCCTTGTCCATGGCCGGACCCGGATCGATCTTCTTCGCGATGCCGTCGAGGCCGGCCATCATCAGGGCCGTGAAGGTTAGGTAGGGGTTCGACGCCGGGTCCGGGAAGCGGACCTCGATGCGTTTGCCCTTCGGCGACGGGGTCCACGGAATACGGACCGAGGCCGAGCGGTTGCGCGCCGAGTAGGCAAGCAGCACGGGCGCTTCATAGCCCGGCACCAGACGCTTGTAGGAGTTCGTCGTGGCGTTCGACAGGGCGTTGATCGCCTTGGCGTGCTTGATGACGCCGCCGATGTAGTAGAGGCAGGTCTGCGACAGGTCGGCGTACTTGTCGCCGGCGAACAGCGGCTGGCCGTCTTTCCAGATCGACTGGTGGACGTGCATGCCCGAGCCGTTGTCCTTGTAGTACGGCTTCGGCATGAAGGTGGCGGTCTTGCCGTACGAGTGCGCAACGTTGTGCACGATGTATTTGTACAGCTGCATGTTGTCGGCCATCGTGACCAGCGTGTTGAACTTCATGCCGAGTTCGTGCTGGGCCGGGGCGACTTCGTGATGGTGCTTCTCGGGCTGGAGGCCGAGTTCGGCCATCAGCGTGAGCATTTCCGAGCGCATGTCCTGCAGGCTGTCGACCGGAGGCACGGGGAAGTAGCCGCCCTTCGGACCCGGACGGTGGCCCATATTGCCGCCTTCATACTGGCGGCCGGTGTTGTAGGGCAGTTCCGGGTCGTCGAACTGGTAGCCCGTGTTGTTCGGGTCGGTGTTCCAGCGCACGTCGGAGAAAATGAAGAACTCGGCTTCCGGGCCGAAATAGGCGGTGTCGCCCACGCCCGACGACTTCAGATACATCTCGGCCTTCTTGGCCGTCATGCGCGGGTCGCGGTTGTAGGGGGTGTTGTCGTTCGGGTTGAGGATGTCGCACATGATGGCGAGCGTCGTGTTCTGGAAGAACGGGTCGATGCGCGCGGAAGCCGCGTCCGGCATCAGCAGCATGTCGGACTCGTTGATGGCCTTCCAGCCGGCGATCGACGAGCCGTCGAACATCGTGCCGTCCTCGAACAGCGACTTGTCCACCATCGAGAGATCGAAGGTGACGTGCTGCATCTTGCCGCGCATGTCGGTGAAGCGCAGATCGACGTACTGGACGTCCTTATCCTTGATGGTCTTGAAAATCGCGTCGGACACCTGGTCCCTCCGTTACACCCCGGCCTTCGATGAGGCCGACAAGTTGAGCCTGTAGAAAACGTCTAACGTCAGATCGCCGTGTCGCCCGTCTCGCCGGTGCGGATGCGGATGACTTCGGCAATCTCGGAAACGAAAATCTTGCCGTCCCCGATCTTGCCTGTGTGGGCCGCCTTGGTGATTGCCGCCAAGGCGGCTTCAAGCTGTGCGTCCGAGACAACGACCTCGATCTTCAGCTTGGGCAGGAAGTCGACGATGTACTCCGCGCCGCGATAAAGCTCCGTGTGGCCGCGCTGGCGGCCGAAGCCCTTGGCTTCAAGAACGGTCATGCCCTGCAGGCCGACGCCGTGAAGCGCTTCCTTCACCTCGTCGAGTTTGAAGGGCTTGATGATGGCCTCGATCTTCTTCATCGCGGATCCTTCGACGGAGTTCCTGTTGGCGCCGCTGTGGCGTCCGGGAGCGCCCGGTTCCATGCACGATCAGGAGCGGGCCGAGTAGGGTGGGCGCCTATTATCCGTGCGGCCGGGCAGCATACGCACAGAAATCAGGCAGAGGCGCCAGATCATTAGGCGTCGCTCGCTGAGGATATCCACAGAGGGCCTTGCGGAATGTGTGGTAAGTTTCAAAATTCACAGCAGTAACGGGCGTTTTCGACAATGATTTACCTGATCCGGCACGGCGAACCGGCCGGGGCTTATGGGGCGCATCTCGACCCCGGATTGACCGAATTGGGCGTTCGGCAGGCATTTGCGGCGGCTGAAGAATTGGCCAGGGCGGGCGCCAAGCGGGCGATCACGTCGCCCCTGGCGCGCAGCCGCGAGACGGCGGCGCAGTATGAGAAGCTGATGGAGACCCATGCGCGGATCGACAGCGGCGTGGGCGAGATCGTTACGCCGCCGGGGGTCGAGGATCGCGCCGCCTGGCTGAAGGGCGTGATGGCCGGCGGATGGAGCGCGACGGACGAGCGGCTGCGGGGCTGGCGCGCCGGCGTTCTGGCGGCGGTTGAGAAGCTGCCGGATGAGACAGCGGTGTTCAGCCATTTCATCGCGATCAATGCGATCGTCAGCCTGCTGACGAATGACGATCGCGTCGTGGCGTTCAGGCCGGGGCATGCGTCGATCACGAAGCTGGTGCGTGTGAGCGGGCGGTTGCGCGTGGCGGAACTGGGTTCGGAAGCGGCGACCGTGGTGACGTGAAATGAGTCTCGCCATCCTCACCTGTGACGAGGTCCGCGCCGCCGAGAGGCGCGCGGCGGAGGCGGGGATCTCGCTGTGGGCGCTGATGCGCAAGGCGGGGCAGGCGTGCGCGGATGTTCTGCATGCGGAGTTTCCGCTTGGGCGCGTGATCGTGCTGGCGGGGCCGGGCAATAATGGCGGCGATGCATATGTCGCCGCGCGCCGCCTGCGCGATCTCGGTCGGAATGTGTGGGTGTATGACCTTGAGCCGAGGACGGAGCGCACGGAGGAAGGCCGCCAAGCGCTGAGCGAACTCACGGGGCCGCGCCAGCCGATGGAGGATCTGCGGCTGCTGGCGGGCGACATCGTGCTCGATGGCCTGTTCGGGGCGGGGTTGTCGCGAGCGCTGGAGGGCGAGGCGGCATGGGCCGTCGAGCAGGTGAACGCGGCCGGCGTGAAGGTCGTGTCGATCGATGTGCCCTCCGGTGTGAGCGGAGATGTGGGGGCTGTCGCGGGCATTGCAATGCGCGCGGACGTGACGGTGACGTTCTGCTGCAAGAAGCCCGCGCATGTGTTGCAGCCGGCGGCGGCTTTGTGCGGCGATGTCGTGCCGGCGGAGATCGGGTTCGGGCAATTCGTGGCGGAGATCGGCGGCGGACGGCTTTGCGAGAATGGGCCGGGGCTTTGGGCGCATGCGCTGAACTGGCCGGGTGCGGGGGCGCACAAGCACCAGCGTGGGCGGCTTGCCGTGGTGAGCGGCGGCATTGCGAACACGGGCGCGGCGCGCCTTGCGGCGCAGGCGGGGTTGCGCAGCGGGGCGGGGCTGGTGACGTTGTATTGTCCGCCTGCGGCTCTGGTCGTCGCAGCGGCGGCTGTCACGGCGGTGATGGTGTCGAGCTTTGCGGATGCGGAGAGTCTGGAGACGCAGACGGATCGCGCGGGCGCTGTGGTGATCGGGCCGGCGGCTGGCGTGGGCCCGCAGACGCGGGCGAATGTGGAGGCGCTGCTGCGCGCGGGCCGGCGGTGTGTGCTGGATGCCGATGCGGTCAGCGTGTTTGGCGACGATGCGAAGTCGCTCGCCGTGCTGACGGTCGAGGGCGGGATGGTGCGGGAGAATGACGGACTGCCCAAGGGCGCGTTCGTCGTGATGACGCCGCATGTGGGCGAGTTCGAGCGGCTGCGGCCGGGGCTTCTGGCGAAGTCTCCCAGTCGGCTGACGGCGGCGATCAACACGGCTGCGATGACGGGATGCGTCGTGCTGCTGAAGGGGCCCGATACGGTGATCGCGGCGCCCGATGGGCGGGCGGTGGTGAATGCGCATGCGACGCCATTCCTGGCGACGGCGGGCTCGGGCGATGTGCTGGCGGGGATCGTCGGCGGGCTTATGGCGCAGGGGCTGGATGCGTTCGATGCGGCGTGCGCGGGGGCGTGGATGCATGGCGATGCGGGGCTGCGGGCAGGGCCGGGGATGACGGCGGAAGACCTCGATGCCGCGTTGCGCGAGACGATAGGGGCGCTTTACGAGGCGGCCTGTGCTTCGGGACGATAGCGTCAGGCGGTCCGCAGGCGAAATCTGGTGCGGGTGGAGGGACTCGAACCCCCACGGGTTGCCCCGTCGGTACCTAAAACCGGTGCGTCTACCAATTCCGCCACACCCGCATGCGCGTCCTGATAGGGCGGGATGAGGCGGATGGGAAGCCTGGGCATGGGGATGCGTTCTCGCAGGTTGGAGCCTGCGAGGCGTGTTTGCGGGTATGTGGCCGCAATCGCGTATGGGGGTGCTCGCTGTGTGGCGCGGGCGGGGAGCACGGCCTCGTGGTTCGACGGACGCAATGCCATGCGAAGCATGGCATTGCTGCTCACCATGAGGCCTGACAGGCACTTGAAGAATCCAGCCGCACCCACCGCCTCATGGTGAGCAGCCGCGCAACGCGCGGCGTCCGTCGAACCATGTGCGCCAAGCGGATTGTCTTCGCGCAGGCGCGAGAGCTTCAGCGCGTGAGCCTGCGCGAGGTCTTCCATGCGCTGGCACATCGCGACGAGCGCGCTGATGCGGGCGAGGAGTTCGGGCAGGTCTTTGGCATGAACGAGATGCGGCGCGCTGCGCGTCAACGGCGTCTTCGGCCGGATGCACGCGATCTGGCAGCCGCGCATGGCGATCCAGAGGCGGAGGCAGTCCTCTGCGTCGAGGATGAGGCATTCGAGCTGAAGA
>CAZGWV010000035.1:0-31565 GCA_964529555.1 uncultured Rhizobium sp.
CCCTTCTCGATAGCCGCCACCCGGCATTTGCGGGCGTAGGGCGAAGTTGGGGAGTGGAAGAGTTTCATGGCGAGGTCTGGAGGCGGAAAGGAAGCCGCCATTCTAACGTTGTCGCAGCGTTCACATATGCAATTTGTCGGAACGAGATGGCGCTTGTAAATAAGACAAATGACGTGTATTTATGTGACAAATGGCGAGGATGTCGATGGCCAAAGGTGTGCGGGACATTGCAGCGGTTGGGTTCGAGCCTCGGAAATCGGGGCAGGACGATCGCACCTACGCCGTCGCCGCCAAGGCGGCTGCGCGGGTTGCCGCTGCCTGGAGCTTGACCAACGCGGATGCGGCGGCGCTGTTCGGCATGAGTGAGCGTAGCTGGTCGCGCATCAAGGCCGGTGGTTGGAGTGCGCGGCGCGATATCGACCAGTTGACGCGCGTGAGCGGTATCGTCGGGCTCTACAAAGGACTGCATCTCTACTTCTCGGACGCACTCGCGGATCGCTGGCCGAAGCTGGCGAACAGTGGGCCCCCCTTCATGAATCGCAGCCCGGTCGACTACATGAAGGCGGGCGGACTTCCCGCCATTCTCGAGACGCGCGGCTATGTCGATGCGCTGCGGGGCGGCATGTGACGGGCTCGTCGCTTCCGCTCACCCAGATCAGCCGCACGGACACGGTGCGCCTGCTTCCGACCGCATATTTCAAACCGCCCGTGCTGAGGCCGCTGGTCGATACGCATGAGGAGGAAGACATCCTCGCGGAGATCGAGGGTCTGACCAGCCGCAGGCTGAAAGCCGAAGCCACAGGTCTCTCCGATCTCGATGCGCGCGAACTGCTCTACAATGCGTGGGGGACGACTTACGTCAACGCAGCCTTTGCCTACACACGGCCGGAAGGAAACCGCTTTAATGGCCCAATGCGTGGTGCGTGGTATTGCGCATTCGAAGATCTTACCTCGATCGAGGAAGTCGGCTTCCATCGCACGCGCGAGTTGACGCGCATCGGCGTGTTCGAGGACGAAGCGGTCTATCAATCGCTTCTTGCTGGTTTCATGGGCGAGTTCCACGACCTGCGCGCGGCGAAGGGACGGTCGCGCTACATCGATGCGCTAAACTCCGATCCGCTGCAGGGGTATCCGGCCGGCCAGGCGCTGGCGTTGGAATTGCGCGAAAGCGGATCGCGCGGCGTGGTCTATCCTTCGGCGCGCCGCAAGGGCGGAACCTGCCTCGCGGCTTTCCAGCCCGCCCTCGTCCAGAATGTCCGCCCCGGCGCCAGGTGGACGCTCACCTGGAGCGGCAGCGCCAGGTTCACCGCGAAAGCAGGCTGACACTCACTCCCACAGGCGGGATTCGATGAAGCCCGCCGGATCGAGCATGAAGTCCCGCATCAGCCGGTAGTGATCCGTATTCTCAAGTCCGGTGGGCTCAAGTCCAGCTGGCGTGAGGCGCAGCAACGTTGCGCCGGGATACGCCATCAGCATCGGTGAATGCGTCGCCATGATCACCTGGGCCTTCTTCGATTCATTCATGGCGCGCAGGAGTTTCAGGAATTCGATCTGGCGCGACGGGGATAGCGCCGACTCCGGTTCGTCGAAGATGAAGATCCCTTGATGCTGGCAGCGTTCCTGGAAGAAGCGGAGGAAGCCTTCGCCGTGCGAGTGCGAGAGGAAATCGGCTCTCGGCGAGCCGACCTCGTCGAGATAGCGGGCGACGGAGAAGAAGGTTTCTGCGCGGAAGAACCATCCGCGTGTGACCTTCGGCAGCCATGCGGCCCGCAGCGCCGACGACAGGCTGCCTCCCATCGCTTCGATGGCCTTCGAGTGATCTACCGGCATGTAGCCCTTGCCGCCGCCGGCCTCGTCATAGCCGGCCAGCGCGGCGATGCCTTCGAGGATGGTGGATTTGCCCGTGCCGTTCTCGCCTACGATGATCGTTATGGGGGCGGTGAAATCCAGTTCGAAGCCGTCGCGGAAGATAGGCAGGCAGAAGGGGTAGGCGTCCGCTTGTTCAACCTTCTTCGGTTCCAGCCAGACGCGCTTCAGGAACGGAGCGGGAAGCGTTGTATCCCTGTTCTTCTTCGCCATGTCCGAACCCCGTTTACGGCAGCCTAACCTGCCTTCTGGAGCGGGTGTAGACCTTTCCGGCGCTCCCCTGTATGCCCCCGCCCCATGACCCTTACCCCCGAACAGGAAGCCGCGCGGCGACGTACGTTTGCGATCATTGCGCACCCGGATGCCGGCAAGACGACGCTGACGGAAAACCTGCTGCTGGCGGGCGGGGCGATCCGCATGGCGGGCGCGGTGAAGGCGCGCGGCGAGCGCCGGCGCACCATGTCGGACTGGATGAAGATCGAGCGCGATCGCGGCATCTCGGTCTCGGCCTCGGTGATGACGTTCGAGTACGAGAACTGCGTCTTCAACCTGCTCGACACGCCGGGCCACGAAGACTTCTCGGAAGACACCTATCGCACGCTCACTGCGGCTGACTCCGCCATCATGGTGCTCGACGCCGCGAAGGGCATCGAACCGCAGACGCTGAAGCTGTTCGAGGTGTGCCGCCTGCGCGACATTCCGATCATTACCTACATCAATAAAATGGACCGCGAGGCGCAGGACCCATTCGCGCTTCTCGACGAGATCGAGCAGAAGCTGGCGATGACGGCGTCCCCGCTTTACTGGCCGCAGGGCTCGGGCGATCGCCTGCGCGGCATGCAGGACCTGCGCAATGGCGAGTTCGTCACCTACCAGCGCATTGTCGAGCATGACGGCTCGGTCGAGTTCAGGACGGAGCGCGTCGGCAAGGATCGCTTCGACGAGATGATGGACAAGGGCGAGCAGGCCGAACTCGCCGAACAGGCCGAGATGGCGGCGGGCGTATGCAAGCCCTACGACCACCAGAGCTATCGCGAAGGCCACATGACGCCGGTGGTGTTCGGCTCTGCGCTGCGCCATTTCGGCGTGAAGGAACTGCTCGACACGATCTGGCAGGAGGCGCCGGCGCCGCGCGCGCAGAAGGCGAAGGTGAAGGGTAATTCCGTAGCCGTCGGCCCGGAGCACAAGGAAGTCACCGGCTTCGTGTTCAAGATCCAGGCGAACATGGACCCGAACCATCGCGACCGCATCGCGTTCTTCCGCATGGTGTCCGGCCGGTTCCAGCGCGGGATGCGATTGAAAACGGTTGCGGGCAAGCAGATCGGAATCACCTCACCGGTCATGTTCATGGCGCAGGACCGCGAGATTGCCGACGAAGCATTCGGCGGCGATGTGATCGGCATCCCCAACCACGGGCAGCTGCGCGTTGGCGATGCGCTGAGCGAGAACGGCAACATCCAGTTCGCGGGCATCCCGAACTTCGCGCCGGAAATCCTCCGCCGCGTGCGCACGAAGGACCCGATGAAGTCCAAACACCTGCGCAAGGCGCTGGAGGGCCTCGCCGAGGAAGGCGTCACGCAGCTGTTCACGCCCGAGATCGGCTCGGACATGATCGTCGGCGCGGTGGGCCAGCTGCAGATCGAGGTGATGGCCGAGCGCATCGCGACGGAGAACAATCTCGAAGTCCTGTTCGAGACGAGCCCGTGGGCGGCCGCGCGCTGGCTGACGAGCGACGATCGCGTGAAGCTGGACGCATTCCTCGAGAACAACCGGGGCACGGTGGCGAAAGACCTCGACGGCGCGCCGGTCTATCTCGCGAAGAACAGCTGGGATGTCGGTTATGTTTCCGAGAAGAACCCGGCGATCCGGTTCACCAAGACGAAGGAGCGGGTTTAGGCCCATACTCCCGTTGGCCCGCCAGGGCGCTGCGATTGCGGTGAGCGGCAACGCGACGCGGGCCGTCCGATCCGGTCCTGTCCGGCCGGAGGCAGGCTTGTAACTGTCGTTACAGCTCGACAGGGGAAGGGCCGTGCGGAAGTCGCTGAATCTCCGCGACAATCTGGCGCGCACTCATGCAACTAATAATTACTCGCAATTGCAGAAAGACGCGGTAGGACGCGCTCCGGGTTGATTAAACGGAGACGAGTTCGATGACGGGTCGCGGGATGGTTTTTGGCGCAATGCTGATGGCGGCGTGTTCGCCGCTGGCCTTGACCGCACAGGCGCAGGAGCAGACGGCGCCCTCGGGGCCGTCGTCCGAACTGACGGCAACGCAGGCCAATGACGATGTCGTCGTCGTCACCGCGGCGGGCTTCGAGCAGAAGATCACCGACGCCCCCGCCAGCATCACCGTCATCACGGCGGAAGAACTGAAGCAGCGCCCCTACATGACCCTGATCGACGCGGTGCGCGATCTGGAAGGTGTCGATGTCGGCGAGACCTCGGACAAGACGGGCCAGCGCAGCATCAGCCTGCGCGGCATGGGATCCGACTACACGCTCATCCTGATCGACGGGAAGCGTCAGAACAACCATGGCGACATCTATCCGAACAGCTTCAGCGGCAACCAGTTCAACCACATCCCGCCGCTCGACATGATCGAGCGGATCGAGGTTATCCGTGGCCCGGCTTCGACTCTGTATGGCTCGGACGCGCTGGGCGGCGTCATCAACATCATCACCAAGAAGGTCGCCACCAGCTGGAGCGGCTCGGCTACGGTGAGCCGCAGCATCCAGGAAGACGACCAGTTCGGCGACGATACGACGGTCGACTTCTTCGTATCCGGCCCGATCGTCTCGGATGTGCTGAACCTCAGCCTGCGCGGGAGCTGGTACAAGCGCGAGGCGTCGAACCCGGTCTACGACTCGGTGGTCGATCCGGGCGGCGTCGAGCACAATCGCTCGCTCGGCTTCGGCGGCGGCGGCAAGACGGTGGACAACACCAATATCGCGCTGGGCGGCAGCCTGTCCTGGGCGATCGCGCCCGATCAGCGGCTGGTGTTCGACTACGACACCTCGAAGCAGGAATACGACAACAAGATCAAGATCAACGACCAGGGCGTTGAGGAATATCCGGTCGGAACCGTCGACAACATCAACAGCATCTGGGCCGCCGGCAACTTCTGCCTCGGCGCCGCCGGCGCCAACGCCACGGCGTGCGCGAACAATGGCGGTGTCTGGTCGCGCCGTTCGAATCCGCGTGCAGGCTACAGCCCGACGCAGGAGTTCACGCGCGACACATGGTCCCTGACGCACACCGGTGAGTGGAGCTTCGGCAACAGCTTCGTGTCGCTGGCCCACGTCGCGACCAACAATAACGGCCGCACCATGCCGTTCACGGTCGCCGAGCGCGAATTGCTGCTGCAGATGTTCGATGCGACAGGGCCCTATGCCGGCATGTCGCTGGATGACCGCCGCGCCGCCGCCGAAAGCACGTTCCTGCCGCGCCCCAAGCGCACGCTGGAAAGCGCGCAATACACGCTCGACGCCAAGCTGGACATGCCGTTCCAGCTCGCTGGCGAGCATGTGGCCGTCGTCGGCGCGCAGGTCATTCAGGGTGAGCTGACCGATGGCGTGTTCGGCCTTGAGGACGGCACGCCGGGCGCGAAACAGGAGCACAACATGTACTCGGTGTTCGCCGAGGATACGTGGCGTCCGATCGAGCCGGTGTCGATCACCGGCGGCCTGCGCTATGACAATCACGATGTATTCGGCGACCAGGTCAGCCCGCGTCTGTATGGCGTCTATACTCTCTCGCCGGAATGGACGATCAAGGGCGGCGTCAGCACCGGCTTCAAGACGCCGAAGACGACGCAACTCTATGACGGCATCACGGGCTTTGGCGGCCAGGGCACCTCGCCGATGTTCGGCAACCCCGATCTGAAACCGGAAACCAGCACCAGCAGCGAGTTTGCCATCTACTGGCAGGGCGACGCCGGCCACAACTTCAACGCGACGGTGTTCTACAACGAGTTCGAAGACAAGATCGCCTCGCAACCGTGCGGCGCCGGCCTTGCGCTGACGTGCAGCGGCTCGGGCGAGTATGCCGATCTCGGATACGCGAACAGCTCCCGGACGGTGAACATCGACGAGGTGGTTATCCAGGGCGCCGAACTGGCCGGGCGTTACGAGATTCTCGATAACCTCTCGATCCGCGCCAACTACACCTACACCGACAGCGAGCAGAAGAGCGGCGCCAGCGCGGGTCGGCCTCTCACGCAGACTGCCAAGCACATGGCGAACGCCACGCTCGACTGGCAGATCCTCGAAGACCTCTCGGCCCAGCTCGTCGCGGAGTCGCGTTCGAAGCGCTATCGCGGCGTCGATACGTCGGGCGCGCACCTTTACTACAAGGACTACACGGTGCTGCACCTCGGCGCGCAGTATCGCGTGAACGACGCCTGGACGATCAGCGGCCGGGTGAACAACCTGCTGAACGAGGACTTCACCAGCTACCAGACCACGTTCAATGACAATGGCGACGGCACGTGGACCCCGGTGTTCCAGGACGACTACAACAACAAGGACAAGGCCCGCAGCTTCTGGGTGAGCGTCAACGCTCGCTTCTAGGCCAAAGCTCGATCAAGCTGCAGCGCCATCCGGTCTCGAAAGAGGCCGGGTGGCGTTTCGCTTTTCGGGCTTGAGGCCGAACAGGGGCCGCAGGAAGCCGACGCGGCGGACGATCTCGTAGCCGGCCGCGCAGCTCGCGACCGTCATGGCGATCATCAGCGGCGCTTCTGCCCAGACCGGCAGGCCGAGCCCGGTAAGATAGTGTCCGCCGACCACGATCGTTGTCTGGTGGATGATGTAATACGGGAAGATCGCATCGGTGAGATAGCGGCGCATGGGGCCGTCGCGGCGCAGGCGGCGGCCTGCGATGACGGCGGCAGTTGCATTGGGGGACCCGATAGCGTCCCAACCCCGACAACGATGCTGCAAGCAATATACCGGCCCCGGCTTGGCCGTTTGCGGATTCAGGCGGTTGGCGAAGAACGCTGCTGACACTCCCCTGGCGGCAGTCAGGCGTGATGCAGCTTGATGGCGCGCGGTCCGCGGCGCATGGTCGGCGCTCGGGAGGAGCCTCACATGATCGAGTTCTGGACCAATCCGATGAGCCGCGGCCAGATCGCGCACTGGATGCTGGAGGAGCTGGGCCAGCCCTACACCACCAACTGGCTGAGCTGGGGGGCGCAGGGCAACAAGAGCGCGGACTATCTCGCCGTGAACGCGATGGGGAAGGTTCCCGCCATCCGGCATGACGGCAAGGTGGTGACGGAAGCCGCTGCGATCTGCCTCTATCTCGCCGATGCATTTCCGCAGGCCGGGCTGAAACCTTCAGGCGCGGCGCTGGCTGACTATTACCGCTGGACGTTGTTCTGCTCCGGCCCGATCGAGCAAGCGGTGACGGCGAAGGCGCTTGGCTGGCAGTTGCCGGAAGGCCGCGATACGATGGCCGGCTTCGGCTCGTTCGACAACGCAGTCGCCGCGCTCGAGCAATTCCTGACGAACCGGAACTATGTCTGCGGCGACACGTTCACGGCGGCCGATGTCTATGTCGGCAGCACGGTCGACTGGGGCCTGATGTTCAAGTCGCTGCCGACACGGCCTTCGTTCGAGGCGTATGCCGGGCGGCTGCGCGACAGGAAAGCGTACAAGCAGGCCAAGGCCATCAACGCCGCGAAGACGGCGGAGATGCAGGCCTGATCAACGGATCGATTCTACGTCTCAGGCGCCGGAGACGTCGAGGTCGAGAAAGCGCAGCGTGAACTCGGTGAGCTTGCGCGTGCGGGCGTGGATCGCATCTGGCGTCCAGTATTTCGACTTCGCAATCTCCACTCCGAAGCGCAGGCGCGATTTCGCATAGGCGCGCCGCTTCTCGTCGAATGAAGCGTTGCCGAGATCGTCTTGCAGCAGAATGCACAGATTCCCGCTCATCTCGCGCAACGTGACAAGCTGGTTGAACTCCAGTCCCGCCTCGAACGCGGTCCATTTGCTTTCCGGGTTGCGCGGATAGACATGCTCCACCGAGGAGCGCGGATCGATCAGGTAGCGCGGCACCCGGTCTCCGTGCGCGGCGGCCTCGATCCAGCGCATGACGGTGGAGCGGCGCTGGTTGTCGGTGAGCGGGGCGGAGAGGTTGCGGATCAGGCGTTCGTTCTGCGCCTGGCTGAAGGTGAAGCCTGCCTGTTTGCCGAACGTGCCCTTGGCGAAACGCTCGACCCGGCGGCCCATCATTTCGGAGAGACGGCGCACGTCCGGCGTCGACACGGTGAGCGCGAAGCAGACACGGTCGAGCGTGTCGATGCGCGAGTCGATATCGGTGGGGCGCGACTTGATCTTGATGAGCATCGCGTAGGCGCGCCACTGGTCCCACTTCAGCATCTGCAGGCGGCGCAGGCTGGCGTGGACGCCCTCGGCCATCTCGGCATTGCTGGCCTCGTAAATCCAGCGGAAGGCCGAGCGGTACTGCAGCAGCATGTCGGTGGCCCAGCGCACCCCCTGTTGTCCCGGATAGCGGCGGCGAATGTGCTCCATCAGCTGGATGGCGTAGTCCGACGACTGCGCTTCGCGGCGCTCGATGAAGTCGACCGAGCGCAGGAACTCGTCGAACTTCTGCTTGCCCAGATCGTCCTGCAGCTGGCGCCAGACGAACAGCACGCGGGCGGCCGCCTCATCCGCATCCGGCAAGGCCGAGGTCAGGTCGATCAGCTGTCCCTTCACGATCTCTTCGGGCTTCAGCGGGAAGCCGCCGGTGTTGATGCTGACGAACGCCTTGGCGGCCATGCGCCGGTCGGTGATGCGCGTCACGGTGACGAGCACGGCTTGCGACATGAAGTTGGTGAAGGCGGTAAGGCGTTCCCTGGTCCAGCCCTGGAAGCGCGCGCGGGCGACCGCCACGCAGTCGCGCAGGTATTCGCTGGCTTCTGTGAGATTGGGATGCGGGCGGTGGCGCTTGGCCGTGCGGCCCGGCGCGAGAATGTCGGCCTCCAGCGTGTTGTGCCGCATGTTGAGGTTCAGGCGCCAGATGCCGTGGTCGTCCGCAAGCAATGCGTGAATCGGATGACCCTTCTCCGCTCCCAGCAAGTCGCGCAGCACGGCGAAGAAGACCGAGAAGGTCGTCACGCGCTGGAGCCCGTCATAGATGTCCCAGCGATCCTTGCCCTGGTGCAGGATCACCGTGCCGACGAAACAGAAGGGCGCGGTCGCCTCCAACTCGCGGTCGTAATAGGCCATCTCGAAGGGAAGATCGCCGTCCCCGTCGCGTGGCTCGTTGGGTTCGACGTCCGGTTCCGAATCCGGGTCGAGGCCGAATTCGCCGAACGAGGCGATCAGGTCGTTGAGGAGCGAGGCCTGCTGGTGTTCGGTCCAGCAATAGTCGCGCTGTACGCGCGCAGGCTGGAACGAGCCAAGGCGCAGAAGCTCGCCAATGCTGATGGTCTGCGAGCGAATGACGCGGTTGGGCATGGACGTTCGACTCCCCACAAGGGGCGCGAACCTAGGTTACCGCCGGACACGGAGCAATTCTGCAACTGCACATCGCGAGGCGATGAAATATCCTCTCAGGGTGAACCCTGAGCGAGGTTCCCGCCTGTTGCGCGAGAACGTCAGGCCGCTTCGGCTGCGCCCGTGCCTTTTGCGCGAACCTTCCAGAAGCGCAGGGCGCGCTGCGCCGCCGCGACCGGCACTTGCTCGTAGAGCTTGCCGTATTCCTCGGTCTTGCTGAGGCCGCCGCCTTCATCGACCAGCAGCAGGCTGATGGTGACGAACAGGCCGCGATCGAAACCCGCGCCCCGGCACAGCATGGCGAGTGCGTCCATGTCCTTGGCTTCAACCAGGCGGCGCGTGAGATCGAATTCGATGTCTACAAGTTTCGCAAACGCAACGTAAAATGCCGTGCGGCGGTTTTCGCGCAGCAGCTGGACCAGCATGGGCGGCTTCAGCGCGCCGCGCTTGTCGAGCGCTTCGATCTGGTCGCGGGCGATCTGGTAATCGGTCGGCAGCGCGCCGTAGGCCGCCGAGAGATGGTTGCGGCTGGCTTCGAGCGCAGTCTCCAGCTCGGCCGGCGAGACGCCGTGGAACTTGCGCATGATCTCCCGGCGCAGCCCGCCTTCGACCTTGAGATAGACGCTGTTGAGCAGGTCGAGCGGCATATGCTGGTTGCGCACGAAGGGCGCGTGGAGCACCGGATTGGCCTGCGCGCGATCGGCAACCGCCTCGAAGGTCTTGCGGTCCATGCGGGCGGTGCGGTTCTCCAGCAGCGAGGCGACGACGTGGTCCTCGCCCCTGGCGACGAGCGCGCTTGAAACTTTCTCGCCGATGTCCGGGCGCTTGGTAACGGCGAGCATGTGGTCCTGCGACTTCTGCTGGATCACGTCGAGGATGTCGGTCTCGTTCAGCGCGCGCGAGCCTTCGATAACGGGGCGCGCGACTTCGATCACATCCAGCGCCAGACGGCGGGCGGTGCGGTGTACGGGAACGTTGCTGACGGCGACTTTTTGGGCGAGTTCGATGCGGACCTGCGTTTCGAGATCGGCCGCGACCGCGCCGACGATCTCGTCGAACAGTTGGGCTTCCCGGTCGGAACGCTCCGGCGGGTCGGCCAGGAACACGTCAGTGATCTGGCGCAGCAGCTCGCGACGTTTTTCGCTGGACCCTTCCTTGGCGAGGTCGAGCAGAAGCGCAAAGTTGTTGGCGGACGCCGCCATCCCAAATCTCCCCTCAGGCAGAGCTTACAGATACCCTGCTGCGGTTAAGAAAAGCCTTGCTGCACTAACGGAATTCAATGGCGGTCGGCTATCCGGGCTGTCCAATAAATGCTGGAAGCAACTATTTCGGGCCGGCGTCAGGCGCGCGACAGGCCTTCGCGCTTTTCCTCGATTTCGAGCCATTCAAGCTCGTAGCCTTCCAGTTCGCCGCGCGCGGCGGCGAGACGGTTTACGCGCGACTGGAATCCCTTCGGGTCCTTGGTGAAGAAATTCGCATCCGCCATTGCATCCTCGATGTCGGTGATCTCCTTCTGCCGCGCGGGCATCAGGCGATTGAGCTCCTCAAGGCGGCGCTGGTCCTTGTAGGTCAGCTTGGCGGCGGGAGCTGCGGCGCGGGCGGGCTGGGCGGCCTGCGACGGCGTTTTGGCCGGCTCCAGCGCGCTTGAGCGGAAGGCGACCGCGCCGGACTTCTTCTGGTTCACATAATCCTGATAGCCGCCCGGCGTTTCCAGCCACTGGCCACGGCCTTCCGGCGTCAACACCGAGGTAACCACGTTGTCGACGAACGCGCGGTCGTGGCTGACCAGCAGGAGCGTGCCGTCATATTCGCTCAGCATGTCTTCGAGAAGGTCGAGCGTCTCGATATCGAGATCGTTGGTCGGTTCGTCGAGGATAAGCAGGTTGGAAGGCTTGGCCAGCGCAACCGCAAGCGTCAGCCGGTTGCGTTCGCCGCCCGACAGCGCGCCGACGGGCTGGTGCAATTGGCGGCTTTCAAACATGAAGTCCTTGGCGTAGGCCGCGACATGCCTGGGATGGCCGCGCACCATCACCTGGTCGCCGCCCAGCGGCGTCAGCGTGTCCCACAGCGTCGTCTGGGAGTTCAGCGTCGCGCGGGTCTGGTCGAGATAGGTGATCTCCAGCGTCTTCGCGAGGCGCAGCGTGCCCGCGTCAGGCTCCTGCTTGCCGAGCAGCAACTTCAGCAGCGTGGTCTTGCCCGCGCCATTGGGCCCGATAATGCCGAGCCGGTCGCCCCGCATCACGCGGAGGGAGAGATCGTCGACGATGGGCAGCGGCCCATCCGGCGTCTTGAATGTCAGCGACAGGTTCTTCGCTTCGATGACAAGTCGGCCCGACTGTGCGCCCGAGTCGATCGCGAGGGTGGCGGCGGAAGCGGCCTGGTTGAGCGCGATGCGGCGCTGTTTTCCTTCGTCGCGCATCTCATGCAGCTTGCGCACGCGGCCCATGTTCCGCTTGCGGCGGGCGGTGACGCCGCGCGCCATCCAGCGCTCCTCGGCCTTCAGCTGCGTGTTGAGCTTGTCGAGCGCCTTCTCTTCGTCGGCCTCCACCGTTTCGGCCCAGGCTTCGTATTCGGCATAGCCCTTGTTGAGCGTGTGAACCGTGCCCTGCCGCAGCCACGCCACCGACGTCGCAATGTTCTCGAGAAAGCGCCGGTCGTGGCTCACGACCAGCAGCGCGCCGCGGAATGCCTTCAGCTCTTCTTCCAGCAATTCGATGGCCGGCACGTCGAGGTGGTTGGTCGGCTCGTCGAGCAGCAGGATATCGGGATCATGCGCAAAGGCGTGGGCGAGGGCGATGCGCCGCGCCTGCCCGCCCGACGCCTTGGCGAGATCGAGCCCCAGCGGCACGCCCCATGCGCCAAGCTCGGACTCGGCGCGATAGGCCAGGTCGGGATCGAGCCCGTTGGCGACATACTCGATCGCCGTCGAGAAGCCCGAGAAGTCCGGCTCCTGCAGCAGGTGACGGGCGGCAACGCCGGGCTGCATGAAGACTTCACCGCCATCCGGCTCGATGGCGCGGCCCAGAATGCGCATCAGCGTCGACTTGCCCGCCCCGTTGCGGCCGACCAGCGCCATGCGCTCGCCCCGCGCAAGCTGCATGTCCACGCCCGTGAACAGGGGTGTCGCGCCCAGCGTCAGGGTGACGCCGCGAAGAACTGCAATCGGAGGTCCAGCCATGGCGCGCATGGACAGGAAGCTGGGCGGGAGGTCAAGCCGCCACGGCCGCGCGGCGAGGCAATCATCCTCGATCCTGTCATTCCGGGCGCGCCCAAGGCGCGAGCCGGACCCCAGAAGCGGCAAGGACGGCGCCTGCCGCGCCTGGAATATCGCTGAAGCTCCCGGACAAAGTCCGCGAGCTTCAGCGGGAACGGCGGAGAAGGTCTACTCGTTCACCGTCTTCCGCGACACCACGGCCGCCTCGACCGCTTCTTCCGTGAACAGCAGGTCGTCCCACTGTTTCGCGGAATAGGCGCGCGTCTGGTCGGAATGGAACGGCGAGGTCGGATCGGTGGATTGCGAGTAGGACAGGATGCCCTGGCTCTTCGGGCCGTCGGCGGTGAACTCGACCGTCATAATCCAGCTCGATCCGTGGCGGATGTCGGTCCAGCCCAGTTCCGGCTCCAGCGCGCCGACCGTGATGACGTTGAACACGCCTTCCTGTCCGGCGCCGCCATGGATCGGGATGCGTTCCTCGCCGCGCGTCTCGCGCTGCACATCGCCCAGCGCCGCATCGAGCGGTATCTTTGCCGCCGTCAGCGTATCGACCGCTTTCTGGAGCGCTTCGAGCACTTTGGGATTGGCGACGTCCAGCGTGTTCGGCGTGTTGACCGGATCGGCGGGGTTGAACGGAACCTTGAACGCCAGCCCGCCATTCTCCGCGAACAGGTGGAACAGGTGCGCGCCCCTGCTGTCGAGGTTGACCTTGAGATCCCAGCCTTCCAGCGCGGCGCAGGCGGCGGCGAGCGAATTCTTCCGCGACGCCTTGCACGCGGCGACCAGATCGTCGCGCACCAGTTCGGCGCCGATATGCCGGTTCTGGTAGAGCGCGCCTTGCAGGTTGGCGAGGTTGAACTTCGGATCGCCCAGGCCATCCGTGCCCGCAACGCGGTTTGCCACGATGTCGAGGCCAAGCCGCGTGCGCAGCGAGCGCGCCGTGCCTTCATCGCCAAAGATCGGGCTGTAGCCCGTGATCGGCGTCGAAGCGTTGGTCAGCCAGTAGCTGTCGTTCATCTGGCTGACATAGTCGGTGCGGAACTGCTGCGGCGTCTTGCTGGCGCCGAACACGCCGCTGGCGGTCGAATCCTCGTCCGTCGCCCAGTCGCATTCGGACCTGGAGCCGTCGAGCACGGGAACGCGCGTCGTCGCCCACTGCTGTTTCGCCAGATCGGAAACGGCGCATGTGTCGCCCAATTCCTTCGGCACGTTGGGCATCATGCCCATGTCCCCGTAGAACGCCTCGCCGCCCGCATCGACTGCGGTCGTATTGAAGCCGGTCGCCTGGTACTTCGCGAGCGCAGCCTGGAGTTCGCGCACGCTCTTCGCCTGCCACATGGCGAGATACTGGTCCGCCGAGCGCAGGCCCTGAGGGATCACGCGCATCGCGTAGGCGGCGGTCGTCGACCACGGGAAGGTCTGCGTCTCCAGAACGGGGCCATAGCGCGTGGTATAGAAGGTGTGCGTGACAGGCGCGCCGTCCTTCACCTCAACGGTGACGTCCATCTTCTCCATCGGAGTCGATACGCCATCATACATGTACTTGGTCGGATCGGCCGGATCGAGCATCAGCTCGAACACGCCATAGCGCCGCGCGGTCGAGACGGTGTGCGTCCACGCAATGCTGTCGGTGTGGCCGATACCGACCGATGCGTTGGTGACGAGGCCCGCGCCCACGACATTCAGCTTGCCCGGAATGGTCATGTGCATCCGGTAGAAGCGGTTCTGCCCGTCCCACGGATAGTGCGGATTGCCGAGCAGCATGCCGTATCCGCTCTGCGTCACTTCCTTGCCGAGGCCATAGGCGTTCGATCCCAGCTGCGTGGTTTCGATGAACGGATCGTCTGCGGCGCGCGCCGCATCGCCCATGCCCGGAGGAGCAGCCGTTGCAATGCCGGCGAGTTGGTAGACCACCTGACCGGCCATCTGATGGCGCCAGTAATCCTCTTCCGTCAGCTCCCGCACCCACGCCGCGCCCTTGCAGCGCGGATCGGCGATGTTCTCGGCGCCCGTCTCGCGCACATATTTCGAGACACCCGCCGCATAGCCACGCGCCAGCGCGCGTGCATCGGCGCTGGGCGTATCCACGGAATCCGCCGGGCCGTTCAGCAGCTTCTCCATCTCGCCCGAAGCGATCAGACGCTTGTGATAGAGATCGCTGGCGACGTTGGCGTTGTTCTCGCCGGGGCCGAGATGCTTCGCGCGCTCGCCATCGACGGTGAGGTAGCGCTCCATCGTCTCGCAGATATTGTCTTCCGCCATGGCGTAGCCGAGGCCGAAACCCAGGCTGGCGTAATCGTCCGCCTTCACATGCGGCACGCCAAACGCCGTGCGCCTGATCTCCGCGGACATCTTGCCGGTATCCGCCGTTTCAGCCCCGCACGCAGCCAGCAATGCAGCCGCCGCCACGCCTGTGGCGAGCCTGATGGACATGGACGTCTCCCTTGAATCTCTTGTGCAGCCTTTTGCCTATGCAGCGCCGAAGTCTGCGGCAGGTCAAGGTGGTATCATCCGGCGGCATCGCACATCTGCGGCGCCAGCCCGGTATCTCCGGCGATATGACGCGGCCTATCCCCCACCCCGGCGACTGACCGCCCCGAATGCGGACGACATTCGCTGGTAGAAGTTCAATCGCTCAAGGTCTTGTGGCGACATGTATTCTTCGACGCCCTTGGCGCCGGGCAGTTCCTCGGGGGCGATGCCGTCGTGGGCGACCTTCATCATGTCGGCCCAGATGCGCGCGGACATTTCGCCGCCGGTGATGCGCGCCATCGGCTTGTCGTCGTCATTGCCGACCCAGACGCCGCCAACAAAGCGGGTAGTGTAACCGAGGAACCATGCGTCGCGCCATTCCTGGCTGGTGCCGGTCTTGCCCGCGATGTCCCAGCCGCCGAATTGCGCAGCGCCGCCGGTTCCCGCAACCACGACGCGGCTCAACATGGAGTTCATGTCGATCGCGAGGTTTTCCGGGTAGATGCGCGGCGTGCGCACGGGCGGGCGGGAATAGAGCAGGTCGCCCTTCGAGTTGGTGATTTGCTCGATGATATAGGGCGACATCTGCAGCCCGCCCTTGGCGAGCACGCCAAAGCCCGTGGTCATCTCCATCAGCGTGACTTCGTCCGAGCCCAGCGTGATCGACGGATAGTTGTGCAACTCGGACCGCACGCCGAATTCGTGCGCCAGCGCCGTCACTTTCTCGACGCCGATCTCGTCGCCGATCTGTGCGGCGACCGTGTTGAGCGATTCCGCCAGCGCATAGGACAGCGTCACCGCGCCCATGTATTGGCCGCCATAGTTGCGCGGACGCCAGTTCTTGATCGTCACCGGCATGTCGAAACGCACGGTGCCCGGCGTCATGCCGTCTTCGAGCGCAGCGGCGTAGACGAACATCTTGAACGAGGAGCCCGGCTGGCGGCGGGCCTGCGTGGAGCGGTTGAACTGCGACTTCAGATAGTCGCGCCCGCCGACCATCGCGCGGATGGCGCCGGTTTCGTTCTCGATGATGAGCGCTGCGCCTTCCGACGCGCGGCGATCCTTGCCCATGGTGGCGAGGCCATGCTCCACGGCCTTCTGGGCCGCTTCCTGAAGCTTCAGGTCGAGCGACAGCTTGATGACCATGTCGGGCGGCGGATTGGCCATGATCTCGTGAACACGCTCGATGGCGTAGTCGAGCGCGTGGCCGGTGAAGCTGTCGGGCTGGTCGGTGGCGAAAACCAGCGCCTGGGCCTTCGCCTCGTTGGCCTGTGCAGGCGAGATCATCCCCGCCTCGACCATCTGGTCGAGCACATAGGCCTGGCGGTCCTTGGCGCGCGCGCTCTGGGCCTGCTTGGCGAAGCGCGAAGGCGCCTTGGGGAAGGAGGCCAGCATGGCGGATTCGGCCAGCGTCAGGTCCTTGGGCGTCTTGCCGAAATAGGTGTGCGCGGCGGCGTCGAGGCCATAGGCGCCGGCGCCGAGGTAAATGCGGTTGAGATAGAGTTCGAGAATCTCGTCCTTGCTCAGGATGCGCTCGAGATCGCCGGCCAGCCGTGCTTCCTGCGCCTTGCGCTTCAGCGTCTGGTCGGGCGTGAGGAACAGGTTCTTCACCAGCTGCTGCGTGATCGTCGACGCGCCCTCGACCGTGCGTCCGGCGCGGACGTTGGCGAGCATGGCGCGCACAATGGCCCACATATCGACGCCGGTGTGTTCGCGGAAACGCTTGTCCTCGGCGCCGATGAAGGCGTCGACCACATGCTTGGGCAGCCCGGCCAGCGTCACCGCGCGGCCATAGCGGGGTCCGCGCACCGCAATCGTCTCGCCCCGCGCATCGATGAACTCGACCGCAGGCTCACGGTTCAGCGTCCACAGCGATTCCTTGTCGGGAAGCGCCGGCATCATCGCGAACATGGTGTTCCACAGCATCAGGAACGTAACGACGAGCGTTGCCGCTATCGTGCCGGCAAACTTGAGCGCTGGCGGCCCCCACTGTCGCAGGAAGCTGCCAGGACGCTTGGAAGCCGTATCCATCGCCATGTCGCCTTTGCCAGCCCGCACCCGCGTTTGCCCCGATACGGAGTATGCCTAACGCTCGCCCCGCCCCAGTGAAATAGCAGCAACCCGCGCCAAGTCACGCCGGACCACGGCTCCGATTCTGGACCCGTTTGCAGCGCGGCCGGCTGGACCCCCACGAAATCGCCTCCGAATCGGTTCCGGCCTTTGCCCTGGGTCTCACTCGATCGCGCGACTGCCGGTGTCAGCCGGCGCTCGTATCTTTGGCGGCTGGGGAGGGGGAGGGGGAGGGGGAGGGGGAGGCGGTGACGCCGACACGCGCGGCGTCGGCGGCGCCAGAGCGGGCGGCGGAGGCGGCGGCGGAGAAGACGGCCGCGAGAATAGCGGCGGCGGGCTGGATGACTGCGGTTGCGCGCGCGGCGGAGGCGGCGGTGCGGGCGGTGGCGGCGAGTTGGGCCGTCCCGACCACAGGCTAGGCGGCGGGGGCGGCGACGGGTTGCCCGACGGCGGCGGCGGTGGCGGCGGACTGCCAGGCGGGTTCCCCGGAGGATTGCCCGGCTGCCCGCCAGGCGGGCGCTGCCCGCTGAACAGCGGCGGATAAGTGTTCGGGCCGTCATCCTTGCGGCCGCGATCCCAGTCGCGGCCGCCATTGCCCCAGCGCCAGCCCCGATCCCAGCCATAGTTCCAGCGCGGGTCCCATGCATTGTAGTGACGGCCGCCGTGGATCCAGTCGATCCGATAATACGCCGTGTCGTACCAGCCGCCCCACGGATACTGTGTGCGGTATTGCTCGTAGGCCCAGATTTCATCCAGCGCCGCAGCATACTGCCACGCCTGATAATCCCGCTCGCGCAGCTGGTCGATCGAGCGCTGCGCTTCAACGCGCCAGCGTCCATCGGGATAGGAGAGCAGGTAACCGTCATATCCCTCGTAAGTGTTGCTCGCGAGTGCGCGGCGCCAGGTCTCGTCGTCCCGGCGTTCGATCAGTTCGATCTCGCGGCGGGCTTCGGCGGCGTATTGCGATTCCGGGTTGGCGCGGATGAAGGCGGCAAGCTCGGCTGTCGATCCCGAACGCTTTGCCTTCACGAACTGGCCCTCCGGCGTTTTCCAGAGAGCCGCGAGGCGCGTGCGTGCAGCTTCGGCGTGTTCGCCGCGCGGCCAGTTGTCGAGGAAGATCTCGTAGTGCTCGATGCGATCCCGCGCCTGGGCTTCGGCCCAGTCGGCTTTCTCCTCGGCGGCAAGGCGCGGCGCGGCCAGGACGGCGCGGCGCCCATCGGCTGCGCGCGTGTTTGCGCCCCACGGATAGGCCGCGACATAGGCGGCGTAAGCATCCTCGGTGTCGGCCGCCTGCGCGAAAGCGAACGCCTGCGCATCCATCTCGTTGAGTTCGGCGATGCGGCTCTGCGCGTTGGCGACATACTGCCCGGCGGGGTGCATGCGCATGTAGGTGGCGTAGGCAGGCGGCGTGTCGATCCGCGCGGCCTGCGACCAGTCCGAGGCTGCGATCTCGGCCGGGGTAGGCCCCGTCGCGCAGGCCGTCAGCAGCGCAAGCGCCGACGCCGCGAAGGCAAGCCGCGCCAGTCCGCGATTTACCTTGAGATTCAGGGCTTTGGTCCGGTAGCCGTGCATGGGGCATTCCTCCCGATATCCGACGGTATCCCGCGCATTATGAACGCAAGCGGAATGAACGGGAATGACGGCGGCGGATTTGTGACCCGTCTAGTATTCCATCGCGATCCAGCGGCCGTCGGATTTCACGAAGCGCCGGCTCTGCGCCTCGCGGCCGCCGCCGCCGAACGCGCTGAGCCCCGCCGCGGAGATGCCGATGATATAGTCGCAATTGTATCCCGGCTTGGACGACTTCTCGCAGCCGATCTTCTGGAACGAGCTGAGCCCGACCTGCGCCGACTGGCTCTGCCCGACCATGCCGAGCAGGCAGGCGATGCCAACCGTCGGGTCTTTCGTGCTGCGGACGTTGTTGCACTGATCGGCCATGTTATCGACGCGAGCCTTCGCGTTATCGAGTGTGCCTTCGAATACCGAGCGCATTTCTGCTTCGGTCGGTTCTGCATAGCCGCCCGGCGCCATGCCCAGGCCGGCCATCGCGTTCATGCCTTCCATCTGGTTTTGCGCGATGGTGGCCTGCATGGCCTGCACCTGCTGCATCATGTTTGCCTGGAAGGCGGCGAGTTGCTCGGGCGATGCGCCCGACGCCATCAGTTGCTGAAGCTGCGCCTGCATCTGCTGTTCAAGCGCGGCCATGCGCGGATCCTGACTACACGCGGCCAGCGACGCCACGGCTATGGCGGCGATCATCGAGATAAGCGGTTTCATGGAAGTCCCCAACTACGCAAAGGCCGGTGCGGCCAGTCTCCTTTGGCGCAGCAGTCTGCCGCGCCACACTTTCGACGTACCGTATTCTCCCTGAATGCCCGGCAACAGTTTTATCGGCTATCGGGCGAACGATGCGGCCTGAATTCACGCCACGATCATTTCCCAAGCCGGTCTCCGAGCACCGAACGCGCGCCGGTTCCAAACTTGCGTAGCCCGTCGGCTGGATTGACAAGCGCGCACTTTTTCATGCTGAGACATCCACACCCGATGCAACCTTCGAGATAGTCGCGCAGCCGCGTCATGCGCTGGATGCGTTCCTCCAGCTTGCCGTGGAAGTTGCGGCTGATCTTCTCCCAGTCTTTCTGCGTCGGCGTGCGGCCCTGGGGCAGGGTGGCGAGCGCTGTGCGAATGTCCTCGATGGAGAAGCCCAGCTGCTGCGCGATCTGCACGAACGACAAGCGGCGAATGTCTGACCGCAGATAGCGCCGCTGCCCGCCGGCATTGCGCGCGGGCGCCACCAATCCCTTCGTTTCGTAGAAGCGGATCGCGGAGACGGCGAGGCCGGTGCGCTCCGCGAGATCGCCGATCGTCATCACCTGATTGGCGGAGAGGGCGGCGTCCGGCATCGGAAGAAATCCCCAAAAAAATACCTTGACCTCAACTTAACTTGAGGAATTACGACTCGTCCCCATCGGAAATCAACCCGCGCCAAGACGGGTACAAAAGCGAAGGGGCCGATAATGGCTGATACGACGACGACATTCCCCGGCTCCGGCATGCAGGACGTGCTGGACGCGGCAGCGGGGCAGGCGGTGCTCGAGCATGTGAACGTCACCACATCCTCGGCGCGCGAGACGGCCGATCTCTTCTGCCGGGTGTTCGGCTGGCATGTCCGCTGGGAAGGCGCCGCCAAGTCCGGCGGGCGATCCATCCATGTCGGAACGGACGGAACGTATGTGGCGCTCTACACCCCGCCCGCAGACCTCAGCGAGGCGGCAGGCGTGGGGCAGCCCAACCATGTCGGCGTGTGCGTAAGGGACATTTCCGCGACAGAGACAAAAGTCCGCGCGGCTGGATACGAGCCCTACGCGCACGCCGGCTACGAACCCGGCCGCCGCTTCTATTTCCGCGAGAGGGGCGGGGTCGAGATTGAAGTGGTGAGCTATTCGTGAGCGCGGCTGCGGCTTTCAGGCCGCCGGCCGACGCTTGTGAGCCTGGGCGCGCCCGCATCGACTGTGCAGCGGGCGCGCCCGGCGTCGCTTCCAGCTGGCCTGCGCGTTATCCCTCAGCCCGGCTGAACCGACCCTTCGGAAAGCCTGAAGGACGGGCGTGTTGAACGGGCAGGGCGCGCGACCATCTGAGGCTCACCAGAAGCGGCAAACCGCACAGGAGCCTCCCCGATGAAAACCCTTCTCGATTTCCTCGTCTCCCTCGTCGCCATCGAGAGCGACGGCGAAGCAGGCGCGATCCTGCTCCGTGAGCGCTAGGTCCAGGCCGATACGCTAAACCCCGGCCAACTCCTTCGCGGTCTGCGCGCGTAGATCCTTCTTGAGGATCTTGCCCGTGGCGCCGCGCGGGAGCGGTTCCGTTTCAAAGCGGAAGTAGCGCGGGATCTGAAACTTCGCGAGCCGCGATTCAAGGAAGGCGCGCAGCTCTGTTTCCGTCACTGCCGCGTTGACGTAAAGCGTGACGGCGACTTCCTCGCCCAGCCGTTCGTCAGGCACGCCATAGGCGCAGGCTTCCTGCACCGCCGGGTGTTCAAGCAGCGCATGCTCGACCACGCCGCAGCCGATGTTCTCGCCGCCACGGATCACGAGGTCCTTGATACGGTCGACGATGAACACGAAGCCCTCGTCATCGATCAGGGCCACGTCGCCCGTCTTGAACCAGTCGCCATCGACGAATTCCTCGGCGTTGGCCTTCGGGTTGTTGTAGTAGCCGCGCATGATCGACGCACCGCGGATCTGCAGCTCGCCGCGTTGGCCCGTGGGCAGCGGCTTGTTGTTCGCGTCCGTAACCCGGATGTCGAGCACGGCCGAGACGCGGCCCGAGCTTTCCGGCTTGCGCAGATAGTCCGCCGCCGCGATGCCGACGCCGATGGCGTTGGTTTCCGTCATGCCCCAGCCCGTGCCGGGGAAAGCCTTCTCGAACACGGCGTCGATGGCGCGCACCTGTTCTGGCGCGCGCGACGCTCCGCCGCCGCCGATGGTGACCAGCGTCGGAAACTTGCGGCCCGTGCGGCGCGAGTAGGTCACGAGATCGCCCGTGATGGCCGGCGTCGCCGTCATGTGCGTGACGCCTTCGCGCTCGATCGTGTCGGCGCCCTTCTCGACATCCCACTTGTACATCATCACCAGCTTCCGCTGGTAGCGATAGCAGGCCATGTAGCAGGACAAGAGGCCCGTGACGTGGAACAGCGGGATGCCCAGCAGCATCACGCCCTGCGGCGGCGGCGGATCGGCGGGCGGCGGCGTCAGCAGGCCGGTCGCGAACGACGCCTGCAGGTCCAGCTCCCATGACAGCAGCGCGTGGATCACGTTGCGATGCGTGGACACGGCGCCCTTCGGATTTCCGGTCGAGCCCGAGGTGAACAGCATCTGCAGATCGTCATCCGGCGCAACATCGATATCCGGCATCCCGGTCTTCAGCGGCGCCTTCACGACATCGCCCCACGCCTTCGCGCCGGCAGGCAGCGGCTTCGTCGCGCGCACGCCGACGATTGCAAAGCCCGATGGCGCAGCGGCGAGCGAGGCGAGACGGTCGAGGCGCTCCTGGTCCGCGATCAGCAGCTTCGGCGCCGACAGGGCGAGGCCGTAGGCCATCTCGTCGGCGGTCCACAGTGCGTTCATCGCCACGAACATCGCGCCGATGGACGACACGGCCATGTAGCTCATAATCCATTCGGGATAGTTGCGCATCGAGACGGCGACGCGGTCGCCCTTCTTCACGCCAAACTCGTGGATCAGCGCGTGGGCGAGCGTGGCGGCGCGCTGCCATGTCTGCTCGAATGTGTAGCGCTCGTTTTCATAGACGAGGAATTCCTTGTCGCTCCGCGTGGCGGCGAACAACTCGTGCAGGTTGCGCGGCGCGTTCCTGAAAGCGCGGATATGCCGGCCGTTCGCCTCGATGTTGTTGAGTTCATACGCCTGACCTTCTGCGGTCAGCGCGGCAAGCGCCTGCTCTCTGGTAACCACTGCGTCTTCCTTCCCGCCTTCCGGGGCTCCGCCAGTTGGCGACGGACGGCTTTTCGCTTTCCCCTGCGGCGCCGTAATAGCATACGAGCGCTTCAGGAAAAGGCGGCGTTCGCCCGCAGGGGCCTTTGCCGCGCACGGGAATTCGCGCACGCGGCAATCTCCCCGCAGGCGGTTCGCTCCTGCCTGCGGGTTCGGCCTGTCTATGCGTTCGGCCCGTCTACGCGCTCGGATTGATCAGGTACTTCTCGCCGGTCGATTTCTTGTTGTAGGCGCGGATCGTGTCCACATCGAGCGCCTGCTGGAGCGAGAGCGTCTGCGTATAGTGGCTTGCGAACGTGGTTTTCAGCTCCGCCGCCACACGCGCGCGCATCTTGCCGGCTTCTTCCATGCCGACCTTCTGCAGGAACGGCGTCAGCAGGAAGCCGCCCACGCCCCACGCCATGCCGTAAGCTGCGCCGAGAATCGTCGGCTCGAGGCTGAGGCGGCCGTAGATGTAAACCTGCTTGTGCTCGGCTGAGCCATAGCGGCTGTAGGCGCCGGGCCGCGAGTTCAGCGAGATTTCCATCGCGCCGAGGATCTGCCCCGCCAGCTTGCCGCCGCCGATGGCGTCGAACGCCAGCGTCGCGCCGGTGGCGGTCAGCGCCGCAATCAGGTCTTCCATGAAGGTGGGCTTCGAGGAGTCGACGATGTGCTTGGCGCCGATGTCCTTCAGGATTTTCGTCTGCTCGTCCGAACGGACGATGTTCACGAGGCCGACGCCGTCCTTGAGGCAAATCTTGTTCAACATCTGGCCGAGATTCGAGGCCGCCGCCGTGTGGACCAGCGCCTTGTGGCCTTCCAGCTGCATCGTCTTGACCATCGCGAGCGCCGTCAGCGGGTTCACGAAGCAGGAGGCGCCGTCAGCCGCCGTCGCGCCCGCCGGCAGCGGCAGCGCCGCCTTGGCCTTCACGGTGCGATAGCGCGCATACATCTCGCCGCCGAGAATGGCGACCAGCTTGCCCATCAGCGCCTGCGCTTCCGGCGACGAACCGGCGGCCACCACCGTGCCCGCGCCTTCATTGCCCACGGGCAGCGACTGGTCCACGCGCGCGGCCATCGCGCGCATCGCCGCTTCCGGCACGGCGGCGGTCACCACCAGACTGTCGCCCGAGCCCGTCGATTTCAGCGTCGATACGTCAGCAGGGCCGACCAGCAGGCCGAGATCGGACGGATTGATCGGCGTCGCCTCGATCCGCACCACGATCTCGTCGGGGGCCGGGTCCGGCACGGGCAGCTTCGCAAACGAGAGTTCAAGCTCGCCGCTCTTCTTGATCAGCGTGCGGAGCTGGAGGTTGTCGAGCGCCATTGCGAAGTCTCCCTGTCATTGTCTAGCTGCATCCCTAGCACGCCGGAACGCCATGACCAGTACAGGGTAGAAAGAGGCCCGCTACACCAGCGCCCGGATCGCCTTGCGCCGCCACACCAGGCCGTAGAACGAGCCCTGCATGATGAACATCGCGCAGAACGCCGCCGGGTAGGCCCACCAGATGCCGTCGATGCCGATGGCGCGGCTGAGATACCAGGCGGTCGGCACTTCAATGGCCAGGATCGCGAAGATGCCGATGAAGGTCGGCGCCAGCACCGTGCCCGACGAGCGCATCATGCTGGAGAACACCACCGCAAAGCCGAACACCACGGCGCTCCACAACACGATGTGCAACAGGCGCTGCGTCATCGCGATGACTTCGGGATCGCCGATGAACATCGTCACGATCGGCCCCGACAGCAGGTAGACCACAAGCACGCCGCCGCCCGTAATGACCGTGTTCAGGACCAGCGCCGTTCTGGTAATCGCCCACAGCTGATGCTGCCTTCCTGCGCCAATCGCCTGCGCGCCGAGGATCGATGCGGTGATCCCGATCGACATGGCCGGGAACTGCACATAGGCGAGAATCTGGTTGATCGCGCCGTACGCCGCCGTCGCCTTCGAGCCATGCTCGTTGACCATCCAGAGCAGCGCGATCTCGGCCACCGCGACGAACACCATCTGGATACCCGTGGGGACGCCCAGCCGCAGAACCAGCTTCAGCACTTTCGGATCGAGCCGCACGCGCGACAGCAGCTCCCGCGTGGGCGCCAGCGCGTGCTTCATGCGCAGGAGACGCCACGCCAGCCACGCCATCGCAATCACCAGCGACACCGCGGACGCAACCGCCGCGCTCGCAACGCCAAGCGGCGGCAGGCCAATCGCCCCCATGATCAGCAACGGCGTCAGCAACAGGCTCACGCCCGTCGACAGCGCCAGCGTCCACAGCGGCGTCACCGCATCGCCAACGCCGCGCAGGATCGACGTCGACAGGAGGTAGAGAAAGAACAGCGGCATCGAGAACATCATGATCTGCGCGTAGAGTGTCGCATCCCTGATGATGTCCGGCGGCGTCTGCAGCGCTTTCATCAACGGGCCGGCGAACACGCCGCCGAGCAACGCCACGCCAACCCCGAACGTGATGGCCAGCGCGAGCGACGCGCCCGCAATCGTGCGCACGCGCTTCTGGTCGCCCTTGCCGAAAGCCTGTCCGATCAGGACGGAAGCGCCGGCGCCCAGTCCGATCACGAACGCCATCATAAAGAACATGATCGGGAAGAATTGCGTCGCCGCCGCGAAGGCTTGGTCGCCGATCATCTTGGCGAGGAAGATGCTGTTGATCGTCCCCGACAATGACTGGAGGACGTTCGACAGCATCATCGGCGCAAGGAAGACGATGAACGCCATCATCAACGTGCGCGGCGGACGCGCGCCCTTGAGAGGCGCCTTCGCGGTCTCGGTTGAGTCGGTCACGGCTGATCCGGGTCACGTCTGGCGGGGAGGAGCGTCGGCGAAGGCAAGTTGGCGGGCATGGTCACGAACATCCGCCGGCCAGCTTTCCGTCAACTCCCCGAAACGCATTGCGTCGCCTGCGAACAGGGCGCGCGTGCTCTCTTCGAAGTGTCGCCAATCCCCAGCAACGGCGGATATGAATCGATAAGCTGCTTCCTGCCTCGCACGCAAGTTGCCCGATTGCTCGTGCGTCTTTCGCGCATCTTCCACCAGCTTTCGCAAAGCGACCGATGCGCCGCCGGGCTGGGCCGCCAGCCAGTCCCAGTGCCGGGGCAGCAGCGTGACTTCGCGCGCAACGACGCCCAGCTTCGGGCGTCCCGGCCCGCGCGGCGCATCGCTTCCCGCTGGTTCGGACGCCGCTCCCGCCGGAGCCGCATAGCGCGCGAGAATATCCTTGTCCGTTCCGGTGAGATCGAGGTGAAGCGTCCTGCAGGAAGCGCCATCGAATACCTGGATCGTCTCATGCGTCGCCTTTCCGGCGCGCTTGCGCACGGCGAGCGCCACCTCGGCCAGCGGCCCGGAGGCGATGCGCTTGCCGTTCTCGAAGGCGATTGCGGTGGCAGGGATTGTCATGGCGGCTCTCCGGCGGTTGACCAGATATTATCCGGGTAAAACCGCCCTGTCAATTATATCCGGGTAAAATTGACCGGATGCCCGTTGGGTCGCCCGAACAATCCGCAGGGAATTTGGCGTCCCGCCGCATGATCGCGTGGGTCGAGGTATGCAAGCGCGCCGGAATCCGCTTCTGTGCCCCCGGCCAATGGAGGCGCGCATGAAGCTCAACATCACCGTGGATTGCACGCCCGAGGAGGCCCGCGCCTTCCTGGGTCTGCCCGACGTCAGCCCGATCAACGAGACGCTGGTGAACTCGGTGAAGCAGCGCATCGAGCAGAATGTCGAACTCGTGAGCCCCGAATTCTACCTCAAGCAGTGGTACTCGATGGGCGGGCAGGCCACCGACAGCTTCATGCAGATGATGACCGCCGGCGCCCGCGCCGCATCCGGCGAGAAGAGCTAGCGCCAGTGACCGTTGATACAGCCAAACGCAACGCGGCCCAGGCTGCGCTGGACCTCGTGCAGCCGGACATGATCCTCGGCCTCGGCACCGGATCGACCGCCGCCATCTTCGTCACGCTGCTCGGCGAGCGCGTGAAGGCGGGGCTCAACGTCACCTGCACGCCAACATCGGAAGCCACCGACAAGCTGGCGAGATCGCTGGGCATCAGGATCGTCTCGCCCGACGACCTCTCGCACATCGATCTCACCATCGATGGCGCCGACGAGTTCGATGCCGGGCTCAATCTCATCAAGGGCGGCGGCGCAGCGCTCCTGCGCGAGAAGATCATCGCCGAAGCATCCGGCCGTATGGTCGTGATCGCCGATGCGTCCAAGGAAGTGGCGACGCTGGGGAAATTCCCGCTGCCGGTGGAGGTGAACCCGTTCGCCTCCGAACTCACCCGCCGCCGCATTCACGCGCGGCTGGAACGTGCGGGCCTTGCCGCCGCCGCATCGAACTGGCGCATGGCGACGCGCGAGAGCCTGCTCCACACCGATGGCGGCCACCTGATCCTCGACATTGCCTGCGAAGCGATTCCCGACCCCGCGCTGCTGGCGGCGCTGCTGGACGATGTGCCCGGTGTCGTCGAACACGGACTTTTCATCGGCTATGCCAGCGAGGTTCTGGTGGGCGAGGCGGGCGGTGTCCGCAGGGTCCATCCGGCCAGCTAGGGTCTTCCAGCAAGGGGATTGGGGCAAAATCGCCCCTGATCCGGCCTTGCGGGCTACTATGCGCCAGCCCCGGAGTGGTTTAGAGGCACGCGCAGCAACGCTTCTGTCCAGAACGGGATTTCGACATGCGGATGATCGCCCTCGCCCTTCTGGGAACTGTTCTCGCGGGAGCGTGCCAACCGGCTGCGAAGGATGGCCTGCCGCTGGCCGAGCGCCGGCTGGCGGAGAAGATCCTCGACACCGGCCTGCTCATTCCCGCCGGCAATGACGGCCTGCGCCAGATCGCGATCGAGCAGGCCCAGCAGGCCGCCATGGCCGGCATGCTGACCCCGGAACAATTCCCGCAGGGCGCGCTGGCGATCGAGCGCAACATGAAGGCGATCCTGCCTGAAGTCCGCGAAGCCGCCGTGAAGGGCCTCGTCGACGCCTACAATGTCAAGGAACTCGAACTGCTGGTCGCGTTCTTCGCCTCGAAGCGCGGCGAGACGATCCGCGAAAAGCTCAACGACGCGCTGGCGCCCAGCAACGAGCTGATGAACGGCCGCGCCCAGGAGGCTGTGATGAAGGGGATCGAGCAGGTCCGCTCGGCCTGGCCCGAAGCTGGCGCGGCGCCGGCTGTGCCGCCTCCCGCGCCTGCGCCTTCGAACTAGGCTGCGCCCAGCGCGTTGCCACGAGGCCTCGCCGTGCTAGCTTCAGTACGTGCAAGCATTGCATCGCCTGATCGGGAGAGACGTCATGCGCCTTGCAGCCGGACTCATCGCCGCCGGTCTTCTCGCCATCGGCGGTTCCGCGTGGGCCTCGCCTCCGGGCGTGACCGAGAAGGAGGGCGCTTTCATCGCGCCTGACGGCAAGCCGCTCTATTCATTCGCCCGCGACACCACGCCGGGCAAATCCTCCTGCAACGCCGGATGCGCAGCCGCATGGCCGCCTCTGCTCGCCGCCGCTGACGCGGCCGACGATGGCGAGTGGACCGTCATCACGCGCGACGACGGCTCGAAGCAGTGGGCCTACAAGGGCAAACCGCTCTACACCTTCGCGCGAGACGCCGCCGGCAGCGCCGCCACCGGGGTCAGCCCGGTGTGGCCGCTGGCCGTGAAGTAGGCCCGCGGTCCGCCGCACTTTCCCAAGCCGTCATGGCCACTTACATAAGGGCCTCGCAAACCGGGGCCGCACATGGCGTTTGACTACGATCTCTTCGTGATTGGCGCGGGCTCAGGCGGCGTGCGCGCCGCGCGGCTGGCGGCGATGACCGGCGCGAAAGTCGCCGTGGCCGAGGAATACCGCGCCGGCGGCACATGCGTGGTGCGCGGCTGTATCCCGAAGAAATACATGGTCTACGCCAGCGAATTCGGCCGCTCGCTGCATCACCTGAAAGGTTATGGCTGGAGCGTCGAGAACGCGGCCTACGATCACAACCTCTTCATGGACAGGATGCACCGCGAGATCGACCGGCTCTCCGGCATCTATGCGCGCAATCTCCGCAACGCCGGCGCCGAACTGATCGACGATCGCGCCGAGTTCGCGGACCCACACACGCTGAAGCTGGCGAAATCCGGCCGCACCGTGACCGCCAGGAAAATCCTGATCGCGGTGGGCGGCCGCCCGATCGTGCCGAAGGACGTCGAAGGCATCGACCTCGCCATCACATCCAACGAGATGTTCCATCTCGACGGCCTGCCCGAACACATCGCCATCGTCGGCGGCGGCTACATCGCGGTCGAGTTCGCGGGCATTATGAGCGGCCTCGGCGCGCGCGTCTGTCTTGTCTATCGCGGTGACACGGTGCTGCGCGGGTTCGACGAGGACGTGCGCACACACGTCCACGACGAACTCAAGCGCAAGGGCGTCAAGGTCATCACCAACGCCACGCCGGTGAGCATCCGCAAGGAGGGCGGCAAACTCGCCATGAGCCTGTCGAACGGCGAGAGCGTCACCGCCGACAAGGTTCTCTACGCCGTGGGCCGCGAGCCGCTGACCGACGGGCTCGGCCTTGAAAAGGCGGGCGTGAAACTGAACGAGAAGAACGCCGTCATCGTCGACGAATACTCGCGCACCAACGTCCCGCACATCTTCGCCGTGGGCGACGTCACAGACCGCGTGAACCTCACCCCCGTCGCCATCCGCGAGGGGCAGGCGTTCGCGCAGACCGAGTTCATGGACCGCCCCACCACGTTCGACCACGCCGAAATCCCGCACGCCGTCTTCGCCCAGCCGCCTGCCGGCGTGGTCGGCATGACCGAGGCCGACGCCCGCCAGGAATACGGTCAGGTCGATATCTACAAGACGAAGTTCCGCCCGATGAAGGACATGCTGACGGGCGACGAGGAGCGCGTGATGATGAAGATCGTCGTCCGCGCCGAGGACGACCGGGTGGTCGGCGTCCATATCGTGGGCCCGGATGCGCCCGAGATCATCCAGGCCGTCGCCATTGCCGTGAAAATGGGGGCCACCAAGGCCGATTTCGACCGCACCTGCGCGTTGCACCCCTCGATTGCGGAGGAACTGGTGACGTTACGGGATAAGTATGTTCCGCCGGAACTGAAGCCGGTGTAGGATAGCGTCATGGATATCCAGCCGTTCAACCGCGCCCATCTGGCAGAGAAATGGTGGCGTCCGCCGAATTTCCGGTGGCAATACGCAACCTACGCCCTCGTCGGCGTCGCCATAATCGTGACTGTCGGCATTTTCGTCATGCCCGAGGAATCGGACGATTCGCGCGTGGCCCAGGAGGTCGCCGCCGCCCAGGCGCGGGAGAAGAAGATCGCCGAGATTCTCGCGAACCCCGGCGAGATCATCTATATCGAGCCCGGTACGAATCCGTTCCCGACCAGGCCCCCGTCCGGCGAATAGCCCGATCCGCACCCGGCTGGGCCGCAAGCTTGCTGCGTCTTTCCCCAGCCTGAGCGCCCGTCCGCCTTGACCTGAACGGCGAACCGGGGAACGGCTGCGGGACAGGGTTTCCTCGCCGACAAGTGGAGTAGCCGGTGGCGCCGCGCACCGTTTCCGTCGTGAACATGAAGGGCGGCGTCGGCAAGTCCACCACGGTGGCCAGCCTCGCCGAAGCGCTCGCGTTCGAGGGCATGCGCGTTCTCGTCATCGATCTCGATCCGCAGTCCAACGTCTCGATGATGCTGGCCGGCCAGGACCGCTGGATCGAGCTGCGCCAGTCGAACCGCACCATCGACGACTATTTCAACCAGTACGTTTACGGCGGCGAGCCGCGCTTCTTCCGCGACTTCATCGCCAACCGCGTCAGCGACGTCTCCGGCGACATGGCGCTCGACCTGCTGATCTCCACACCCGAGTTCCGCTATATCGAGCGTCACGCGCTGGAGAAGTGGGTCGCGCAGGGCTTCGATATCCGCCAGCTCAACACGCGCTTCTCGCGCCTCACGCATTCGGCCATCGACAACGTGTCCGACAGCTACGATCTCGTGCTGTTCGATTGCCCGCCCGGCATCTCGATGTTCGCCGAGGCCGCCATCGAGCTGTCCGAATTCATCGTCATCCCCACCATTCCCGATTACGTCTCGCGGCTCGGCATCTTCGCCTTCCGCAAGCGCGCGCTTCGTTCGATGGAGCAGCGCCGCTTCACCGACGACCGTATCTGGACGCTCATCACCAAGTACGAACAGCACAACAGCCTGCACCAGTCCGAGGCGGCGATGCTGAAGGAACAGTTCAACGTGTTCGACGCGCGCATCCCGCAGGCCGAACAGATCGCCCGCGCCGCCGAATGGTCGGACCAGAAGCGCACGCTGGAACAGAAGTACGGCGAGGCGGCGCCGCTGATCCGCCAGTTCGCGGCCGAGTTCCGCGAACGCGCCGGCCTCATCTGAGCGGAGACGGACGATGATCGACCGCGCGCTGTCCTCGATGTTCAAGGTGGTCACCGACGAAGCCGCCGCCAATCCCGCCTTCGCGAAGCGGATGGAAGAATCCCTCGCCAAATTCGGCCAGGACCTCGCCGAACGCCGCCTCGCCGAACGCAATATCGACGGCTTTCATCCGCTGGTCGAATACAAGAAAGACCCCGCAGCCTTCGAAGCGCGCCTCGCAAAATTCGACGCGAAGGAATTGCGCGCCCTCGTGACGCAACACCACCTGGACCCGGCGAATACGCTGAAAGGCAAGGGCACGAAGAAGGCGCTGGCGGCGCACATCCTCGAAGCCGCGAGGAAACGCGCCGAGCGCGATGCGAAGCTGTTCGAGTACTAGCGAAGCCGGTGAACGCCGAACCAGACCCCCACCTGTCCGCCCCCTAAGTACGGGGCGGAACCCTGAAGCGATCACCGCCCTTCAAAGTGAGGTAAGTTCTCTCAACATGGTCCCGCCCCGTACTTAGCAGGGCTGTCCGGGGAATGATTCACTTGGCCGCGGTGCAT
>CAZGWV010000036.1:0-18410 GCA_964529555.1 uncultured Rhizobium sp.
ACGGGCGGCGACGCCAGCGTCCATTCAGCGCGAACCGCCCGGCCGTCCGCGTCGCGCCCATAAGCTTCAACGAACATGCCGCCCCGATCCGACCCGAACGGTCGCAGCAGCGACGCCAGCCACAGCAGCAGCCCAGCCGATTTCCGGTAGCTCCTCACGATCCCCGCCGACCGCATCGCGCCGAGCACGCCAAGCCCGCGATGCATCACGCCAAGCTCCAGCCCCGCCGTGAACACAGCGTCCTCGTGCGGCGCATATCGCGCATGCATCAGATCGAGGTCCGGCGTTTCGGCCAGCGCGAAGCGCCGTCGCCCAAGGTCGGCCACGCGGCGTTTTCTCGTGCCGCTCCAGCCCGGACGCTCGCGCCAGCCGCCATTCTCGAACACGCGCACCGGCGCGCCCGTCCAGCTCAGGATCGCCTCGACAACCGAACGGCCACGCGGCGCGCGATTCCCTGGTGATATGCCAGCGCGGATCGCATCGATCCGCGCCCAGCCGCGTGTCATTTCATCAAGCGCCGCATGCGTGATGGCCGGCGTCGAACTTGCGCCTGTGATCGCACGCACGCCAGCAGCCTTCGCATCGGCATCCAGCGCCGGAAACGCGGCGACAAAATCACGCCCGTCGGCCAGATCAAGATAGTCGACGCCCGCGCCGATACATGCTTGCGCAAACGACAGGTCCGCGCCCTGAAACGGGCCTGCGGCGTCGATCGCCAGATCGACTGACAGCGCGCGGATATCCGCTGCGGTCGCCTTGTTGCGATCAAGCACAACCGCGTCCGTCGCCTTCACCTCGCGCGCAATTGCCTGCGCCTTCGCAAGGCTACGCCCTGCGATCAGAACGTCAGCATCAACCGTATCGGCCAACCCACGCGCCAGCCGCGAGCCAAACACGCCCGCACCGCCCACCAGGAGGATGCGCTTGCGGGTCATGCCTCCACGACGCTAGCCGTTCGCCGCCTCGCGCGCCGCGATCGCATCCGCCACCGCGACGGTGCGCTTGGCCTGCGCGAGGTGAAGCAGTTCGGTCATCTTGCCGTTCACCTTCAGCACACCCTTGCCAGCGTTGGCTGGATCGGCGAACGCCGCGATCACGTCCTTCGCCTGCGTCACCGCCTCGGCAGCGGGAGCGAAGATCGTATTGCACGGCTCGACCTGGCTCGGATGGATCAGCGTCTTGCCGTCGAAGCCGAACGCGCGCGCCTGCTTCGCCTCGGCCACGAAGCCCTCGGCGTTGGCGATGTCATTGTAGACGCCATCGAACACCAGCAGATCATATGCCCGCGCCGCAGCGATGGCGAGCGTATAGCAAGCCGCAAGGTTCTCGCGGCCCGGCATCGGCTCGGCCCGAAAATCCTTGATGAGGTCGTTCGATCCCATCACGAAACCGGCGAGGCGCGTTGTCTTGGCCGCCGCCGCGATCTCCTTGATGTTGAGGATCGACAGCGGCGTCTCGATCATCACCCACAGCTGTGTCTTCTGGCTGGCGCCGCCCTCGGCGATCTCCTCGTCCAGCCAGCGAATGTCGTCGGCGGTGGCGACCTTGGGCGCAAGAATGGCGTCGGGCTCGGCCTGCGCCGCCGCCCGGATATCGGCCTTGCCCCATTCGGTATCGTGGCCGTTCACCCGGATGATCAACTCGCGCGGGCCGTATCCTCCGGCTTTCACCGCGTTGCACACACGCTCGCGCGCTTCGGCCTTGGCTTCGGGCGCAACCGCGTCCTCGAGGTCGAGGATGAGCGAATCGGCGGGCAGCGTCTTTGCCTTCTCCAGCGCGCGCTCATTGGCGCCGGGCATGTAGAGAACGGAACGGCGCGGGCGGATGGCGGACATGGGAGCGGCCTCTTGCTGATCTGCAAGGGGGTGATGACGGACCGCACGCTCAATATCAAGATGAAGCACGTCGCAGGCTGGGCTATTGTCCAAAATTCGCCGCGCGCGACGAGCTTACGGACAGAGCATGCCCCTGGTGCTGGTGATTTCATCCTATGTCGCTGCTTCCCGCGTTGGCGGGGGCATAGCGCCCTACGTGCTGGGGCCGCTGAAGGTCGATCCTGTCCATGTGCCCACCACGCTGTTCGGCCGTCATCCGGGGTGGGGCCGTCCGGGCGGCGCGCCCGTTCCGGCGGCCACCATGCAGGACATGCTGGACGGCATCGCCGCCAACGGCCTGTTCGAGCAGACCGACGCCATCCTCACCGGCTATTTTGCAACGCCCGATCAGGTGGAGATCGCGGCCGGGGCTATCGACTCCGTCCGCGCTGCGCGTGGGGCGGGGCGCGCGCCCATCGTGATGGTCGATCCCGTCATGGGCGACCGTTCCACAGGTCTCTACGTTCGCGAGGAAACGGCGAAGGCGCAGCAGGAACGACTCGTCCCGCGCGCCAACATCGTCGCGTGCAACCATTGGGAGTTCGAACGTCTCATGGGCGAAGCGGCCCACGCGGGCGAAATCGTCCACAGGCTCGGCAAGTCGCAACAGCACTGGCTGGTGAGTTCGATCCCGTCGCGCGACCAGTTACTCAATCTTCTGGCCGCAGATGGAACCGGAGAGCTTTGCGCCTCGCTGCGGATCGATCGCCCCGTTCCCAACGGCACGGGCGATCTCCTGCACCTTGCCTATCTCGGCCGGCTGCTGAACGGCCAGCCGCGCGTCCATGCCCTGCGGCTTGCGGTTGGTGCAGTGAACGCCGTGCTCGCGAAGGCCGTCGAATGGAATGCGCCCGAACTCCCGCTCGCGGCCTGCAGCGCGCTTCTCGCAGACCCGCCGCCCGCCGACCTGATGCGCGGCGTCGCGCGGCCATCGGGGTGGGATCGAATCTAGCCGGACTTGCGCGGCTCGACGAGTTTCACGGCTTTTTCTTCCGTGTCGAACACACCCTTGCCGGGCACGAAGTTCAGCTCCAGCCGAACGCCGTCCGGGTCCTCGAACAGGATCGAATAATATCCCGGCGCCCAGCCGTCTTCCTGCGGTGCGCGAACGATATGCGCGCCCAGCGACCTCACGAACGCATGCGCCTCGTCGACATCTTCCCGCGAGCGCGCCCGGAAGCACACATGATGCAGCCCCACGCGCCGCTGCACGAAGCGCTCCCCCTCGTGTTCCGGCGCCGGCGGCGAGATCAGCACGCCCGTCCGCCCACCCACGCAGTAATAACCGGCCGCATCGTCCATCACCTGCGTCAGCCCGAGAAAGGGCAGCAGCTGGCGATAAAACTCCCGCGCAACCTCATATCGCCCGGCGGTGATCTGGATATGTGCGATCCCGTTGATTTCCATGGCTGTCCTCCCGCGCCCAGTTGAGCCGACCTTGAGCCAAGCCGCAACTTGACCATTTCGACGGTCCAGCTGATGTGTCACCCATGACAATCACAGGCTTCACCGCAGCAGGTTTCGACGCCGTCCGCGATGCGTTCGCGCAGAACTTCGCCGAAGGGCTGGAGCACGGCGCGAGCTTTGCCGCGTGGCTGGGGGACGAACTCATCGTTGATCTGCGTGGCGGTTCCGCGGACCGCGCGGGAACTCGCGCGTGGGACGAACTCACGCTCTGCCCGGTCTATTCCGCCACCAAGCCGATCGCCGCCCTCGTCGTCGCGTGCCTCGTTGAACGCGGCGCGCTGGATTACGACGCGCCGGTCGCCAGCTACTGGCCTGAATTCGCCGCCAACGGCAAAGCGAAAATCACGGTCGCCGAGGCGCTGTCGCATCAAGGCGGCCTGCCAGGATTTCCCGATCCCATCGATCCGGCGTTGTGGCTCGACCCGCCAGCGCTCGCGGCTGAACTCGCAAGGCTGCCGCCCATGTGGGGCAGGGGCGAGGGATCGGGCTATCACCCGCTCACCTGGGGCTATATCGCCGGCGAGCTTGTGCGCCGTGTCTCGCCGCGCTCGTTGGGAACGATCCTGCGCGAGGATGTCTGCGCCCCGCTCGATATCGATTTCTGGATCGGTCTGCCCGAGGAAGAACACGGCCGCGTCGCCGAACTGCTGAAACCGAAAGCCGCCGCCGAATTCCCGCATCGCAATGCCGAAACGCGCGCGGCCTTCCTCACGCCCTGGGCTGCGGCCCCGCGCGGCTCGACGCAATGGCGCATGACGGAAATCCCGTCCGCCAATGGTCACGGCACGGCGGTCGCCATGGCGCGCCTCTACAGCGCCTTCGCCCAGAAGGGCCGCATCGGCGAGGCGCGCATTCTCGCTCCGGTGACGTGGGATGAACTCACGCGCGAGCGTGTCAGCGGCGAAGACCGCGTATTGCCCGGTCATGTTTCGTTCGGTGCAGGCGTCATGCGCAACCTGCCGCTGATCTACGGTCCCAACCCGTCAACGTTGTGTCATTCCGGCTGGGGCGGCTCGGGCGCGTTCGGCGATCCCGACAACGGACTTGCCGGCGCCTACATTATGAACCGCCAGGGCACGCATCTCCTCGAAGACGCGCGCCGCTCGCGCATCATCGATGCGCTATACGGCTGTCTTTAAGTCGCCCGCAGGAACTCCGGCGCCTTGCCGGCTTTCAGCATCACCGCCGTCAGCGGACCGCCAAAGCAGGCGCCCGTATCCACATTGATACGATGCGGGAAGTTTTCCGGCTGGAAGCTGCGCGGCGTATGCCCATGTACGACCAGCAGGTCTTCCAGTTCCTTGCGATCCGGCCAGCTCTCGCGGCTGAAAAACCTGTCCGACCGCGTCCACATCCGCACCATGTCGGGGCAGGAGGGGAAGCTCGCCGGATCGATGCCGGCATGCACGAACGCCAGCTTGCGCTCTTCGTCGATATGTATCGAGCCCAGCCCGCGCAGCCAGTCGATATGCGCCTGCGGGATATGGTTGCGCCATGACGCATCTGCTTCGCCCGGCTTGCCGACATAGCTATCGGCCGCCTCGGCGCCGCCCTGCGACCACCAGCTGCCGACGTCAGCGCCGCCATCGAACGCGCCGAGCATCATCTGCTCGTGATTTCCCATCAGGGAGATCACCCCGATCTTCGGGTCGCCGGCAAACCGCGTTTCCAACGCCATCACGCGCTCGATCACGCCCTTCGTGTCGGGCCCGCGATCCACATAGTCGCCAAGGTGGACGATGCACGCAGGCCCGCCCTCGAGCGCGATGCGGTCCAGAATTGCGCCGTGCAACTCGCCGAGCTTGCGCGACTCGCCGTGTACATCGCCGATTGCGAAATAGGTCAGGTCCGCCATGCCCGTGCCTTCGCCCCCCAGGAATGGCCGGGAGGATGGTGCTTCTGGCATTACGTCGTTTTGTCCGCTGGGCAAGGGGCGCCCCGTATCGCCCGGTCGGGCGCAAGCGGATCAATCTGCCCCGATCGGCGCGAATCTCAGGCGTGAATCGACGCCAGCTTGGCCATCACGGCGACCCCGGCCGGACCGCCCTCGCCGCGCACATCCTTGGCGTGCAGGGCAACCAGAGCCGCGAGGTGCGCCTTGGCGACCATCAGCATCTTCTCGTCCAGCGGGTTTGCGCCCTTGCGCAGCGTCTCGATCAGGCCGCGGGCGATCTTGCCCAGCAGCGGATAGCCCAACACGCCGGCCAGGCCCGCCATATCGTGCATCGGCGCGTAGATCGTCTCCAGCTGCAGCGAACCGGGCGCAGCGCCATTCACGGCCTGCTGCAGGCGTTCCAGTTCGCCCTTGGTCTGCTGCCACCATTCAAGACGCGCGGACTCCCATTCGGGAGACTCGGTGGGATCAATAGCTGCGCTCATTGTCGTGCCCTCAACCTCGCAAAATCTACTTTACGCCCCCACGGCGCGGTCCGCCGGTGTAGATCACACGCTAGGTTTCCCGCGCGTTATTCCCCTGGCCAACATTTCTCCGAATGACGGGAAATACACAGCCAACTCATGCTGTGCGATTCTCGGCCAGATTCCTTAAGACAACCCTTCCCGCTTTGGGCCCGTGGCCACGAAAACAAAGGAAAGTCTGGGTAAAGACGAGTTTTCCAGCGCGGCGCGCGGCTTGCGGCGCGATCTGCGAAATCGCTCTTCGCGGCTTCGCATGGCAAACCTTCGAGCCCCGCGCGTTCACACGCTGCGGGGCTTTTTCTTTTCGGTTTTCGTTCAGTCAGCGGTTACCGTCATGCGTGGCTGCCGGCCCGACAGGGTGAACAGGATCACGCCCGTCCAGATCAGGCCGAAGGTCACGGCGTGGCCCATGGTGAACGGCTCGCCCATGCCCAGAGCGATGATGAACTGAACGCTGGGCGCGATGTATTGCAGGATTCCGATGGTCGACAGGCGCAGCCGCCGCGCGCCGATGGCGAACAGGATCAGCGGCGTCGCCGTCAATGGGCCCGCCAGGAGAAGCAGCGCGATCAGCCCCGGTTCGCCTGACCCGAAGGCCTGGACGCCCGCCGGCAGGAAGAGGGCGAGATAGAGCAGGGCAGGCCCCGCCAGCAGCAGCGCCTCGATGCCAAAGCCGACGCGGCTGTCCACCGCCGTCGTCTTGCGGATTGCGCCATAGATCGCGAACGAAAACGCAAGCGACAGCGACACCCACGGGAATTGCCCCACCACCAGCGTCTGGTTCACCACGCCCGCCGCCGCAACGCCCAGCGCCACAAGCTGCAGCGGCCTGAACCGCTCGCCGAAGAACATCGCCGCGAACACGAAGACGATCAGCGGGTTGATGTAATAGCCAAGGCTGCCTTCGAGGATCCGGTCGTTCGTGACGGCCCAGATATAGATCGTCCAGTTGGCCGCGATGGCGAGGCTGGAGACGAGCAGCGTCAGCAACATGCGCGGATTGCGCAGCACGCCCGAAAACTCAACCCACTTTCCAGCCGCCAGTATAAGCACCAGCGCCGTCGGCGCCGACCACACGATGCGGTGCGCCAGGATCACAAGCGGCGGCAGGTCTCCCAGGAACTGGAAGTACAGGGGCAGGAAGCCCCACAGGCCGTAGGCGGCCATCGCGGCAAACAGACCGCTGCGTATTTCGGCATCTTTCGGCATGCGGGCTAGATAGGTCCCTTCTCCCGGCGGCGTAACTGGCCCGGCGGACGATAGTTTCTCAACCAGCCCGGAGTTTTTCTCCTAGGCGTCATTCCCCCGGCCCGGCAGGCCCTTCGCGAACACCCCCCGGTTCTCCAGCAATTCAAGGCACTGAACCGCCAGCATGGGCCCGCCATTGCGCAGGTCGTCAGCCACGATCCACATCGCCAGCCCGTTCTCGACCGTCGGATCGTCGCGCACGCGGCAGACATAGGTCGCCCACTCGCCTACCGCGCCGATCGGCGTCTCATAGCCGTCTTCCTCCTCCCGGCGGTCGATCAGCAGGAGACCCGGAGCTTCCCTTAGAAGTGTGCGCGCTTCGGCTGCGGGCAGAGGCTCGGCCAATTCGACATGCACGGCTTCGCCAACGCTCACAAAGGTCGGCACGCGCACGCAGGTGGCCACCACCTGGATGTCGTTGTCGATGATCTTTCGCGTCTCGGCGGCGATGCGCCATTCCTCTTCGGTGAAGCCGTCATCCATCACCTCGTCGATGGAGGGGATGACGTTGAAGGCGATCTGGCGCGTGAACTCTTTCGGCTCGGGCGACTGGTTCACATACATGCCCTTGGTTTGCGTCCACAGTTCGTCGATGGCGCGCTGGCCCTGGCCCGAGACGGATTGATAGGTGGCCACCACCACGCGCGCGACGCCGGCCGCCTCGTGCAGCGGCTTCAGCACGCGCACCAGCTGCGCCGTCGACCCATCCGGCACGGCGATGATGTTGCGCTTGGTATAGCCATCGATCGCATCCGCATTCACCTCGGGCACCACCAGCGGCGTCTGGGGATCGGAACGGAAAGCGCGCGAGGTATCGATCACGATGCAGCCCGTCGCCGAGATCGCGTTGCCATACTTGCGCGCCGGCGCGTCCCCAGTGGCCATGATGCACACATGGACTTGTGTGAAGTCGAACTCGTCGGCGTCCTTCGCCTTCAGCGTGGAATCGCCATAGCTCACCTCGGTCCCCAGCATCTTGCGCGATGTCAGCGCCGTCACATTCGCGACGGGCACGCCGCGCTCGGCGAGGATGCTCAGGATCTCGCGGCCAACCATGCCGGTTGCGCCCAGAACTGCGACCTTTGGCGCCATCGAAATACTCCCTGCCGGCGGATCGCCGGTCGTCATGTCGTCACATTCACGCGGTTACGTCGCCGCAGCGCCCCTTCGCGACTCATATGGTATCGGCGCCGCGTATTCGGTGGAGGGGCCAGTAGCGTCTAATGGGCGGGCGGCTTCCGCGCCAGCCCCGCCATTGACGGAAACCAGCGCGATCCGCGCTCGCAGGAGACGACATGTCCAACATTGCCGCCATCGTCCGGCGCTATGTGGAGCACTACAACGCCAACGACGTGGACGGCATGCTCGAATGCTGCGCCGACGACGTGGTGTTCGAAACCATCAGCAATCCGGGCGGCGCCATGCGCCTGAACGGCAAGGACGAAATGCGCGAAGTGATCGAGGCGACCACCCGCGCCTTCCGCGAGCGCCGCCACGAAGTCGTGGACATCCTCGTCGATGGCGAGAAGGCCGCCGCTGAAACCGTGTTTTCCGGCGTCGCCGCCGCCGAACTCGGCAACCATGTCCGCCCCGGCGAACACGTCTCCATCCGTGGCGCCACCCTGTTCGAAACCCGCGACGACAAGCTCACGCGCATTTGCGACTATTCCTAGTCTCAGGCGCAGGGAAGCGCGGAGCGGATTGAGCCGGAGCGGACTCCGCAATCGCGCGGTTCATTGCCGCCAATCAGCTGCGACTGACGCCCATGCGCCTTCCAAATTCGTGCAAATCAGGCAAGACGAGGAGAAGCAAAACGGGGAGGGCGGGCATGTCCATCAAGCTTTTCGGCAGCGTTCTGGTCATGGCGGGGCTGGCGCTGACATCGGCTTGCGCCACCACAGGCGCATCCTCTGATCCCGAAGCGCAGAGCTGGCGCAAGGTTACGCAGACAGCCAACCGCTTCGCCGTGTTCATCAACGAGCCAGGACCCGCACGCGACGGCGATCTCGTCACCTTCCGCATGGTCTATGTCTACATGCCCGGCGAGGTGAAGTTCGAGGAGAAGGAAGTCGGCTGGCAGGAGTACCATGCCATGACCGTCAACTGCGCCGAGAACACGGTCCGCACTGGGCCGCGTACGCGCTATGCGCCCGATGGATCGGTTCTGGCTTCCGACGATAATCAGGAGTTTTCCGGGATTCTCTGGGGCGTTGCGTCCGATGACGCCGCGCGCGCCAAGTGCAAGCAGGACTACTGGATCGGCGACATCACCATCCCGAACGGCGCAAGCTGGAAGGACGCGGCCCGCGAGCACATCGCTGAAACCACGCCGCCCAACCGGCCATAGGGCCTGATCGATCAGGGTTGAATCGCCTCGTCTTGTCCGCTCGCCTTGTTCCGCTCATGCTGACGAAAATCAGCATCCAGGAACGGTGATGCAACGCGAACAGGCCTGAAGCTGCAAGCCGGAACAAGCCGCGGCGGCAGTCCTGGGTCCTGATGTTCGTCAGGATGAGCGGGCATGGAGCCGTGCCTCCACTCAAACCGATCCCGCCCTGACTCCTACGTCTCGCTCCAGACCGCCATCTCATTGCCGCCCGGCTCGCGGAAGTGGAAGCGCCGGCCGCCCGGAAAACTGAAGGCCGGCTGCGTGATCACGCCGCCGGCCTGCTTCACGGCGTTCTCCGCCTCGGCGAGATCGTCCGTCTTCAGGATCACCAGCGGCGGCTTCAGCGCTTCATCAGCGCTCGCGAACACGCCGCCATCGATCCCGGCATTGGCCAGCGCCTGGTACTCCGGCCCATAGTCCGCAAACGTCCAGCCGAAAGCCCTGGCAAAGAAGCCGGTCGTGCCGCCGATGTTGCGGCTGCCGAACTCCACATAATCGATCTTCAGATGCGCCATGGCCTGCCTCATTGTTCTCTAAATGTTCTAGCGCCTCGCCAAGGCCAAGTCGAGTCGATTCCGTTCGCGGCGCGAAATTCTACAGATGCTTCAGGATCGCATCCGTCATCTGGCGCGTGCTCAGCGTACCGCCGAGGTCGGCCGTGCGCGCGCCGTCCTGCAGCGCCCTGTCCACCGCCGCGAAGATGCGGTCGGCGACTTCCGTGCGGCCAAGGCTCCAGCGCATCACCATCTCCAGCGACAGGATCGCCGCGATGGGGTTGGCGAGGCCCTTGCCCGCGATATCCGGCGCCGATCCGTGCACCGGCTCGTAAAGTCCCGGCACGCCCGGCTCGCCCAGCGAGGCCGACGGCAGCATGCCGATGGATCCCGTCAGCATCGAGGCTTCGTCCGAGAGAATGTCGCCGAACAGGTTGTCGGCGAGCAGCACGTTTATGTCCTTCGGCGCGCGCACCAGATGCATCGCGGCGGCGTCGGCAAGCATGTGATCGAGCTTCACGTCGCTGTATTGCTCGGCGTGCAGCTTCGTCACTTCCTCGCGCCACAACAGGCCCGAATCCATCACATTGGATTTCTCGCAGCTGAGCACGCCCGAGAATCTGCAGTCGCGCTTGCGCCCGCGCGCCATTTCGAACGCCCGCGCCGCCACGCGGCGGATTTCGCTGGTCGTATAGCTCTGCGTATCGACGCCACGGCGCTCGCCATTGGGCAGCGTTTCGATCGTCTTCGGCTGGCCGAAATAGACGCCCGAGGTCAGCTCGCGCACGATCATAATATCGAGCCCCTCGACCAGTTCCGGCTTCAGCGCCGAAGCGCCGGCGAGGGCGGGAAAGCAGAAGGCCGGGCGCAGGTTGGCGTAAACGTCCAGCTCCTTGCGGATGCGCAGCAGGCCCGCCTCCGGCCGCTTGTCGCGCGGGACGCTGTCCCATTTGGGCCCGCCCACCGCGCCCATCAGGATCGCGTCCACCTTGTGCGCCCGCGCCATTACCGCGTCGGTCAGCGGCGTGCCGAAATGGTCGTAGGAAACGCCCCCGAAATACGCCTCCTCCATCTGGAGATCAGGCGCGACGTGGGAGGCGACCCGGCGGGCTTCCTCGGTCACTTCCGGGCCAATGCCATCGCCAGGCAGCAGCAGCAGGGTCTGGTTTTTGGTCGTCATGGGCAGCCATCCGTCTCGCTTCGCGAGGGGGTCTTAGTCCCTTTCGCGCGCGCGGGAAACCCGAACCGGCGGCGCTGCCATCGTCTCGCGCGCAACGTCGCCGATCACCTTGCGCATCCAGGCAAGGACAGGATCTGCCGCCCGCACCTCGCTCCACACAATGGTCATGTCGAGATCGGTGCGCGGAAGCGGCGGTTCTTTCAAAACCAGCCCCAGCGGCCCCGCAAACGGCCCCGCAAACGCACGGCCCACGGTCGTCGCCATGTCGGTCCCCGCCACCACCGAAAGCGCCGCCATGAAGTGCGGCGTCACCAGCGCCACGCGCCGTTTCACCCCCGCCACCGCCAGCTGTGCATCGAGTTCCGAACCCGCATCGCCGAAGATCGAAATCCCGACATGGCTCACGCGGGCATAGTCCTCGATCGACCATTTGCGCTTCGCCAGCGGGTGTCCCGCCCGCAGCACCAGCGCCAGCCTGTCCCTTGCCATGAACTCGCTGCGTGCGCCCGGCGGCAATGGTGTGCTCGATTGAGCGAACACCAGATCGAGCTGGCCTGTCTCCATCCGTTCGACGATGTTGGGCGTGTACCCCTCAAAACGCACATCGATCCCCGGCGCCTCCTGCGCCAGCCGCGCCATCAGCGCCGGCGCCATCAGGATGGTATGCGTATCCAGCCCCACGATCCGCACCGTGCGCTCCGTCCGCGCGGGATCGAACCCCGGATCGCGGAACACCGCCTTCACCTGATCCAGCGCCGTCACCAGCTGCCCATGCAGAGCCTGCCCGCGCGCGCTCAACGCATAGCCGCCCGGCGCCCGCACCAGCAGCGGATCGCCCAGCACATCTCGCAGTCTCGCCAGCGCCCGGCTCATCGCCGGCTGCGACAGCCCCACATCGCGCGCCGCCTCGCTCACATTGCGCCGCTTCAGCAGCGCCTCGAGCGCCGGCAGCAGGTTGAGGTCGATTCCAGGTAGATGCACATCACGCATATCAAAAATACCAACTATGCATTTCTGGTATGATCGCCTCCACGCTACCTTCCTGTCAACAAAGAAGGAGACAGCGATGACCGCCCCGCAGAACCAGTCCGGCCTCGTCACCGTGTTCGGTTACGGTCCGACAGGCGAGGCGACCATCGCCCGCCTTGCCGCGCGCGGAACGCCCGTGCGCCTCGTCCAGCGCAAGCGCCCCGCCAGTCTTCCCGCCGGCGTCGCCTTCATGCCGTGCGACGTGCTCGACGCCGCGCAGGTCCGCAGCGCAATGACCGGCGCCACGCAAGCCGTCGTCACCATCGGCTTCGAATACCGCGGCAAGGTCTGGCGCGAGGCGTGGCCGAAAGCGATGCGCAACCTGCTCGCCGCCGCCGAGGCCGCCAACGTTCGCATCGTCCAGATCGACAATCTCTATATGTACGGTCCGCAGGATACGCCGCTGCACGAAGACATGCCGCTCACTTCCTACGGCGTGAAGCCTGCCGCCCGCGCCGAGGCGACACGCATGTGGCAGGCCGCCGCCCGCGCCGGCCGCGTGCGCTGGGCCGCCTTGCGCGCGCCAGACTTCTATGGCCCCGGCGTGATGAATTCGCATATCGGCGCCACCGCGCTCGCGCGCATCGCGCAGGGCAAGACAGCCCAACTCGTCATAAGCGCCGACACCCCTCACGCCTTCGCCTATGTGCCAGACATCGCCCGCGCCGCCGTGACGCTGCTGGATGCGCCTGACGATGCGTTCAACCAGGCCTGGCATGTGCCGTGCGCGCCTGTCCACACCGTGCGAGAGCTGTTGCAGATCGGCGCCGATGCGATCGGCGCAGACCTCAAAACGATGGCGATGCCCACGCTCATGCTGCGTGCGTTCGGCGTATTCTCGACCTTCCTGCGCGAATGCATCGAGATGCGTTTCACCTGGGACCGCCCCTATCATGTCGATGCCGCCAAGTTCGCCCGCCGCTTCTGGTCGGACGCCACGCCGTTCGAGGTCGGCATCCCTGCCGCCATCCGCAGCTATCCCGCCGCCGACCCCAAGCCGACAAAAGAGAGCAGGGGCCAAACCCCCGCCGCCACCGCCGCCCGATAAGTCAAGAACAACGGGCGTTCCTCCCCACCCGGCAGGCAGGTATGCTTCGCCTGCCGGGAAGCGGGAGGGTTGCGATGGCGCTGTTCAATTTCGACGACAAGGGCAAGCCGCTGGCCTCGCCCAGCCGCTTTGCGGCGCGGCTGCTCGCCAACACGCTGGCGGCCGTCGTCATGGTGCTCGTGGCGCTGGCCATCGGCATGTGGGGCTATATCGCAACAGAGCAGATGGCGCCCATAGACGCTTTCCTCAATTCAGCGATGCTGCTTGGCGGCATGGGCCCGGTCGCCCCCGAACTTCACACCGATGCGGGCAAGATGTTCGCCGGCATCTACGCCATCGGCTGCGGTCTCGTGCTGGTGCTGGTGTCCGGCATCGTGCTCGCGCCGGTCTTTCACCGTGTGCTGCACGCGCTGCATGTGCAGGACGACGCGAGTTGAGGCTGGAAGGGGGCGGACAGGTGGGGGTCTGGTTCGGCATGCTGCGCCATCTCGGCAGAGTCCGGCCCTAAGGCTCCACGCCTTCAGCCGGCTCCGCCCCGCCATTCAGCCGCGTCAGCGCTTCCTTCGCCGGGGTCGAGCCCGCTCCAGCGGCGCGCGCATACCAGTCGCGGGCCTTCTTGGCGTCGCGCATGTACGCATCCTGCTCGTACATTTCCGCGACCGCCACCATCGCCTCGAGATTCCCGCGCCGCGCCGCGCTCTCCATCATCTTCAGGCCGGAATTGGGCTGCAGCTTGTAGCCCTCGACGCCATAGGCCTTGCGCCGCCCCACCCACATCAGGGCTTCGGGCAGGCCCGCCTCGGCTGCCGCTTCCATGTCCTCGAAGCCGCCCTGCTGCAGCATGAAGTCGTGGCTGGCGCGGCGTTCCTTGCCGCGATGAAGAAGCGCCCAGGCATTGCCCGCGTCAGCGAGCTCGCTGATCGCCATCGGGTCGCCCGTCGCCAGCGCCGCATCGAAGGCGGGCCTTGCTTCGGCAAGCTTGTCGGTTTCCGCCTTGTCCTTCGCGGCTTCCGCCGCCGCTTTCGGATCGATGACTTCGACTTCGGCCACTGCGGTTTCAGTCAGGGCGCCAGCCTCGGGCCCCTCAGTCGCATCGCCACACGCCGCCAGCATCAGCACAGGCGCCAGCACGAAGGCGGCAGGCCAGAGGCGGTTCACGATAGCCATGGCTGGGAAAGCTTCCGCCTCTCCTCGAACGCTGTGATCTCGCCCGAATGCTGCAGTGTCTCGCCGATATCGTCCAGCCCGGCGAGCAGGCTGGCCTTGCGGCCCTGGTCGATATCGAAGCCGTGGACCTTGCCATCCGGCGCTGTCACGGTCTGGGCGGCGAGGTCGATGTTGAACACATGGTTCGGCCCGCCCGCCTGCGCCATCAGCTGGTCCACGACTTCGCGCGGCAGGACGATAGGCAAGAGCCCGTTCTTGAAGCAGTTGTTGTAGAAGATGTCGGCAAAGCTCGGCGCGATGACGACGCCGAGGCCCTGATCGAGCAGCGCCCACGGCGCATGCTCGCGCGAAGACCCGCAGCCGAAATTCTCTTTCGCCAGCAGGATCGACGCCTTGGCATAGGCCGGCTTGTTCAGCACGAAGTCCGGGTTGGGCGTTCCGTCGGGATTGGTCTTGAAATCATAGAACAGCCCCTTGGCCAGACCCTCCCGCGAGACGGTCTTCAGGAACTGTTTGGGAATGATCTGGTCCGTATCGATATTGGCGATCGGCAGCGGCGCAGCGGTTCCGGTGAGGGTCGTGAAGGGTTTCATGGGGCCGATATAGAGCAGGGAGTAGGGAATGGGGAATAGGGAGTAGTAGATCCACTCGCGCTGCGCCGAAGGGCAACTGCTCCCTATTCCCGATTCCCTGCTCCCGACCGAGGCTACGCCTCGGCCGAAATCACCAGCGTCGGCACGCCCATCGTCTTGTCGCGCACCGAGAACACCCTGGTTCCCGCCCGGCGGCCCGGCCGGATCGATGTTACGGCAAAGTCGGACGCCATCATGCGCGCGTGCGTCGCCTCGATATCGGATGTCTTCCACGACAGGCCCCACAGCTTGTCCGGCTGGTTGCCCGGCCCGGCCGACAGCTTGTGCGCCAGCTCGACCGTCAGCCCGCCTATGCGGAAGAAGAGCAGCCGCATGTCCCAGTCGGGATTCGATCGGTCGAGCGCCATCCGCAGGCCCAGCCGCGCGCCATAAAGCGCCGCCGCCCGGTCGGGGTTGGCCGTGTTGATCACCACATGGTCCAGCCCGCTGATCGCATCCGGCTTCAGCGCCTTATAGGCTATCGGGTCCGGCGTCTTGCGGGTCAGCGCGAAGATGCGCACGCCGTGCGTCGCCTGTTCGTCCAGCCGGAAGCGCGACCAGTAACGCGCCGTGCCGGCATAGGGGTTCACGCTTTCCCCGGCCGTGATCTCGTCGGGCTTCAACGCCCGCCGGTCGAACAGGGCGCGATCGTCCGCGAGATTGTCCGACGAAAAGATCAGCGACTTCAGACCGGCGCCTTCCTGCTCCATCATGGCGTGCAGCCGCCGCGCGAGCGGCCCGCCCCCGTGCGGCGCCATGATCTCCAGCGCCATATTCTCCATCTGGAAGATCACGGTCGAGGACCCGCCCGGATCGCTCGAACGCCAGTCAGGCTCCCGGCCCAGAAGGGCGGAATAGGTGTTCTCGGCCTCGTCCACCGACGTGCAGACGATCAGAACATGGTCGAGGCCGGTGATCATCGGGTCTGCCGCTATTGTGCACGGAACGACTCAAGGCTCCGCTTCTGGGAACCATCCTTCGCAAAATTGTCATCGGCAAGCCAGTGGCCGAGCGCCGAATGCAGGGCGGGCCATTCCTGGTCCGTGATCGAATACCAGGCCGTGTCCCGCGACTCCCCCTTGATCACCATGTCGTTTCGGAACACGCCCTCGAACCGGAAACCGAAGCGTTCCGCCGCCCGCTTCGAGGCAATATTCCCGAAATTGCACTTCCACTCATAACGGCGATAGCCAAGCTCGAAGACATGCGCCGCCATAAGCGCCAGCGCCTCGGTCGCCTCAGCCGTCTGCCTTAGCTTCGGCCCGAACGTCACGCAGCCGATCTCCACGCTGCCATGCGCCTCGCGGATCCGCATATAGCTCGCCATGCCCAGCACCTCGCCGCTGGCGGCGGCGCGGATCGCCAGCGTCCGCCAGCCCTCTTTCTCGCGTGCTCCCCCGAGGAAAGCGGCCAGCGTATCCGGCGCCGCGAACGGTCCCGCCGGCATCCACCGCCAGAGTCCGTCATTGGCCTCGCCGCACACGGCGGCAAACAGCGCCGCCCCGTGGCGCGCCCAGTCGAGCGGCTCCAGCCGCACCCGCGCGCCAGCCAGCGCCTGCTCGCCGGGCGTAGGCCGTTTCGTCCAGTGGGAGAGATCGCTCATGCCGTGGGAGTAGGGCGGTGCAGGGGCCGAGGCAATCGGGCTTGCCGATACAGACCCCCGCCTGTCCGCCCCGTTCTCGAGCGGCTGGCGGCGGCGGCGCGTCGTCCCGGCCCATTCGCGCGACGAGGGTGTTGTGCCAATCCGGCAAATTGCACCGATCGGACGAGTCGTCCCTCAACGTCCGTATGCGATGATCCGATTCGAGTGCCGGGTGCGCCGCGAATGCAGCCGGACGGGCAGCTCGATCCTGTCGCGAAGTTCAGGAACCGCTGCGCAGAAGACACACTCCGCCGTCGATCCGCGTCGAAACTGAATGCGGGTTCATGCTGATGGCGAAAGCGTTCCCACATGAAGGACGTCCGCATGCGGTTCGCCGCAATCGGGTCCAACTCGCGCCAGTCTTGTCTGGCCCAATGCTCGCATCGGAACCGCTGACCCGGTCCGCACATTCAACCCAAGGCCCCAGGCAGAAGGGCAGATTGATATGAGCACCAACTTCACTCCCGCCCAGACCGAAGCGGCCGCCGCCTTCTGGTATCCGCAGACGCGCCGCATCGAGTGGCTGGCCGACGTGATCGTCCACGCCGTCGGCATCGTCCTCGCCATCGCCGGCTGTGTTTTCCTCATCGCCACCGCCGCCTCGTCGGGCAGCGTGAAGGTCACCGCCGCGCTGGTGATCTACTCCGCCGGCCTCCTCGCCATGCTCGGCGCCTCGGCGCTCTACAATTCGAACACCAACCAGAAACTCAGCCGCATCCTCGAGCGGGTCGACCTGTCGGGCATCTTCCTGATGATCGCGGGCTCCTACACCCCGTTCATGCTCGCCAAGCTCGATGGCCCGCTGGCCTGGACGGTCCTCGGCCTCGTCTGGCTGGTTGCGCTGGCCGGCATCGCAATGAACCTGCTGGTCCGCCGCAACAGCCCGCGCACCTTCATCATGCTGTATCTCGGCCTCGGCTGGGCGGTGCTGACCATCATCGACCGCCTGATCCACGCCATGTCGCCCGTCGGCCTTACCCTGCTGGCGGCGGGCGGCGTGCTCTACACGATCGGCGTCATCTTCCATGTCAACAAGAAGCTGCCTTTCAACTCGGCGATCTGGCACGGCTTCGTCGTCGCCGCCGCCTCCTGCCACTTCGCGGCGATCTATCTCGACATCGCCAACGTCCCGCTCGTCTGAGGGCAGGGCAAGAAAACAAAGGAGGCCCGGCGCCAAGGCCGGGCCTTTCCCGTTCGCGCGGGGCATTGGCGCGGCCTCATCCCTGCCGTAAGGGTCGCGCCATGGATGGCGACGAACTCATCAGCCTGGCGCGTCAGCTCTATGTCGACCAGCTGGTCGATTTCCTGAGCAGCCAGTTCGCGAACTTCCCCGCCGGCGCGGCCGAGCTGCCGACCAGGCGAGCCGCCCCTCCCCATCTCTACGGCGCCCACTACCGCGTGGATTTCGCCACCAGCATTGAGGGCGAGCTGGATGCCTCGGTGATCGCCGAACTGGTCCCCGACCAGCAGCTGGAATTCGATCCCATCGACGGCGCGGTTGGCGACACTTCGATTCGCATCGAAGCGCTCAACTGGGATGACATCGAAATCGTCCACGACATCGCCGGCGACATGGCGCCCCGCCTGAAGGACTGGTTCGACCACTGGTACGATCCCGACGAGCGCCGCATCGCGCCGGGCGCAACGCAGCCGCCAGACGTCATCCATTCTCTGGCCATCCATCCCGATGCCCTGGTCATCGACTTCGGCGGCGCTTCCACCGATGCATTCTGGAGCCTGATCGAGATCCTGAGCGAGGCCGGCGCCGAGCGGCTGGCGATCCGCGCCACGCGCACGCTGCCGGGCGAACAGGCGAACTGAG
>CAZGWV010000036.1:18510-31217 GCA_964529555.1 uncultured Rhizobium sp.
GAGCGGCTGGCGATCCGCGCCACGCGCACGCTGCCGGGCGAACAGGCGAACTGAGCCTCCTCACCCCGAGGGGCCGCAGCAGGCGGCGTCTCGGAGGGCGAAGGACGAGGCATCGGGCTCGCCGATCCATCTTCCGCAACTCGCCTCAGGTGTGCGAGAGGCGGGGCGGCTAACGCCTATTCCGTCGACAGGATCACCGACCGCACGGTCGGATAGATCTGGTTCTGCCATCTGCGGCCCGAGAATACGCCGTAATGGCCAACGCCGGGCTGCAGGTGGTGGCTGCGCAGGTGCGGGCGCAGCTTGGTCGCCAACTCGTGCGCGGCGGCTGTCTGGCCAACGGCGCAGATATCGTCACGCTCGCCTTCAACCGTCAGGATCGCCGTGCGCGTGATCTTCGTACAGTCGACCACTTGCCCGCGATGCTTCAGGCGGCCCAGCGGCAGACGCATCTCCTGGAACACCCAGGCCACCGTCTCGATGTAGAATTCTTCCGACAGGTCGAGCACCGCGAAATACTCGTCATAGAAAGCCTTGATCTTCTCGGCTTCGTCCGTCTCGCCCTCGACGAGGTGCCTGAACAGCGTCTTGTGCTGGTCGAGGTGCCGCTCCGGGTTCATCGCCATGAACGCGGTCAGCTGCATGAAGCCCGGATAGACGCGCCGCCCCCAGCCCGGAAGCGGGAAGGGCACAGTGGAAATCAGGTTGGACTTGAACCACTCGATCGGATGATCCGTCGCCAGCTTGTTCACTGCCGTCGGGTTGATCCGGCAATCGATGGGCCCGGCCATCAGCGTCAGCGACGCCGGCGTACACGGATGCTTGCGCTCGGACATGACGGCGGTCGCCACCATCGCCTGAACGCAGGGCTGGCACACCGCCACGATGTGCGCGCTGGGCCCAAGGTGCTCCATGAACTTGATCAGGTAATCGACATAGTCCTCGAACCCGAATCGCCCCTGCGCCAGCGGTACGTCGCGCGCATTCTTCCAGTCCGTGATGTAGACGTCATGGTCCTGCAGCATGGTCTTCACGGTGTCGCGCAGCAGGGTCGCAAAGTGGCCGGACAGCGGGGCGACGATCACGACCTTGGGCTGGGGCGCGTCAATGTCCTTCCGAAAGTGCAGCAGACGGCCGAACGGCAGGTCGAGCGCGGTTTCCTCGACCACCAGCGACTCGCGGTTTTCGACCATTACCGAGGTGATGCCGAAGGGCTGCGACGTGTGGGTCAGCTTGGCGCGGCTGGCCATCTCCAGCGTCGCCATCATCTGGCGCACGACAAGGCTGTCGCCGGCGCCGTTAAGCGCCGGTCTCATCTGGAGGGCGGCCAGAGCAGCAGCGCGAAACGGCGCTGAAGCCTGCATCTGGGCCTCGTAAATGTGATACCACATATCCAGGCGCGCTCTATTCTTAGGCAGATGCGTGACCACGAGAGCTTCGTTAAGGAAGCCTAATTCCACACATGTTGCACTGCGACATACGATTGCATAGACACATTAAGGGCAAGGAAAGTGCCGTCATGGCGGGCGCTAAACTAACGATTTCGAGCAGGAATTACTCGTCCTGGTCTCTGCGGGCCTGGCTGTTTTGCCAGCTGGCGGAGCTAAAGGTCGAGGTTGAAAGCGTTTCGACCGACGATCCGGCCAACCGGGCCGAGCTTCTTTTGCTGTCCTCAACCGTCCTGACGCCCCGGCTGGATCATAACGGGGCCAGCATCTGGGACACTTTCGCCATTGCGGAGTATCTCGAAGAGGAATTCCCGAAAAAGGGCCTCCTGCCGCTGGAAAAGAAGGCGCGCTCGCATTCCCGCTCGATCATCGGGGAAATGCATGGCGGCTTCTACAATATGCGTTCCGCCCTGCCGATGAACCTGCGCGCCCGCTATCCGGGCTTCCGCGTCTTCACCGGCGCCAAGGCGGATATCCGCCGTGTTCTGACCGTCTGGGGCGAATGCTTCGATAAATATGGCGGCCCGTGGCTCTTCGGCGACACACCCACACTGGCTGACGCCATGTACGCCCCCGTCTGCACCCGCTTCGTCACCTATGACGTGGCGCTTGAGGGCAAGGCCGCCGAATACCGCGATCGCGTCATAAGCTGGGCGCCCATGCGGCAATGGGCCGAAGAAGCCAAAGCCGAGCCTGTTGAAATCGAAGAACTCGACATCGAGTTCTGATTGTCCGCCATCTGCGCCTTTTCTCCCTCGCTTGCCGCGCAAGCGGGGCGGGTGAGTCGCGCCCTTCGCGCCGCTAAACTGTAGGAAACAGAAAAATCTTCGCGAGCAGTCTCAAGGCTCTCGCTTCAGGATTTGTAGGAAACTCGAAAAATCCGCACGCCGACTTTCCCCGTGCCTCTCCATCGGGCGCAATATGCTCCCCATGACACCGTTGATCCCGCTCAAACCGTGGCCGCCGTGCTTAACAATGCGCGAGGCGATCTTCCACCGCCCTAAACCACCTGCCCGGCGGCCCAGCCAGAGCTCCACGCCCACTGGAAGTTATAGCCGCCGAGCCAGCCCGTTACGTCGACGCACTCGCCGATGAAGAACAGCCCCGGCGCAGCTTTGGCCTCCATCGTCTTCGACGACAGGCCATCCGTATCGACGCCTCCCAGCGTCACCTCCGCCGTGCGCCAGCCCTCAGTGCCATCGGGCTTCACGCGCCACGCATTCAGCGCTGCCCCCACTTCACGCAGCTTTGCATCCGAAAGATCAGCAAGCCGCGCCGTCCCGAATGTTCGCGCCGCCACCTGGTCCGCGAGCCGCTTCGGCGCGAATGCCGCCAGCGCATTGTCGAGCTGCTGCTTCGGCCGCTCGCGCCGCGCCGCCCTCAACTCCGCGAACACATCCCGCCCGCGTGCGAGATCGATCACCACGTCCTCACCCTCGCGCCAGTACGATGAAATCTGAAGGATCGCTGGCCCCGACACCCCTCGATGCGTGAACAGCATCCCCTCGTCAAAGCTTGCGCCACCACAAGACACGCGCGCTTCCACCGAGACGCCGGCCAATTCCGCAATCGGCGCCAACGCCGGCTCGTTCATCACAAAGGGCACAAGGGCAGGGCGCGGCGCGACGAGCTTCAGCCCGAACTGGCGCGCGATCTCATACGCATAGCCCGTCGCCCCCATCTTCGGAATCGACAGCCCGCCTGTCGCCAACACCAGCGAGCGGCACGCGATCTCGCCCGCGGAAGTTTTCACGTGAAACCCTTCCGCAGCGCGCTCAACCGAACCCGGCTCCACGCCCAGCCGAAGCTCGCCTCCAACTGCTTTCAGATCCTCCAGCAGCATGTCGACGATCTGCGTCGCCGAGCCGTCGCAGAACAGCTGGCCCAGCGTCTTTTCGTGGAAGGCAATCCCGCGTTCGCTCACGCGCTTGATGAAATCGTGCTGCGTGTATCGCTTCAGCGCCGAGACGCAGAAATGTGGATTGCTGGACAGGAACTGCTTCGGCGTCACATGCAGGTTGGTGAAATTGCAGCGCCCGCCGCCCGAGATGCGGATCTTCTCCGCTGGCTTCTTGGCGTGGTCGATCGCCATGACACTGCGCCCGCGCCGCCCCGCCTCGATGGCGCACATCAGCCCGGCCGCTCCCGCGCCGATTACGAGGACATCGCAACTCGTCATGGCCAAAGCCATATCGCCGCACCTGACATCTGTCGTGGCGTCATGCGGCCACGATGCACTTTCCGTCCGCGTCATACCCGCTAAGCTGGTCAAAACAACGCGAAAACCGGGAGCAACGCCATGACCGAAGCCTGGATCATCGACGCCTGCCGCACGCCTCGCGGCATCGGTCGCGTCGGCAAGGGCGCGCTCGCCGACATGCACCCCCAGCATCTGGGCGCCACCGTGCTGAAGGCGCTCGCCGAGCGGACGGGCATCGACACCGCCGATGTCGATGACATCATCTGGGGTACGTCCACCCAGGTCGGAAAACAGGGGCGCGATCTTGGCCGCATGGCCGCGCTCGATGCCGGCTATGACGTGCGCGCCTCCGGGCTCACCATCGACCGCTTCTGCGGATCGGGGATCACGTCGGTGAACCTTGCCGCCGCCACCATCATGTCGGGCATGGCCGAACTCGCCATTGCGGGCGGCACGGAGATGATGAGCTATACCGCCGCCATCGCCGATCCCAAAGCGCCGCCCTTCATCGACGCGGGCAATACGCGCCTGCGTGCACATCATCCGCAGAGCCATCAGGGCGTCTGCGCCGACGCCATCGCCACGCTGGAGAACATTCCGCGTGAAGCGCTCGACGCGCTCGCCCTCGAAAGCCAGAAGCGCGCCGACCACGCCATCCGCAACGGCCATTTCGACAAGAGCCTCGTGCCCGTTCACAAGGAGGATGGCTCCCTCGCGCTCGACCGCGAAGAGTTTCCGCGTCCGCAGACGACGCTGGAGGGGCTTGCCGCCCTGAAGCCCGCCTTCGAGGCGCTGGCCGAATTTCCGCTGAACGAGCAGGGCGAAACTTATGGCGGCCTGATCCGCCAGGTCCATCCCGACCTCAAGATCGAGCACGTCCACCACGCTGGCAATTCATCGGGTGTGGTCGATGGCGCCGCCGCCCTGCTGCTGGCGTCGCCCGAATACGCGAAAGCTCATGGCCTAAAACCGCGCGCCCGTGTGATCGCTGCCGCCAACATGGGCGACAGCCCCACGCTGATGCTCAATGCGCCTGTGCCTGCCGCGCGCAAGGCGCTCGCCAAGGCTGGGCTCACGCTCGACGATATCGACCTGTTCGAGATCAACGAAGCTTTCGCCGTCGTCGCGGAGAAATTCATCCGTGACCTCAAGCTCGACCGCGACAAGGTGAATGTGAATGGCGGCGCCATGGCGCTGGGCCATCCCATCGGCGCCACCGGCTCGATCCTGATCGGCACGATCCTCGACGAACTCGAACGCCGCGACCTCAAGCGCGGCCTTGTCACCATGTGCGCCGCCGGCGGCATGGCGCCGGCGATCATCGTCGAGCGGATGACCTAATCTTCGTCGCGGCTGGTCGGGCCGGGCGCTGCGCCATTGGGCGGCGAGCGCAGGTCCGGCGCCTTGCCGAGTGAAGGGGTTGCCTGAAAGATCGCGACGGTCCGGCCATTGGCCTCGGTGCGCGCCGGCCAGTTGAAGCCGGGGCAGGTTATGGTGCGGCTCGATGCTGGCTGCTTCGCGAACGCGACCCAGCAGGCGTGAACCAGATCGGCGACCGCCTGGTCTTCCGCCGTCACCTGTCCGCCGATGCGGCGGTCGAGCGCCAGCGTATCGAACACGAACGGAATTTCAGCCGCGTGCGGCGCACCATTCGGATTGTCCGCGCGGCGCACCTGCGGGACGTAGTCGAAGAAATACTGGAATACCGGCGCGCCCGTCATCGCGTGTGTCGCCACGCGCTGTGTGCCGCTCAGGCGACCCTCGTCGCTGTTGGTGCCGATGATCATCGGAATGTCCGCTGCGGTTCCTGCCGCGAACGCATCCATGATCGATTGCGTCTTGGTCGCGCCGTCGATGATCGTGCGCAGGCCGCCGCGCGTCGCGGCGTGGGCCATGATCGCGTCGGCGGGGATCGCGCGCAATTGCTCGATGGTGGCGTCCTTGCCCGGCAAGCCGTGAGCCGTTGCGAAGGCCGCACCGAGTTCCTTCGCGCGCTCCAGTGTCGTTCCGGGCGTTGGCAGGGAGCCGGTGGATTCGATCACGGCTTTCTGGAACAGGCCCTTTGCCGGTGGGGACGTTATCAGGTTGGCGACAATGGTCGCCCCGGCTGACTCGCCGAACAGCGTGACGTTGCCAGCGTCTCCGCCGAACGCTGCGGCGTTGGCCTTGATCCATTGAAGGGCTGTGATCGCGTCCAGCAGGTGGAAGTTGGCGTCGGTGGTCCCGTTCGCTTTTTCGACGGCCGGATGCGAAAAACCAGCGAGCGCGCCGTGGCGGTAGTTCGCGGTTACGAGGATTACGCCATCGCGCGCGAAGTTCGTTCCGTCATAGGTCGAGACATTGCCAGACCCCATCGTGCCGCCGCCGCCATAGAGCCACAGCATGACGGGCGCGTTCTTCGCGTTCACCGGCGCCCAGATGTTGAGGTAGAGGCAGTCTTCCGAAGACGCGCCGCTGACGCCGCCGCCATTCGGCCTGCCGTCGGCAGGCGTCGGCTGCAGGCAGGGCATGCCCGGCGTATTCACGGCGTAATCGGGCCGGGTGATCATCCGGGGCGGCGCCCAGCGCAGGTCGCCCACGGGCGGCGTTGCGAACGGCACGCCGATATAGGCGGCGACGCCGTCATTCTCCGTTCCGATGAGGAAGCGCGCAGCGCCATCCTGCCGTGCATTGTCCAGCGCGGTCGGGCTAGCGCAGGCTGACAGGGCCAGTGCGGATGCAAGCGCGAGCATTCTCATCACGATACCTCAGACTGGCGGGAGAACCGGCGCGAGCGCCTTCCACGCATCCGGCGCTGAAAGCTGGGTCGCGCCGAAGCCCATGGTGGCGATCACCATGTCATGCTCGGGCAATACGAAGCAGAACTGCCCGCGCGCGCCCGCCGCGAAATACATGGAGCGCGGCGCGCCCGGCGTGCGGCCCGAACGGTTGAGCCACCACAGATAGCCGTAAGCCGGATTGTGCGCCGATGGGTTCACCGCGTCGCGGATATAATTCGCATCGATCAGCTGCTCATCGCCCCAGCGTCCCTTGTTGAGATAGAGCTGCCCCAGCCGCGCAAGATCGCGGCAGGAGAGGGTGATCGATCCGCCAATGCGGATGTTGTCCCTGGCGTCCACGCCTTCGCGCTGATAGTTGAAGTTCTCGCAGCCAAGCGGGGCGATCACGTCTTCCATCATAAAGCGATGGCTGGTCTTGCCTGTGGCCGCCGTGACGATATCGGCGAGGTGATCGGCCGGGGCGCCATCGTAAAAGAATCGCTCGCCGGGCTGGATGGTCGCGCCATAGCCGGGCGGCGTGCCGCGTTCGGGCTCCTTGTACCATTCGTATTCGACGCCCGGCCCCGGCGGCGTCGTGTCGTCGAGCTTCTTCGGCGGTATCGACGACGGCTTCATGTTCATCGTGCCGCCGGACGTCATCGTCAGCAGGTGGCGGATGCGTGTCTGCGGCCGGAAGCCTGAGACTGCGGCGGGATGGTATTTCGAGGTCAGTTCGTCGATGTTGAGCCGGCCCAGCGTCACCGCCCGTCCGACCATCGCTCCGCCGAACGACTTGCCCGCGGAGAATGACACGTTGCGCCATTCGGGAACGGCGCGCGCCCAGGCGTTGGCCCAGTAGCGTTCGAACACCAGTTCGCCATGACGGATCACGACCAGACCCTGACGCTCGCCCGGCGCCGCCAACTGCGTTGCCGCCGTCTCAAGCGCTGCGAGCTGAAGCCCATGTGCTTCAGGCGTAGACTGCCGCCATGGTCCGCGTCCCGGCCCAGGCGTTGCGATTATGCCGGGCGACGTGGCGCATGCGGTTAGCGCAGTCGTTGCGAGGGCTGATCCGATCAGCGAGCGGCGCGTCAGCATCTACAGACCCAGAGCTTTCAGAACGTCCGCCGAGAATTTTGCCAGCTTGAAGCCTTCGCCGCGATCAAGGCCGCGCCGCACGATGATGACGTTCTTTTCGGGGATGATCATCGCATACTGGCCAAGTGCGCCGCCGGGCGAGTAGGCGATGTCGGGGAGGCCCTCCATTCCGCCATAGATCCAGAACTGCGCACCATAACCTGCGCCGCCGCGCGCGCGCGAGGCAGGCTGGGCCGGAGCGAGCGTCGAGACATAGTCCGACCAGCCGGTGGGCAGGATGCGTTCGCCATTCCACACGCCGTCATTGAGATAGAGCAGGCCGAAACGCCCGAAGTCGCGCGCCGTCGACCAGCATTGGCCCGAGGTGATGAAATCGCCCGTCCAGTCGGTCTCGATCAGCGTGCGCGTCATGCCCAGCTTCCACATAAGTTCGCGATGCGGGAAGCTGATCCACTCGGCGTCGTTGTTGAACGCCTCGCGAACCGCCCGTGTCGCGAGGATCGTGTCCGAGCCTGCGTAGACGTAACGCTCGCCCGGCCTGGCATCGACGATATTGCTCATCGACACTTCGGACGCCGGCGCGCCTGAGCCGTAGATCTCGCCCTGAGGATTGCGGCCGCTCTCGGTATAGAGCCCGCTCGCCATGTGCAGGAGGTGGTTGAGCGTGATCTCGCCGCGCGGGTCGCCCGGCTTACGCCATGCCGCCAGCGCCGCCTTCGCGTGGATGTCGAGCAGGCCGCGCTGCACGCCGATGCCGACCAGCGAGACGCTGAGGCTCTTGCACATCGAATTGGTGCGCGAGGATGTATGCACGCCCCAGCCCGGCGCATAACGCTCTGCAACGATCTTGCCGTCCTTGATGACGACGACGCCCCACGTATTGCCCTTGTACGCGCCCTCCTGATCGCGGAATGCGTCGTCGAGCACGGCGGAGACGGCTTTCTCCTGCGCGGCGGCAAGCTTCGCCGTGGCGTTGGCGTCGCCCATCGGCCAGTTCTGTGCGTCGAGATTCGGGATCGCAAGCGATTCCGGCAGGCGCGGCAGGTGTTTCGCCGCCTCCATCGTCGCGCCGATGGGAAGCTGCGTGCAGCCAAGGCCGGGCCGCCACGCCGCGATGCGCGGCTCCATGTCGTCCGCGAATTTGACCGTCACGGTTTTTGCTGCGGCGTCGATTTTCGTCTCGTTGGTTTTCGCGGTCTGGCCGCTGCCGGTGCGATCGATGATGTCCTGCGGCAGGCCGGACGAGAAGGTCGCCGTGCAGAGGTGCAGCGCCCGGTAGCCCGCCGCCTGCGCCGCCGCGTGTCGCGGCGTGGAGGTGGACGCGCCTTCATCCGCCGCAGCGGTTGTGGCGGGACGCGGCCCTGTCGGCGCCTGTTGGGCGAGGGCCGGGCCAGCGCCGAGCGCCGTGGCCAGTGCGAGCAAGCTGGTGCGGATGATCATCGCGGTCTCTCCCCGTAACCTGTGTCTCAGTCCATCGCTTGCCGGTGCAGGGCGACGCCGCCGTCCTGCTGGCTTGGATAGCGGGCCATGAATTCGCGCTCGGCCTTGTGCGGATCGTCAACCGCCGCGCTTGGAACGTCGAACATCATCGTATTCCGTCGCTGCAGGTCGTACGGTTCCCACGTCGGAATGCTGGCATTGTTGGGATTGCCGGTGCGCGCGAACGCGATCCAGCTGTTCGCCATGTTGTCGACCATGGCGCGCGTCTCATCCGTATCCGGCCCGGTCATGTTCTCGCCCGCCGCGACATTGTCGAACATGAAGGGCAGGCACAGCGAATGCTGCGACACGCGCCGGCCGCCCTCGACAGGCTGGCGCCACATCAGGCGGTAGACATAGGTCTTGCCGCGCCCGCCCGCCTTCACGCGCTGCTCGGCCATGATGGTCTGGTCGCGGCAATATCCGCGCGCCGACACGATGGTGAAGAATACCTCGGATGCGTTCGCCTGCGGGCGTGAAGCCTGGAAAGTGCGGAAAGCTTCATCGACATCCTTCGCGTCGATGAAGGATTTGAGGCGCTCCTTCGCCTGCGCCTCGTTCATGTCGAAAATCCCTGGCTCGCGGCCCATCTGGTTGGTCAGCTCCGTTCGCGTCGTCCCCAGCATCATGGGCAGGTGACTGGAGATCGCAGGCGCGTCGGGCAGGAAGGGATGCGCGGTGAAGCTCTTGCCATCCAGCATGGGCGAGAAGCGGGCGCCGGCTGCTCCGATCACCTTGCGCTGCGCCGCCGACAACGCCTCGATATCCACGGTCTGCAGCCTGCGCGCGTCCGCCTTCGCGATGCCCAGCTCAGCGAGCAGCGCCTCCGTGAGGCCATTCGCCCGCTCCGGCGTCTGCACCTTGAGATGTGATCCGCTCTGCACCACGCCCTTGTGGAACAGGCCCTGCGCATCATGGCCGGCATAGCAGAGGCTCACCTTCCGCCCGCCGCCCGACTGGCCGTAGATCATCACATTGTCGGGATCGCCGCCGAAGCCCGCGATATTCTCGCGCACCCATTTCATCGCCGCGATCAGGTCGAGATAGCCTGCATTGCCTGACCGCGCGAACTCATCGCCCAGCACGCCGCCAAGATAGCAATGTCCGAACACGTTGAGCCGGTGGTTGATCGTGGCCACCACCACATCGCCGCGCTTCGCCATGCGCGTTCCATCGTAAAGCGCGCTCGAGCCCGATCCCGCCTCGAACCCGCCGCCATGAAACCACAGCAGCACGGGCCGCCGTGCATGATCGAGCCCCGGCGTCCACACATTGATGCGCAGGCAGTCGTCCGACATCGCGGTTCCGGCATGGGCCAGCGAACTGCGCGCCTGCGGGCTCTGGTCGCCATAGTCGAACGCGTCCTTGACGCCCGCCCACGATGGCGGCGCCACGGGCGGCATGAAGCGCGCAGCCGTCGCATAGCGCATACCCTTGAACGCCGTGACGCCGTTCGCCTGCACCAGTCCGCGCACCTTGCCCTGCGCCGTTTCCGCGAGCGGCAGGCCGCTCGATTGCGCGAGCGTGGGAATGCCGGCGCACGCGCCGAGGCTGGCTGCCGCGCCCAGCAAGAGTCCCCTGCGGGTCATGCGCATCCAGAACCTCCCACGTCTTCTTCTTGTTGTGTCTTGTTCGCCCCGATCGCTCCTGCTGTAAAGCATTGGCAGTCTATCCGAACGGCAAATTGCTGTTACTCATGTCCACAAGAAGGGCCGGATCGCTGGCCGGGCCGGGAGATCGAAATGACCAAGCCGTCTGCACCGCCACACACGCCGCCCAGCCGCCGCGAGGCGCTTGGCGTCGGCGCGCTCGGGCTCGGCGCCGTGCTGGGCGGTTGCGTGTCCGCGCCGGGGCAGGGAGCCGCAGAAGCGCAAATTGCGCCGGCCGCGCCGCAATCTCGGGAGGAACCCGTCCCGCCACGCGCGCCGCGCGGCGATGGCCGGCTGCTCACGCCCACGATCAGCGCCTGGATCGCCAACATCCGCACCGCGCCGGTCAACCCGGAGTTTCTCGAACTCGGCAAGCGCCACATCCTCGATACGCTGGCGGCGGCGGTGTCGTGCAAGGATCTCGAGCCCGCCGTGCTCGGCCGCAAATATGCGCTCGCAAAATCCGCCGATGCGAAGAACGGGGCGACCATGCTGGCCACGAAGGAGCGCGTCGGTCTGGTCGATGCGGCCTTCGGCAGCGCGATGATTGTTCATGGCTCGGAGATCAACGATTTCATTCCCTCCGCCTTCGTGCAGCCCGGCCCCGCCGTCGTTGGCGTCGCTTTCGCGCTGGCGGAAAATCGCGGCGGCTCCGGGCACGATGTGCTGCGCGCCTGTATCGCCGGGTATGAGCTCTGCGGTCGCCTTCCCAAGGCGCTCGGCGTCCGCACGCTCTATGATTCGGGCCTCGCCAATCATGGCATCGGCCCCTGCTTCGGCGCCGCGGCGACGGCGGCCTCGATGCTGAACCTGACGCCGGAGCAGGTCGCGCTCGTCATGTCCTATGCCGCGCAGCAGGCGTCGGGGTCGTGGCAATGGCTGCTCGACAACGATCATGTCGAGAAAACCTTCGTGTTCGCAGGCGTTGGCGCGCGCAACGGCATCGAGGCCGCGCTGATGGTGGAAGCCGGCTACACCGGCGTCACCGACTGCTTCGACAATCCAGGCGGTTACATGCGCCACAAGGCGTTCAGCGATGGCGCCGACCATGATCCGTTCTATCTGATCGAAGACCTGGAGACCCGCTCGGAACTCCACCACACGGCCTACAAGCGCTATCCTGTCGGCGGCCCGACGCAGCCGGCCGTGCAGGCGCTGCTCGAACTCCTGCCGCAGACATCGCCCGAGACGGTCGAGAGCATCGTCATGGAAATGCCGGGTCGCTGGGAAGCCTTCCGAAATGCGGAGATGCCGGCGCTGAACCTGAGATATCTCGCCTCCATCATCCTGATCGATGGACGGCTCGATCTCGTCTCCGCGCAGGACCGTGTGCGCTTCAACACCGACGCGCGCGTGCGCGAACTGATGAAGAAGATGGACGTGGTCCATGCCCCCGATCTCGAGACGCCGGCAGGGCAGGCGCGCGAGGAGCCCGCCCGCGTGAGGCTGGTGGATAGCCGCACGGGACGTCACGAACTCCATGTGCCCTTCGTCCGCGGCTTCCCGTCCCACCCGATGACGCGCGAAGACGTTATGACCAAGGCGATGGAACTGATGTGGCCCGTGCTGGGCCGCGCCCGCGCGTCCGAAGTCATCGACGCCACGATGAACATCGAGAGCTTGGCCAGCGCCAGCGACCTGGCGCGCATGATCGCGACCTGAAGCGCGGCTTCCGAGATGTGTCAGGGAAAATCGTCAGCGCGAGGATGTGGTGCTGTTCGGCCAAAGCCATCATCCCGACTGTCTGATGCTCGCAGAATCGCGCACCAGAATCGGCTGGCCTAGAATTTGGCGGCTCCCAGGCGCAGCGCGTTGGCGATGACCGATACCGAGGAGAGCGCCATCGCCGCCGCCGCCAGCATGGGTGACAGCAACTGGCCGGTGAAGGGATAAAGCAGGCCTGCGGCGACCGGAATGCCAAGCGCGTTGTAGCCAAAAGCAAAGGCGAGGTTCTGGCGGATGTTCGCCATGGTTGCCCTGGATACGGCGCGGCCCTTGACGATGCCGGTCAGGTCGCCCTTCAGCAGGGTGACGCTGGCGCTCTCGATGGCGACATCCGTGCCGGCGCCCATGG